>DASZMZ010000114.1:0-15781 GCA_035551455.1 Candidatus Sulfopaludibacter sp.
TGAGGATGTCGTTGCGGGCCAGCGCGCAGCCGCGCCGGGAGACCAGATAGCTGAGCAGGGCGAATTCCTTGGCGGTCAGTTCCAGTTCTTGTCCGCCGCGAAATAACTTGTGGGCCGTCAGATTCAACTCGTAATCGCCGAACCGGTAACTGGCGCTCTGCTTGGCCTTGCTGCGGCGCAGGAAGGCATTCACGCGAGCGATCAGTTCATTGCGGCGGAACGGCTTGGTGATGTAATCGTCGGCGCCCAGATTGAGCCCGAGGACGATGTCCTCCTCCTGACCTTTGGCGGTCAGCATAAGGATGGGCATCTCCAGACCGCGCTCGCGGACCGCGCGGCAAATCTCGTAGCCATTGACGTGCGGCAGCATCAGGTCCAGCAGGATCACCTCGGGATTCCAGGAGAGCGAGGCATCCAGTCCGCTCTGTCCGTCCGCCGCCGTGAGCACCTCCCAGCCGCGGGATGTGAAGGTGTCCTTCAAGCCGCGCAGCATCGCCGCATCGTCTTCCACAATCAGCATGCGTCCCGTGCTCATGCCGCCGCCCCCTTCGGCAATACCACGCTGAAAGTAGAGCCCGCGCCGGGGCTGCTATTCACCACCACTTTGCCGCCGTGCGCGCGCACCACGAATTCGACGATGCTGAGTCCTAGCCCGCAGCCGCCGGTCTCACGCGCCAGTCGCTGATCTACCTGGTAGAAGCGGCGGAAGATGCGGCGCTGCTCGCGCGGTGCGATGCCGATGCCGTTGTCCTTCACCCTGAGAATCACCTTGTCGCCTTCGCCGGCTGCCGATACCGAGATGCGGCGCGGTCCGGGCGTGTACTTGCAGGCATTGTCCAGCAAGTTGACCATCACCGTGACCAGTGCGTCTTCATCGGCGGAGAGCGGCGCCACGCCGTTGTCGATGTCCAGATCCAGGCTGCAGCCGGGTGCATGCAGGCGCTCTCCCATGGCGGCGACGGCTTTGTGGACCACGTCGGATACCGGGGTGGGCGCGAAGACGAACTTCTGCCGGTTGCGCTCGATGCGGGAGAAGGTGAGGAAGTTTTCGATCAGACGCGACAGGCGCAGATTCTCACGGGCGATCAGCGTGAGATACTCGTGGACTTTGACCGGCTCCGGCCTCTCGTCTTCGAGGAGCGTTTCCACCAGCAGGCGCATGGAGGCCAGCGGCGTGCGCAGCTCGTGGGAGACGGCGGCCACCAGATCCGTTTTGAGGCGGGCCAGGCGGGCCTCGCGGCGCAGCCATTGTCCCAGGAGTCCGGTGGTAAGCACCAGGGATGCGACTGCGAGGTAGCCGATCCAGAGGTACGACGCCACGCGCGCCCGCTCGGCCTCGTCCAGCGGTTTGGAATTCACCAGGCTGAAGGAGAGCTGCCAGCCGGGCAGCCAGACTCCCGCCGCGATGGCTTCGGGATCGGCCTGTGCACCCGGCGGCGACACGGCGAAGGTCACTCCCGGCGGCGGATCCTTTTCCGCCAGCAGCGCCTTCATGGCGTCCTGTATCGTGGACGTGCGAAAGAGGCCGATGACGTGTCCACCCGGAGCCGGTAGTTTCCAGACGTCGGGCACGTGGGTGCGCTCCATGGCTCGACTGTTGGCGCCCACTGCCTCGGTCTCCAGATAGGTGACGGCCAGACGTTCGGCGTCGCGCGTGGGAAGCACGGCGGCGGGAAAGGACGCGGACAATTCGTCCATCAGAAAGAGGCGCTGCGAGGAAGGCATGCCGGGTGCGGAGTAATCATTCAGCAAGTCCGCCAGATGTTGCGCTGCCGGCGCGTAGCGCGCATCCGCCGGTTTGAGCAGGTGCAGGCCGAGCAGCAGTTCGTCTCCGGCAATCGACCGGCCCCCGAAGTTCCCGGCCTGCCGCAGGCGGCCTGTTACGAAGTAGGTCTGGATGGCCCGGAGCGCGCCGTCCCGGTTGCCGCTGCGAATGAGGCAGCGGACCTGCGCTTGTGCGGCGCGGGCGGCGACTTCGAGGACCGTTTCCGTTCGCGCAATGTGGCCATAGCTGGCGGCCGCATCGGCCAGTGTACTCGGCGTGCGCTCCTGCTCCATCGCGCTTTGCCACTCCACGCCGCGCGGCGTTTCCTGGGGAAGTTCACGTGCCGGGAAAGGATACTGGACGATCACCACGGAGTCGGCCATTCCCTGCCGCACGATGCGCTGAAAGGCCGCCGGCGCGGCTCCGGACGCCGCGGTCTCAATGGCGGCTGCGCGATCGAGCCAGAAGGAATCCACCCGGTCGCGCAGAAATCGCAATTGACTGCGGTAGGCGTCCGTGACGCTTTGCCGCGCTGCCTTGCCCTGGCTTTGGGCCGCCGCGTTCATGAACCACAGCACGCAGCCTGTCGGCACCAGCACGCCGAAGACGAGGAACAGCGGAATCAGCCAGGTGGAGCGCGGACGCGTCATTTACGGCACCAAAGCGGAGGAGACCAACTGGTCCAGCCGCGCTTGCGCGCTTGCCAGGTCGTCCATCGGTATGGCGCGGGCGAGGAAAACCACGTGGGTTTTCTCGGTGAAGATCCAGGTATAAGCGGCCGCCAATTTCTTGCCGTTCTCCACGTATTCGGCGACCGCGCTCAAGGCCTGACGGCCCGAGATGACGCGCGGTTGAATCGTCTCCGGGCGAAATGCGAAGCCCGGCATGCCTTTGTTCATCTTCACTTTTTCAGCTACGGAGTTCCGCAGCTTTTCCTGAATCTGCGCCGCCGTGGAGACTTCCGGGATCATCCAGACGCCGAAGTCGATGGAGGTGCCGTCGGTCAGCCCCACCATATCTCCGTTGTCCGAGGATGCGCCGTCATAGGTGGGCTTCCAGGGTGCGGCGATGGCGATTTCGAGGCCGGTCCGCTTGTTCTTGTAGCGCCCGTTTGTGAAGGTCCCGGCCGGATGACGAATCACGCCGCTCAACCGTTCGGCCATCTTCGCGATCAAAGCCTGCTGTTCCGAATGGCGCGTGGCGAGGATGTTGAACTCCAGCGCCGCGCCGCTCAGATCGCCCTTCTGTAACAAGGTTTCGGCAATCCGATATTGGGCCTGCGCCGCAACGGGCGACTGGGTCGGCGCGGCGGTAAGGATCTGCCGGTAAATCTGGATCGCTGCGTCTGGATCCCCCAGAGTCTCCTGGGTGTAGATGCCCTTCTGCAAGAGTTCCGCCGGCGTCTGCGCCGCGCATGGGAAAATCGCCAGAACGGCAACGAATGCGAGTTGCTTGGAATAGAACATCGTCTTCTCTCCTTTCAGCGTCGATTTCCACGCTGCTGATCTGAGACTAAAGGCCCAATGTTACCCAATTGTTACCACGCTGCCATTTATTGAACAATGGGACGCCCGGAAAGCGCGGCCTTACCACTCGATGACGATGACGTTGTCGGTCTTGGCTTTGACGTGGACGCGAACCTGGAGATTCTTCTGGGCGGCGTCGTAGGAGAAGGGGTACTTCTGGTCCTCGAAGCCCACGGAGACGGGCTTTTCGATGTGGTGCACCACCCACAGATAATCGCGTTCCTTCTTGGATTCGATCTCGAGGCGCATGGCATCCAGCGACGGCGCGGCATGGACGGCGGTGTACTCGCTGAGGTCGTCTTCCAGAATGAAGAACTCGGCGCCCAGTTGCGGGAAGTAGTGCAGGGCCATACCGCCGGGCGAATCCAGCGGGACAATCGTGCCGTTGCGCGCGAAGACGGGTAGCGCCTGCGTGGCCACCGCCACTTCCTTGCGGCCCGTGATGGCCTCATTGGTTTCCAGGTTGGTCCACACGCCCTGCGGCAAATACACGGAGCGCTTGTTGGTGCCGTCGTAGATGGGCGCGATCAGCATCTCGTCGCCCAGCATGAATTCATCGGCGTGTTTGGCGCATTCCGCGTCGTCGGGAAACTGGAAAGGCAGCGGGTGCCAGATGGGATAACCGTTGTACTCGACTTCGGGCGGATACGGACCGTAGAACGTATCCAGTTGCTTGCGGAAGTTACTCAGTGGGACTGTGCCCGGCGTCACCGTGTGCGCCAGCGACCCGATTTGGCGGGCGCGCTGCAAGAGTGCCGGATCCGCTCCGGCGAAGGCGGAGAGATCGAACGAGGGGTACAGGACCCCCGAAATGGCTGCCTGCACCATGCGCAGCAGCCCGTCGCGCAAAGTGGTCCACGTGGCCGGACGGTCCACCGGCACTTGCCATATTGTGGTCGCGGCATTCAGCGCGTGATGCTCTTTGAAAATCTCCTTCGGCCGCGGACCGTAATAGAAGAAGTAGTCCACACCGGGCGCGGTGACCTTATACCGGTCGGCGGCTTTGAAGTCGAAAGCGAAGGGTCCGGCGCCGGGGTAATACTCGCCGTAGCCCGTGGTGGACAGCAGAAACGGCACGTCCGTCTCCACCTTCTTGCCGCGCAGGTCGAAGCTGGGGTCGACCCGCGGACCGAGCCCGTAGAGTCGCGTGCCCGGGGCCATCTCGCGCTCCCACACCACGCGGTCGCCTTCCTGCCGCGGCTCGGAGAGGTCCGCCATAATCGGCAGGCCGTCCCCACTGCGCACGCGCACCAGCAGACCGTGCTTCTGAATGGTCACATCCAGAAACTCCGAACGGACGCGGATGGCGGCGGCGGTGTCTTCCACCTGGAACGCGGGCTTGGTCTGGTCGTCGGCCGGCTTCAATGCGGCGAGCGGACCTTCCAGGGTGCGGCGGAAACGGAACGTGCTGGCGCCGTTCCAGACCATGTCGGCGCTGCCGTGGTCGAGTTTGAATTCGATGGTGTTGCCGTGCGGCGCGAACGACAGAATCGTGGCGACGGCGGCCAGCGCCTGAAACGGCATTTAGAGCAGCGCCATCTCCCGCTGAATCTCGCCGGTGACGCGCGCGTCGGTATCGCCCACGAACATGTTGATTTCCGAGCGGACACCGAACTCCGGCAGATAGATCCCGGGCTCCACGGAGAAACACGTCCACGGCGATACGGTGCGCACGTCGTGACTCTCCAGATTGTCCATGTTGGCGCCGTTGCCGTGGACCTCTTCGCCGATGGAATGGCCGGTACGGTGCGTGAAGTACTCACCGAAGCCCGCGTTCTGAATCACGGCGCGGCAGGCATCGTCCACCTCGAAACCGCGCAGAGGATACCCCGCTGCCTTGGCTTCGATCACGCGCTTGATGGCCGCGTCGCGCGCTCCGGTCACGATGCCGAAGACCTCGCGCATGCGGTCCGGCGGATTGTCGCCGCAGAAGGCGGTCCAGGTGATGTCGTAGTAGACGGCACCGGGCTGATCGAGCTTGGCCCACATATCCAGCAGCACCCAATTGCCGGCGTGGATGGCGGCGCAACTGCCGGGCATCGGTTCGTAGTGCGGGTTGGAGGCGTTGGCGTTGCAGCCCACGATGGGGCCGTGGTCGGTGAACAGGCCGGCGGCGGTGAAATTCGTGCGGACCAGGTCCTTCACGTCCATTTCCGTGAGCGGCGCGCCGTTGCGTGTGCGCTCGTGAATCATGGCGAAGGCTTCGGCGCGCACCTTGTCGACGCGGCGTCCGGCCTCCAGGTGGGATTCGAGCGCTTCCGGAGTCCACCGCGCTTCGAAGGTTTGGATCAGTTCGGCGGAGCTGACCACTTCGACGCCCGTGCTGCGCACCAGTTCCACCGTACCGCCATCCACCATGGAGACATACGGGATGGCGCACATGGGCGAGTACTGCATGGCGACGCGCTTCATGCCTTTGAGCATTTTTCCGAGGGCCGCGGTCTGCTCGGTCCAACTGGAATAAGGGATCTTCTCGCCGGGCAGATTGCCGGTCGAACCGCGCTCAATGCGGTGCTCGAGGCCGGTGGGTTCCCCTTCCGCGGGAATCAGATAATACCAGCGGCGCGTCGGCGTGGCAGGCTTGAGCCCCAGGACCCGGTAGGCCAGCGGGTCGCGGTGGTGGTGGTCGAAGAACAACCAACCGTCCAGGTTCTGCTTGCGGATCTCCTGCTGAATCTTTTCCAGTTGCATAGGCGAATCTACAGTCTACCGCTCGATGTAGACTGACGCTATGTGGGATTTCAATCAGCCTTATTTCGACGGGAACCTCATTCCGGCGGAGGATGCCTGGCGGCGTTTCGACGCATGGATGGCGGACGGCAAACAGATCGGCGTCTGGTTTGTGGCGAAATCGGGATCGTTGCGGACGTCGGGATTCGTGAAGAGCGCGCGCGACGGCCGGGTCCAACTGAAGGGCCAGACGGCGCAAGCCGCCTTCCATCTCGAGGACGCCCGATTCACCTATGGTCCCTTTCAGGTCTTCCCGAATTGGCCCGCCGGACCCATGGTGGAACTGATGGCGGTCCAGGCCTTTCTGACCAACGGCGACTGGCTGGTGCTGGCTGAAGGTCTGAAACCCGAAGGGATTTCGCCTCTCGCTTTGCCCGCCTAGCGTATTAAGAAGGTATGAGGACCTCACTGTGGCTGTGTCTGCTCGCCGTGCTGCTGCCGGCGCAGGAGTCCATTCGGGTGGACGTCCACCTGGTCAACGTGGGCTTCTCCGTGCGTGATGCGGCCGGCCGCTTGGTGACGGACCTGACGCAGGACGATGTGGAAGTCTTCGAAGACGGCGTGCCGCAGAAGGTCGCCTTCTTCGCGCGCAGTTCCGACGTGCCTTTGAAACTGGGACTGCTGATGGACGTCAGCGGCAGCCAGGATTCGTTCGTCAAGCCGCACGTCAAGGATCTGCAGACGTTCCTGAAGAGCGTCCTGGGGCCGCAGGATCAGGCCTTCATGGTCTGCTTCGGCAACCGTTTGCGCCTGGTGGCCGACTTCACCAATTCGCCCAAGGATCTGATCAACGGGTTGGAAATGTTTCATAAGGGCAAGGTGGAATTCCCGGAAATTGGACCGCGCGAGCGCCGCATTCTGGGGACGGCGTTTTACGATTCCATTTACCATTCGGTCAATCAGCTCATGGTGCATTCGGAGGGGCGTCGCAAGGCGCTGATCATCTTCAGCGACGGCGAGGATAATTCGAGTGCACACCACATGCTGGAGGCGATTGAAGCGGCGCAGGCAAGCAACGTGCTGCTGTTCTGCGTGCGCTATACGGAGGCGCGCAACGGCGTGCTGAACGCACGCAACAAGTACGGCATCGGCGTGATGGAGCGGATTGCGCGGGAGACGGGAGGGGCCGATTTCGATGCGCGGGAGAAGGGCTTGAAGAGCAACTTCGAGCAGATCGGCGAACAGTTACGGTCGAGCTACGAACTGGCGTACCATTCCACCGACCCGACCGGCGACGGCTCTTTCCGAAAGATCAAAATCCGCTCCAAGCGGCCGGATCTGACGGTGCGCGCCAAGACGGGCTACTTCGCCGCGCGGTAGAAGCGGGAGTGAGCCTTCAACACGGAGACACGAAGAACACGAAGACTCACGGAGAAGCTAGCCTACCCTCCGTGTTCTGCTCCGTGTCCTTCGTGGCTCCGTGGTGAGGAATTGCCTCTCATCTTCCGCGGCGCTGGCGGCGGATTTCGGCGGGGTCGTCCATGGCGGGGCCGGGATTCTCGCCTTTTACGGTGCGGACTTTGGTGGGGTCGAAGATCGTGGGATCGACGGGTAGGGCGTCGTAGGGCGTGGGGTCCGGGTCGGTGGTGAAGCAGTCGGAGAGCGAGACCGCGGCGGCGTCGTAGAGATTCAGCGGCGGCATGCGGAGGAGCCAGAAGGCGGTCTTCAGGAGTCCTGGAAAACTGGTGTTCACGTGCGAGGTGTAGTTTCGCCGGGCGTAAGGGCCGGCCGCCATCAGCACGGTGCGATGCGAATCCACGTGGTCCACTCCGCTTTGCGAATCGTCCTCGGTGATGAGCACGGCCATGCTGGACCACCACTCGCTGTGCGAGAGGTACTCGAGGATGCGTCCGAGGGCCAGATCGTTATCGGAGACGTACGACGCCTCGGTGGGATAGCCGGCGCGCGGACGCGGACGGGCCGTGTGATCGTTGGGCAGATGGATGAAGAGCAATTGCGGTAGCGGGCTCTTGCCAGCGCCATACCGCTCGCCCATTTCGGCGATGAATTGCGTAGCGCGGTACTGGTCCGAGATGTTGGTGTTGAAGCCCGGATACCGGCGCGAGGTATTGCGGAAGAGCGGATCGGGCATCGGCATGTTGGTGAAGAAGCGGCCGCCCGTAGGTTCGAGTCCCTCGCCCTCATCGATGCCGGCGAGTTCGAAGCCCTCGCCGAAATTGAAGAAGCTGACGTGGTTGCGTTCCAGGTGATGCCACAGTGCGCCGGCTTCGAGTTGCTCTTCGGGATGCAGCGAGGAATCGCTGCCGGCGAACAGGAGCCTGCCCGGCGCCGTGGTGGGCAGACGGAACGACTTCTGGCCGCCGTAGGACGCCATAAGCGTGCTCTCCGTCCAGGCGTTGGGATACGAGCCGACCAGCCAGTGATGGCCATCGACGCTCACTTCGGAATCGGCATAGAAGTTGTCGCTGGTGCTCCAGCGGCGGGCGATGGCGTGGTGATTGGGCGTCACCTTCAGGCCCCAACGGGCCAGGGAGGCTTCGCCGGCGCGCGGTCCGTTGGCGGCGTCGGGAAGATCGCCGAAGACTTCGTCGTAGGTGCGATTCTCCTTAACGATGATGACGACGTGCTGCACCGGCGGCGGCGCAGGAATCTGGGTGACGGCGGAGAAGCCGTTGTTCGCCATCACCGCCGCCGTGAGTGTGTTCAACTCCTCGAGCGACGGTATGGGATAGCGGGAGACGGTGCCGCGGCGAGCATTTGCGGCGCGCTCGGCGGCAGTCGAATTCGGACCGGTGCCGTGACCTTTGGCGTTGGCCACGAAGACCTGGTTGCGCGAGGTGCGAACACGCGTGGGAAACCAGCCGGAGGGAACGTGGCCGAGCACCACGCGCGACTCGGCGTCGATCACGGCCACTGCATTGATCCCGGCCTCGGCGACCAGAAGCAATCTGCCGTCCGGCGTGAGGGTCACGCCAATCGGGAGGACGCCGCGCAGCGTGCCATAGCCCGGCATGCGGAGTCCGATATCGGAGACGCGCGCGTGGGTAGGCGCATCGATCACGGTGATGGAATCCTGATTGGCGTTGGCCACGTAGATGTAGCGCGCCGACGCCGCCACGCCCGAAGGACTGCTGCCGCCCATAACAATGCCGCCGAAGGGCAATCCGGTGGGCACCTGAGCGACCAGGCGGGGAGCGGCGGGCTTGGAGACATCGACAATCGCCAGCGAGTTAGAGCCGGCGGCGTTGGGGTCGCCCAACTGTTTCAGGGATTCGGCGGAGGGAAAGCCGAAGAGGGGAAAGGCCACGCCCGTTTCGGGATTCTTGGGGTCTGCGCCGGGAAGGGCGCGGTACTCGAACATGCCCAGATTGGTGACGTAGACCGTCTTGCGGTCGGGCGAAAGGGCCACGGCGAAGGGGAGGCGTCCGGTGCGCAGACTGCTGACCAACTGCTTGCGGCGGGTGTCGATAATCGCCAGGCGGAAGTTGGCCTGGTCCACGGCATAGAGCAGGTGGCGGGCCGGATCGTAGGCCAGGTCGCCGCTGTAGCTGTCGCGCGCGCCGCCCTGATTCAGGTCGAGGAAGGGGGCGCCTTTGCCGGTGCGGAGATCGACGCGGCGGATGCGGCCCGATTCGCCCTCGGAGGCGTAGAGCGCGGCATCGCTCTCGAAGGCCAGACCCATGAAGATGCTGCGCCAGCCGTCGTCGTCGGGGTCCTTTTCATCGCGGCGGGGATGCGGCGCCACCATGCTGGTGAGGGGCTTCTCGGCCTGCTCATTGAACAGGGTCAGGCCGTAGCGATTGGGACCGCCGTCGGCAGTGACGACGGTGTGCCCATCGGGACTGATGGCGAGTCCGAAAGGTCCGGGCCCGGTGAAGTATTGCTTGCCGTGCGGCGTGAGCTGCCGGCCGCCGGGCAGGATGCTGGAGCCTTCTTCGCCGCTTCGTTTGGCGGGCCGCAAGCCGGCCGGAGTCTGGCCATACAGACAGACGGCCAGCAGGACGGCGAGCGCGCCGCTAGCTTTTCGTCCGCGACCGCACATGCTTCACCTTCTTGGGTGGATTGGCGCGCCGCTGCAGCAGCACTTCCTGGGAATTCACCGGCGTCCTGCTGTTGGTCTTACGCTTGGGATAACCGCCGGTGGACGTCATCTGCCGCGCCTTCACGTTGTCGGCCAGATAGACGGGCAGGACGACGTCGCAGATGGTGCGGATGATCTCCGGGTCCTTCACGGGCACCAGGACTTCGACGCGATTATCGATGTTGCGCGACATCAGGTCGGCGCTGCCGATATAGACTTCCTCCGCGCCATTGTTGCGGAAGTAGTAGACGCGGCTGTGTTCCAGAAAACGTCCCACAATGCTGATGACTTCGATGTTGTCGCTGATGCCGCGGACCCCCGGACGCAGGCAGCAGATGCCGCGCACCAAAAGCTGAATCCTGACGCCGGCGCGCGACGCTTTGTACAGCATGCGGATCAGCTTGGCGTCAGAGAGGGAATTCATCTTGAAAATCAGATGGCCCTTGTTGCCGGCCTTGGCATGCTTGATCTCGCGCTCGATGAGGGCTTCCATGCGGGCGCGCAGATTGACGGGCGCCACCAGGAGTTTCTGGTAATCGGCCTTGTAGGAATAGCCGGTCAGGTAGTTGAAGAGATCGCTGACATCGTCGGCGATATCCTCATTGCAGGTGAAGATGCCCATGTCGGTATAGGTATGGGCGGTGACGGCGTTGTAGTTGCCGGTGGAGATGTGGACGTAGCGGGCGATGCGGTCCTGCTCGCGCCGCACGACGAGCGCGACCTTGCTGTGGATCTTGAGGCCGATGAGCCCGTAGACCACGTGGACGCCGGAACGTTCCAGCGCGCGGGCCCATTCGATGTTGCTCTCTTCGTCGAAGCGGGCCTTCAATTCCACCAGCGCGGCCACCTGCTTGTCTTCCTCCACGGCTTCGAGCAGGGCCTCGACCACGGGGGAGTTGCGGCCCACGCGATAGAGGCAGATCTTGATGGCCAGCACGGCCGGATCGCGGGCCGCCTTGCGGAGGAACTCGATGACGGGCTGGAACGAATCGAAGGGATGGTGCATGTAGATGTCGCGCCGGCGGATGACGGCGAACATGTCCTCTTCGTCGGTGAGTTCGGCCAGGTCCTTGGGGATAGCGGGGACGAAGGGAGGGTACTTGAGATCCGGCCGGTCGAGGCTGTAAAGGTGCATCAGGCGCTTGAGGGAAAGCGGCCGTTCGGTGCGGTAGACCTCAGACTGCGTCACCTCCAGATTGTTCATCAGGATGGTGAGCATGGAGTTGGGCATTTCCCGCGTGACACTCAGGCGGACCACCTGTTGGAAACGGCGCTGGCGGACGCCTTCCTCCACGGTCTCCAGGAGGTCTTCGGCCTCCAGTTCCTTGATGGCGACTTCGGCGTCGCGCGTGACGTGGAAGGCGTAGGACTCCACCACTTCCATGCCCGGGAAGAGCTGCCCGAGGTTTGCGGCAATCACCTCTTCCAGCCAGACCATGTCGATGCGGCGGTTGCGCGCCCGCTTGGAAACGGCCTTGGTGTTGCGGCTCACCGCGACCAGCGGTGGCAGGGAATCGGGCACTTTGACGCGCGCGAAATGCTCGTGACCGGCCTTATCGCGGATCAGGACGGCCAGGTTCAGACTGAGATTGCTGATGTGGGGAAAGGGCCGGCCGGGGTCGAAGGCCAGGGGCGTGAGCACCGGGAAGACCGTTTCGTCGAAGTACTGAACGGCGCGTCTGCGATGGGCGTCGCTCAGCGCCTGATAATCGTGGATGAAGATGCTCTGTTCCACCAGTTCCACCATGAGCGTTTCCATGCAGCGGTGGGCTTCGGCGAGCAGCTTTTTGACTTCGCGGCGAACGGCCACGAGTTGAGCGCGGGGACCAAGGCCATCGGCGCCTGCCTCCGTGGCTCCGGCTTCGATCTGCGCAGCCACGCCGGCTACGCGCACCATGAAGAACTCGTCGAGGTTGGAGCCGAGAATCGAAAGGAACTTGACGCGTTCGAGCAGAGGGTTGCGCTTGTCTTCCGCTTCTTCGAGGACGCGATTCTGAAAAGCGAGGAGGCTCAGCTCGCGATTCAGGTAGAGGGACGGAGCCTTGAGATCCGGTTCCTCCGGGCCCTCCGCAGCGGGAGTACTTGGGTTGGTAACTGGTAGTACCGCTTTGACGGATTTCCGCATAAGTGGCGCACAACTACTGTCGCATAAAGCATAAGACCGTTGGTTACAATCGTACCCGATGGTACAATACAACCCTTATGAAGACGCGGCCGATGATCTGGGTGACCATCATGGTGGCGTGTTTCGGCGCCTGGGCGCAACAGCGGGCGCAGCAGCCGGCACAACCCGCCAAGACTCCTGAAAAGAAGGACCACATGGAGGGCGCGCGCGAGTTGTTTTACCTCGCCGTGGCGCAGAAGGACGCCCTGCCGCCGGTGCATAAGACGGCGCAGCGCACGGCGACCGCGCCTGTTCAGAGTGCGGCCGCGATTCCTCCGAAAGAGAACCCCGGCGCGGTGCATCTGGGGCTGCGATACAACCTGGTGGTGGTGGATCCGCAAAGCGGCCGCTCGGAACTGTCCGATCCGGATCGCGTTTTGAAGCGCGGCGAATGCTTCGCGCTGGATTTCGAGTCCAACCGCTCCGGGTATCTGTACGTGCTGGCCAAGCAATCCAGCGGCTCCTGGCAGGCGCTGATGCCGTCGGCGGAAATGGCCGAAGAAAGCAATATCATCGATCCGGGCAAACGGATCCGTGTCCCGAAGAGTTACTGCTTCGAGATCGGCGATCCGGCGGGTAGCGAGACGCTGTTCGTGGTGTTGTCTCGCGATCCGCGCGATTTCTACGATCTATCGGACGGCATCAAGCGGCAGAACAGCGCGCCTGCTCAAGCGGCTCCGCCTCCCACGTCGCCGGTCCGCCGGACTGTGGATTACGCCGATGCGAGCATGGACAACGCGGTGAAGCACATGGCGCAGCAGTTCGGCACGCGCGACATCGCCATCCGCAAAGTGAATCAGCCGCTCAATGACAAGGAGCCGCCGAATTCGGTCTACGTGGTCAATACGTCGGACCGTCCGAGTTCCAGCGTGGTCACCCAAATTGAAGTGAAGCACCGGTAAGCCGGCGCGCTACTTTCTTCTCGCCGGGGCGGGGACTTCGGGCCAGCCGGTGATCTTATCCTTCTCCGCCATTACCGTCAGTTGGAAGGGCGATTTGTTGAAGCTGTCGGCCACGCCTTCGAACTCGATTTCGGTGCCGGGATCGGCTTCGCGGGCGAAGGGGCTGGCCACCTTCAGGACTACCTCTTCGGTGACGGCATTGCTGACGCCCAGGACGATTTCGGTTGGCCGCTTGGCCGGGGTGCAGCGAATCACGGTGCCCTTGAGGCGCGGCAGGCGCGTGGGGCGGAGCGTTTCGGCGAAGTACTTATCGCCGTCCGGCGAATCGAGCTGTTTGCGGATGGTGAGCCATGAAGCCAGCATGGGATTGGTGCGGAGCATCTCGGCCTCGGCTCTCCGCGCCGCAATGACCGCGGCGGTCTCCAGCTTGAACTCGGCGGGAGGCGCCGGCGCGGCGGCGGCGCTGGCGCGCAGCTGATCGAGCCCGTCGTTGTCTCCGTGGAAGGAGACGTACATGCGGTCGGCCAGTTCGCCGACCTGGCGCCGAGTGGCCTCGGGCAGGGGCTGATCGTCCTTCATCGATCCGGCGCGTTCCAGTTGCCACAGAGCCAGGGTGATCTTTTCTGGCGACTTTTCGCCGGCCAGCGTCATGCCGTACCAAGCGGTCATCTCGGCGTTCTTGGGATTCTTGGCGAGGTAGGCCTGGAATTCGGTTTCGGCCCCGGGAAAATCGCCGCGCTGCCAGCGGATCCAGGCCAGGGCGCGATGGCCCTGTAGTTCGGCGGCGCCTTTCTGCTTGCTCCACTCGGCTTCCGGCACGGCGGCGGGACGTGTACCGCTCAACATGCGCGCGGCGGCTTTTTCGCCGACGGCCCACAGTTCCGGCGTGGCGTTTCGCGCGCCCGGAATCAGCAGCGTACACCAATAAGCGCCCACCAGGCTGTCGGGCTGATCGGCGACCATTTCCTTGGCGATATCCAGGATATGGGCGCTGTCGGAGAGTTCCTGATAAGCGGCCAGATACAACTCGCGACGCACCTGGCGCAAATCCGACTGCGGATACTTGACCTTCCACTGGTCCAGCAGGACGAGCCGCTTCTGCGGGGTGGCTTCCTCGCGAATGGTCAGCACCAGATCGTACTCGGACCGATCGGTGAAGGCCGCTCCGAATGCCGGAAGGGACATCGCCAGGATTAACGCGCTTTTCAGGAACCCCATAGACCTCACCGCTTCACCGTGACCGCACTGGTACTCTGCAGAGTTACCTCAATGGCCTGGGTACCGGTGATCTGTCCGTCCTTCACTTCGCGGACTTCGTACTTTCCTACCGGAAGCTGCAGGCGGATCGGCACCTGCTGCGCCACGGTCACTCCATTGAAGACGACGGGAGTCTGTCCGGGCGCTCCTTCGAGTTGGACGAAGCCGTATTCCGGCTCCATCGGAATCTGGAAATCGCCGCCGGTCGCCGCCACCGTGATGGGCTGGCTGGCCACGCGGTAACCGGGCAATTTAGCGGTGATGGTCTGATTGGCCGCCGGCAGACTCAGGACGCAGGGCGACTGGCAGTGCTGGCTCGGGTCGCCATCCACGCTCAGGTCCGCGCCCGGCGGGTTGGTGGCGATCTTGACGGGAACGCCGGAAGGCCGCTGCACGCCGCTGTTATTCAACTTGGCGTCGCCGATGCGGCGGATCTGGATGTCGCGCGTGGCGCCGGTGGGGATCACTTCCACATGGAAGATGGCATTGGCCACTTGCACGGCGGCTGCGGAGGGCGCTCCGGCCGGCGCAGCGGCATCGGCCGCCAGGGGCGGAGGCGCGGTGGAAGTGTTGACTACCGGGGGCGGGAAGGCGTCGGTCAACTCCTTGACGAAGCGGCCCAGTTCCACGGGCTGCGCATGCAGATAGCGAGCACCCGCGTCCCAATCCGGGACGCCGAAATGGACTCCGCTAAAGACCTCTTCGATCTTCGGGGGCTGCGGAATGCCGGCCTTCAGTTCCAGGCCCGCATCGGGATAGACGATGGCCAGTTCCTTCAACATGGCGTTTGCCTTTTCGATATCGGCGGAGGTGCCGCGCACGCGCACGGCCTTCAACAGGCGCAGGGCTTCGGGGAGCTTGTCGTTCAACAGGTAGCTGTTGACGCCGTGAAAGGCGGCTTCGATGGCGAAGGGATCCATGCCGATGGCCTTTTCGAACTGGCCGGAGGCGGCGCTGAAGTTGCTGGCGTCGTAAGCCGTCTGACCGTCGCGGCGGGCCATCAGGTAGGGCAGTTTGGCGTTGGCGACAGCTTCGAGCGATCCGCCCGGCTTCTTCTGGAGCACGCGATTGACGTAGTCGATGGCTTCGGACCATTCCTCGCGCTGTTCGCGGCGCTTGGCTTCTTCCATCCACTTATCGGTGACGGCCGGGTCATTCTCGGCTTCGGCGTTGAGCGGCGTATGGAAAAAGAAGCGGCTGGTGAGGTTGGAGGTGGACCAGGGAATCTGCTTGCCTTCGGTCTCGGAAGAAACGCGCGCACGGACACGGGTGCTGACTTCGTCGAGCGAAAGTCCGGGCTGCGAGAGGGTATCGGCGAGGGCTTCGGTGAACCAGCTATTGCGGCCGTTGGGATTGTCGGCGGCCACCTGTCCGGGACTGGTGGAGTAGGCGATG
>DASZMZ010000115.1:0-16602 GCA_035551455.1 Candidatus Sulfopaludibacter sp.
GGCGGCGGTGGACTCAACAACATCGCAAATGCAATTCGCCCCGGCGCGCGTAAGGTCTTTTGCGTGAAGTTCCAGAAAGAACTCGAAGGTCTGGACGAAGTGCCCTTCGAAGGCCACCCGCTGGGACAGAGAATCTACGAGAACGTCTCCAAAGACGCCTGGAAAATGTGGGTCGAGCACATGAAGATGCTCATGAACGAGTACCGCCTCAATCTCGGCACGGCTCAGGCTCAGGAATTCCTCATTCAGCAAATGGAGAACTACTTCTTCGGAGAAGGCGCGGCCCTCCCCCCCGATTTCGTCCCCCCCAGAGCCAAAGGGTAAGTAACTCTCGCACCATCTCAGAAGCGCCTACTGCAGCGTCTCCAGCGCCGTCGCAATGCGGAATCGTAGTTCCGCGTGGGCCCGGCGCAAAGACTCCTCGACATCCGCCGCCCCTTCCCCGCGCGCGAACAGAAAGCCCAGGTAACTCGACCCCTCCGGCAGCGGAATCAACCGCTGCCCCGGCTGCGCCGTGATGATCACATCCTCCACGCCCGCGACCGCCGCGGCCTGCTCGACGCCGTCCACCCCGTCGTACACCCCGCCCTTGGGAATCGGAATCATCATGACACCCGACGCGACTTCTTCCCGCACCAGCGCGCTCACATCCTCACCCAGCGCATGGCGCAAAATCAGCTCCTCCAGCGGCACCCCGCCGCCGAATCGCAGAGCCTTCGCGCACAGCCCGCCGATGGGCCGCGCCGCCGCCTCCAGAATCCAATCGTTGCGCAGTTCGATGTGTACCGGACCCTGCCAGAGACCAATCGCCTGCACCGCCCGCGACGCTGTCCGCTCCAGCGCCTGCTGAAACTCCGCCGATTCCCGCGAGGGCGTCACGTAGATGGTCTCTTCGAAGTACGGCCCGGTCAGAGGATCGGGCTTGTCGAAGATCGCCAGCACACGCAATTCTCCCGCCGTCACCAGACCTTCCAGCGCGAACTCCCGGCCCTCGATATACCCTTCCACCTGCACTTCCCGCTCGCCCATTCGCCCGATCCGCCGGAACGCCGCCACAAACTCCGCCGCATCGTTCGCGCGGATCACGCCCCGGCTTGCCGACGACCCCACCGGCTTCAGCACGCACGGATACTCGGCCCGCGCCGCATCGTCTTCCGACTCCGCGCGGAAGTACCACGGCACCCGCATCCCCGCCGCTTCGTACAACTGCCGCGCCCGGTACTTGTCCTGACAGGCCCGCGCCGCCGACGCCGGATGAAAAGGCAGTCCCAGCATTTCCGCCGCCTCCGCCGCCAGAATCGCGGGACGGTCGCCCACCGCCGCCACGCCGTCGAACTGCATACCGCGCAGGCCGTCCAGCGATTCGGCTACGCGGTCGAATTTCACCGCCACGGCCCGGTCACCCCACGGATCGTCCATCACGTGGCACCGGTCGGTGGCCAGCGTGAACTCCACGCCCAGCCGCCGCGCGGCGTCGGCGAATGCCCGAATCTGGTAGCCCGTTGTGGATGCGAAAAGCAGTAACCGTTTCGTCACTCCTTCTATTCTCGCTCCAGGAGCCGCGGGTATGAAATACGCTATGGTAGTTGTTGTGAAGGCACTGGTTAAAAGTAAACGCCAACAGGGTTTGTGGCTCGAAGACATTGACATCCCCAAGATCGGGATCAACGACGTTCTGATTCAGGTATTGCGCACCGGCATCTGCGGCACCGATGTGCACATCTATAAGTGGGACGCCTGGGCGCAGACCACCATCCCGGTTCCGATGGCCATCGGCCACGAATTCGTCGGACGCATCGTCGAGGTCGGCGCCAACGTAAACGATTTTTTCCCCGGCGATCTGGTCAGCGGTGAGGGCCACGTCACCTGCGGCCGCTGCCGCAATTGCCTGGCTGGACGACGCCATCTCTGCGCGTTCACCCAGGGCGTGGGCGTCAACCGTCCCGGCGCGTTCGCCGAATTCATCTCCCTGCCGATGACCAATCTCTGGCGGCACCATGAAGGAGTGCCCCTCGACGTCGCCGCCATTTTCGACCCGTTCGGCAACGCCGTCCACACCGCGCTTTCCTTCCCGGTGCTCGGCGAGGACGTGCTGGTCACCGGCGCAGGCCCCATCGGCATCATGGCCGCCGGAGTCGCGCGCCACGCCGGCGCCCGCTACACCGTCATCACCGACATCAATCCTTACCGTCTGGAACTCGCCCGCAAAATGGGAGTCACGCGCGCCGTCAACGTCCGCGAGACCAAACTCGCCGACGTACAGAAGGAACTCGGCATGACCGAAGGCTTCGATGTCGGACTCGAAATGTCCGGCAATCCATCAGGCTTCCGCGACATGATCGCCAACATGAGCCACGGCGCCAAAATCGCCATGCTCGGCATTCCCGCCGACGAGATGACCATCGACTGGCGCACCGTCATCTTCAACATGCTCACCATCAAGGGCATCTACGGCCGAGAGATGTATGAGACCTGGTACAAGATGACCGTCATGCTGCAGTCCGGCCTCGACATCAGCCCCGTCATCACCCACCGCTTCCACTACACGGAATTCGAAAAAGGCTTCGAAGCCATGACCTCCGGCAATTCCGGTAAGGTCATCCTCAGCTGGGAGTAACGGAAAGTGGAGCAGCCGTTTTAGAACAGCGGCTCTTTTTTCTTCTTCGGAGCTGCCGCCTTCTTCTTCGGCGCCCCCGCGGCCTTCTTCACCCGGGGCGCCGGCTTCTTCCGCGCCGTCCCTAAACTGCTTTCCAGCACCTGCTCCAGCAGTTTCTTTTCCTCCGGCAGCACCTGCTTGCCGAATTCCGCCGGACGCTGCGCCGCCAAATCGCGCATCTGCCGGACCCATTCGAGCGACTGCCGCGCCGGATGATCCGGCAAGTCCGCCAGCAACTCCAGCGTCTTGTCGAAATCCGGCACCTTGCGATAGCAGCGCAACGCATCCGCCGGACTGCCCGCCGCCAGGAACTCATCCGCCGCCTTCGTCAACTGGCCCATGCCCTCGTGACACGCGGCGATCAGCTTCGGATCGGGAGATTCCGTCTCATGCAGCAGCGCCTGCGCCATGTCGTACTGGCGCAGCAGCAAATGTTGCTGAATCGCCTCATCGCGCAGTTGCCCGATGCGCTCGGCGGCTTCAGCCGGACGGAACAACCGGTACAGCACCGGCAGGGTGTCATACACCAACGACGGCATCTTTTCCATGTCCTTTTCCAGCGCCAGGATCCACTCCGCCGACCGCGGCTGCAACTCCCGAACAAGCCACTCTTCCAGGTCCTTCTCGAAGGCGACCAGGGAGCGCGCCAGAATTCGAATGGCGGCATCATTCATCGTGCTGTGGTGGCGAATACAGGTTCCCACCGACATGATCGCGGTCGACAGCCCCGGCCGGGAAGCCTGGTCGGCAGCCTGTGCGCCTTCCAGGAACAGATCCATCTGTCCCAATTCCCGCGGAAGATGGACGTGGCCCAGCGCCAGGTGGACCGACACCTGACACAGCGTCAGGTATGCCGATTTCCGCGCCGCCGGATCCGTGACCGAAAGCTTGCCGCCCTTTTCACCCAGCAGCGCCACCGCCTGTTGCGCCCGCGACCATGCCAGCACCGGCCGCGTGTCCATCAGTTGCCGGGCGTCGCTCTCGCACAGCCGGACCCGCTCCTCCGGATCCAGCGCTTCCTCCTCCAGGCATTTCATCAGCCCGGCCGGAACCAGCGGGTAAACCCGGTCGCCGAACTTCAGCATCGCCTCGGCCGCATGTCGCGCGGGCTCCGAAGGATTCACCTCCAGCCAATACAACCGCTCCGCCGGCCGGCTCAAAGCTACACGCAGTTGATCGATGGCCAGTCGCTTGGTGAGGCCTTCCACTTCCACCCCGCGGCCATATCCGCGACTCATGGAGATGCGGTCCACCGCCTTACCCCCATCCAGAATGCAGACCGACTGGAAGTCCAGACCCTTCGCCTCAAACGTGGTCAGAATCCGGTCGCGCAGACGCTCCGGCACGTACGACGGAACCTCGTCCCCCACCACGATCACGGCCAGACCTTCGCGCTCTGTCAGCGTGGTCAGCAGTTCGTCCAGTTCGGGGCCCGCCGAGCCGATGCAGTAGATAATCTGATCGCCCGCGTTCGCATCGATCTCCGCCAGCCCGGATCCGCCCGGCCGTTCGTGCTTGGCGATGGCGCCATACAAATCCCACACCCGGTTCACCAGCGCGGCGATCCGCTGCGGACTTCGCAGGTTGATCTGCAGCTTGGTTTCCATGGGTTGGCCCATGCGGTGATGCAGCATGTCCTGGAACCAGCCCCATTCGAAATCCGTCGGCCGCACGGTTTGTGCTTCGTCGCCCGCAACCAGCACCACCGGCCGCTTCAACTTCGTGGCCAGTTCCACCACCACCTGACACTCGATCGGGGTCAAATCCTGCGCTTCGTCCAAAGCGAGGCAATCGAAAGCCGCAAACTCGGGCGCGCCGTCCGCCAGGATCTTTTGCACTGCCTTCCACGCCAGATCCAGTTCCGGGAAGAACGTCTGCTCCAGCGGCGCCGGGATCCGCTTGCGCAGCATATCCGCAACTTCCACCACGCTCTCAGCCGCGGTTCGATTGATCGAGCGCTGCCGCAGGTCGCGATACTCGCGCGACGAGATCCGCCGGTCCGGCACCGGCTGAAAGCGTCCGCACACCACCGGCAGCGCCGCCCCGATGAGGTGCGCGTGCATCTCCTCGTACAGCGCTCCCTTTTCGTTCAGCCATGGACCTAGGATGGATGCCGAGAAGCCCGATACCGCCTTGATGAACGCCGCCCGCGTCTGCCCCACCGGCTGGTAGGGCGCATCGCTCCCCACAATCTGCCGCACCAACTGCGCAAACGTCTCCACGCGGAATTTCTTCTGCCCCGGTGCGAACCGGTCGAAATGCTCGCTTGCCAGATTCGCCAGTTCCGCCGAATACGTCAGGTACAGAATCTGGTCTTTCCCCGCCATTTCCGCCGCATGCCACAGCGCCGTAGTCTTGCCCGATCCCGGAAAGCCTTTCAGCACGCGGATCTTCTGCCGCGCCGCCGCGAAACGGGCCTGATTCTGCGTCCATGGCTCCGGCAGGAAATCCGCGCTGTGCAGTTCCTTGGCTTCCACCAGCAGATAGTCGTCCGGCGAATGCGGCTTCAGCAGCCGATGGTCGTCATGATGCCGGATGTCGCGCAGAAAAATCGCGCCTTCGGGCGCCCCCTCGAAGTCCTCCGTGGCCTTCAGCGGAGCCGCGCCGCGAGGCGCCCACCAGGCATAGTAGTGGCTTCCGTGATTGCCCCCCAGCGGCGAACGCCGCCAGCCCCGATTCTCGCCCTGCGTGGGTTTGTAATACTGCCGGTTCAGGTTCACCAGCAGCCGCTGCATCAGGAGGGCAGCCCGCCGCCCCACCGTGTTGGCGCGGTTCTCCTCCATCTTTTCGAGGAATTCCTGATGACAGAAGAGCGGGTTCCCCGGCTTGGCGGGAGGCAGCTCGCCATGAACGCCGCTTTGGGTTGCAGTGCCGGATGCCATGCGCCTACCGCAATCTTACCCGATCTCGTAGTGCTTCAGAATTTCGCCCCAAGTGCCCTGCGCGTGGAGCAGCAGTTCCACCACCTCACGCACCGCCCCGTCGCCGCCCACCGCTTTGGTGACGTAGTGCGCTTCCTGCTTCACTTCCGGACGCGCGTTTGCCGTGGCGATGGCCAGGCCCACGCGGTGCATGATCACCACATCGGTGAAATCGTCGCCGATGTACGCCACGTCGTCTTTATCGATCTTGGCGTCCGCCAGAATCTCCGCCAGAATCGGAATCTTTTCCGTATGACCCTGATACACATAGGCCATCTTGCACTGGCGCGCGCGCTCCACCGTGGCCGGCGACTGCCGTCCGCTGATCACGCCCGTCTTGATTCCCTTCCAACTCAGCCATTGCAGGCCGATTCCGTCCTGCGAATCGAAGCCCTTCGTCTCCGCCATTCCGCCCGTGCCGTCCGGCACGTTGTACAGGCGGCCGTTGGTGAGGACACCGTCCACGTCCATCAGCAGCAGCTTGATTCGGGAAGCCCGCGCTTGAATGTCCATCCTTATACCGTGTAGGTGCCGGCCGAAACGTTGCCGCCCTTGCCCGTCCAGTTGGTGTGGAAGAACTTGCCGCGCGGCTGATCCACGCGCTCGTAAGTGTGCGCGCCGAAGTAGTCGCGCTGAGCTTGCAACAGGTTGGCTGGCAGACGCTCGCTGCGATAGCCGTCATAGAAGGCCAGTGCCGTGGTGAACGCCGGCACGGGGACCCCGGACTCCACCGCCTTCGACACCACCTTCCGCCACGAATTCTGGCAGCGCTCGATCACCGCGCTGAAGTACGGATCCAGCAGCAGGTTGCTGAGGTTCGGATTGTTGTCGAAGGCTTCCTTGATCTTGCCCAGGAAGGCCGAGCGGATGATGCAGCCCTCGCGCCAGACCAGCGCGATTCCGCCGTAGTTCAAATTCCACTTGTACTCTTTGGCCGCCTCGCGCAACAGCATGAAACCCTGCGCGTACGACACAATCTTCGATGCCAGCAGCGCCTGCCGGATATCCTCCACGAAGGCCTGCTTATCGCCCTCAAACTTGAATTTGGGACCCGACAGAATCTTGGACGCCGCCACACGCTCTTCCTTCATGGCGCTCAGGCAGCGGGCGTACACGGCTTCGCCGATCAGCGTGAGCGGCATGCCCAGGTCCAGCGAACTGACGCTGGTCCACTTGCCCGTGCCCTTCTGTCCGGCCGTGTCCAGAATCTTATCGACGACGTACTCGCCCTTCTCGTCCTTGTAGCCCAGAATGTCGCGCGTGATTTCGATGAGGTAGCTGTCCAGTTCGCCCTTATTCCATTCGGTCAGGACGCCGTTCATCTCTTCGTTGGAAAGGCCCAGCCCTTCCTTCATCACCTGGTAGGCTTCGCAGATCAACTGCATGTCGCCGTACTCGATGCCGTTGTGGACCATCTTCACGTAATGGCCCGCGCCGTCCTCACCCATCCAGTCGCAGCACGGCTCGCCGCTCGGAGTCTTGGCGCAAATCGCCTGGAAAATGTCCTTCACCAGCGGCCACGCCGCCACGCTGCCGCCCGGCATCATCGAAGGACCGAAACGCGCGCCTTCCTCGCCGCCCGAAACGCCCGTGCCCACATACAGCATGCCCTTGCTCTCCAGGTATTTGGTGCGGCGAATGGTGTCGGGGAAGTGGGAGTTGCCGCCATCGATGATGCAATCGCCGGCTTCCAGGTACGGCAGCACCATCTCGATAAAATCGTCCACCGCCTGGCCCGCTTTCACCATCAACATGACCTTGCGAGGCCGCTTCAACAGACCCGCCATCTCTTCGATGGACTTGGCGCCGATAATCGTCGTCCGGCCCTTGGCCGCATCGTTTAGAAACTCGTCAACCTTGGACAGCGTCCGGTTGTAGGCGACTACGGTGTAGCCGTGGTCGTTCATATTGAGAATCAGGTTTTGGCCCATCACGGCCAACCCGATGAGAGCGATATCTGCTGTTTGTTCCATGTGATTTGCTCGCAGGGAGGATCGATTCCAGACGAAACTCTCTTATAACACGCGGCAAAAACCGGCTCAACCTGAGCCCGCGGCTGTCACTCGAAACGTCTTAAACAGACCTGAAACCCTTAGACATCGAGGGTGCCGTGCGCTAGCCTGTACGTTTACAAGAGGTGCACATGCGACGGAATTTCCTGGTATGTCTGGCGATGCTCGGCATAGCATCGGCCCAGACCACGAAGTCGGACAGTCCTGATCTGACCAAACAGCCCACGGTTTACGTTGTCGGCTACGCTCATTTGGATACGGAATGGCGTTGGGAGTACCCCACCACCATCGGCACGTACATTCTCAATACGATGCACGACAATTTCGCGCTGTTTGAGAAGTACCCGCACTACGTCTTCAATTTCAGCGGCGCCAATCGATACCGCATGATGAAGGAATACTTCCCGGCGGATTACGAGAGGGTCAAAAAGTACGTTGCCGCCGGCCGCTGGTTCCCTGCCGGCTCGGCCATGGAAGAAAGCGACGTCAATTCACCCAACGCCGAGTCCATCATCCGCCAGATCCTCTACGGTAAGGAATATTTCCGCAAGGACTTCGGCAAGACCAGCGCCGAGTACATGCTGCCCGATTGCTTCGGCTTCCCGGCATCGCTCCCCAGCATCCTGGCCCACACGGGTATCAAGGGCTTCTCCACGCAGAAGCTCTCCTCGGGCTGGCAGCCCGCGCCCCACGTCGGTGGCCCCAATTCGCCGGAAAAGACGCCCGAAGGCATTCCCTTCAACGTAGGAATCTGGGAAGGCACCGACGGCAAATCGGTGATGGCAGCCCTGAATCCCGGCAACTATGGCGGCAGCGTCAATTACGACATTAGCAAGGCGCCTCCGGCACCTCCGGCGCCTCCCGTCATGACCCCCGAGCAGCTCGCAGCCATGTCCCCGCAGCAGCGGCAGATGGCCGGCCGCGCCCGCCCCGCCCTGGAAGACTGGACCCAGCGCACCAAAATCAATGGCGATCTCACCGGTATCTATGCCGACTATCATTACTACGGCACCGGCGACGTCGGCGGCGCGCCCAATGAAGCCTCCGTCAAATTGATGGAAGCCATTGTGACCAAAGGCCGCATCGCGGAGCCTACTCCCTTCGCTTTCGGCGGACGCGGTGGCCGCGGCGGACGCGGCGCTCAGGCGGAAACAACTGCTCCTGCCCCGCCCCCGGAAGTCACGGTCGGCGACGGTCCCGTGAAGATCCTCTCGGCCAACTCCGAGCAGATGTTCCTCGACATTAAGCCCGAACAGACCTCCAAAATGCCCAAGTACAAGGGCGATCTCGAACTGATCAACCACTCGGCCGGATCCATCACCAGCGAAACCTACATGAAGCGCTGGAATCGCAAAAACGAGATCCTCGCCGATGCCGCCGAGAAGGCCTCCGTCGCCGCCGAACTGCTCGGCGCGCGCGCCTATCCCCTGCAGCGCCTCACCGATGCATGGACGCTCGTCATGGGCGGCCAGTTCCACGACATCATCCCCGGCACGGCCACTCCCACGGCCTATGAATTCGCCTGGAACGACCAGATTCTGGCCATGAACCAGTTCGCCGGCGTGCTCACGAGCGCCACCGAAGCCGTCGCCTCCGGACTCAACACCCAGACCAAGGGCACGCCCGTCGTAGTTTATAACTCGCTCAACATCGCCCGCGAAGACGTGGTGGAAGCCAAGGTTTCCCTGCCCGCCGGCGCCACCGGCGTTCGCGTCACCGGACCGGACGGCAAAGACGTCCCGGCCCAGCTCGCCGAAAACGGCAAGGTCCTCTTCCTGGCCAAAGTGCCCGCCGTGGGGTATGCGGTTTACGACGTGCAGGCCGGCTCCGCCGCCTCCTCCGCCATCCTCAAGGCCACCGACAGCTCGCTCGAAAACGCCCGCTACAGTCTGAAAATCAACTCCGCCGGCGATATCACCAGCGTCTTCGATAAACAGGTGAAGAAGGAACTCCTCAGCGCCCCGATTCACCTCGTGGTGATCAACGACAATCCGCGCAACTGGCCCGCCTGGAATATGGACTTTGACCAGGAGATCGCTCCGCCCCGCACCATCATCGGCGGCTCTGCCAAGATCCGCGTGGTCGAAAACGGCCCCGTCCGCGTGGCTCTCGAAGTCAGCCGCGAGGCCGAGGATTCCAAATTCGTCCAGACGGTCCGCCTCTCCGCCGGAGACGCCGGCAACCGCGTCGAAATCGGCAACGTGATCGACTGGAAGGCCAAGGAAGCCAACCTCAAAGCCACCTTCGCCCTCACCGCGTCCAACCCGATGGCCACTTATAACTGGGACATCGGCACCATCGAGCGGCCCAACGAGAACGAGCGCCAGTTCGAAGTGGCGTCGCACCAGTGGGTCGACCTGACCGATAAGAGCGGGACCTATGGAGTCACGCTGCTCACCGACTGCAAGAACGCCTCCGACAAGCCGGCCGACAACGCCCTGCGCCTCACCCTGCTTCGCACGCCCGGCACGCGCGGCGGTTATGCCGACCAGGGATCGCAGGATTGGGGCCACCATGAATTCGTCTACGGGCTGGCCGGCCACACCGGCGATTTCCGCTCCGCGCAGACCGATTGGCAGGCCTATCGCCTCAACACTCCGCTGGTCGCTTTCGAAACCGCGAAGCACGCCGGAGCCCTGAAAAAGGAGTTTTCCCTGGTCACGATCAACAACAGCCGCATCCGCGTCCTCGCGTTGAAGAAGGCCGAACAGAGCGACGAAGTGGTCATTCGCATGGTGGAAATCGACGGCAAGCCCGCGCCCAACGTCCAGGTCAGCTTCGCTGCTCCGATCACCGCCGCCCGAGAAGTGAATGGCGCCGAGGAACCCGTGGGCGCAGCCACCGTCGCCGCCGGCAAGCTCGCCACCTCCTTTACCGCCTTCCAGCCGCGCACCTTCGCCGTCAAGCTGGGTACGCCCCCGGTGAAACTGGCCGCGGTGGACTCCAAGCCCGTTACCCTGGCCTACGACCTTGCCGTCGCCAGCAATGACGACACCAAGACCATCGGCGGCTTCGACTCGAAGAACGAGGCCATTCCGGCCGAAATGCTGCCCGCGCAACTGACCTTCCAGGGCGTGCAGTTCCAACTCGGCCCTGCCAAAACCGGAAGCCTCAACGCCCTCGCCGCCAAAGGTCAGACCATCGACCTGCCGGCCGGCAAATACAATCGCGTCTACGTGCTGGCCGCCGCCGATGGCGACCAGAAGGCCACCTTCACAGTGGGCGACCGCGCCGTCAACGTCAACGTGCAGAACTGGACCGGCTTCATCGGCCAGTGGGACGATCGCGTTTGGGAAGCCACCGAAACGCCCATCGCGCAGCGCCCCGGCGCACCTGCTCCCCCGGCCGGTCAGGCGCCCAGAATGCGTCGCGATCAGTACGGTAAGCTGCTCTCCATCACGCCCGGCTTCACCAAGCGCGCCGACGTCGCCTGGTTCGCATCGCACCACCACGACGCCGCCGGCGCCAACGTGGACTACTCGTACTCCTACGTGTTCGCCTACCCCATCGATATCCCGGCGGGCGCCACCAAACTCACTCTGCCGAATAACGCCAGCATCCGCGTTCTGGCCATCTCGGTAGCCAACGAAAATCCGGCCGTTGTCGCCGTCCAGCCGCTCTACGACACCCTGGAGCGCACCCCCGCAACAGTCGCGCAAAAGTAGTAGGTAGTGAGTGGACGGACGATCGTTTTGCGTCGTCCGTCCCTCCGAGCGGAGCTCGGCCCTGGAATTAGCACAGGTATTAGCCTGTCCAGCCGAGCCCCGCGCGGTTCTGTATGACACAATGGACGGCGTGAAGCTGTCCCTATTTGTAGTGCTCTCCTTCGCGGGGCTGGTGTTTGCCCAGCAATCCGCCTCTCCCCTGCCCAAAGTGAAATTCTCCGATACGCGCCTGGATAACGGCCTCCGCGTCATTATCTCGGAGGATCACTATGCCCCCGTGTACGCCATTTGCGTCGCCTATAAAGTCGGGTCGAAAGACGAGCGCCCCGGACGTACCGGCTTCGCCCACCTCTTCGAACACATGATGTTCAAGGGCACCGAAAATGTCGGCGTAGGCGAACTCGACTTCCTCATCTACACCAACGGAGGCAACTCCAACGGCACCACGAATACCGATCGCACCTCCTACTATGAGGTGCTGCCGAAGAATCAACTCGACCTCGGCCTGTATCTCGAAGCCGACCGCATGCACGCCCTCGCCATCACTGCCGACAATCTGGAAAACCAGCGGCAAGCCGTCAAAGAGGAGCGCCGCCAGAGCGTCGACAATCAGGCCTACGGACAGACATCCGAAAAGTTGGAAGAGCTGGTCTACGACAACTTCGCCTATCACCACCCGGTAGTCGGCTCCATGGCCGATCTCGACGCCGCCTCGGTGGACGACGTCAAACAGTTCTTCAAAACCTACTACGCGCCCAACAACGCCGTGCTCGCACTGGTCGGCGACCTGGACACCAAGGACACCCTGGCCAAAGTGAAGAAGTACTTCGGCGCCATTCCGCGACAGACGCCGCCCACTCCGGTGAACCTGGCCGAGAAGCCCAAAACGGCCGAACGGCGCGCCGTGATCCAGGATCCGCTGGCTCGGCTGCAGCGCCTCGACATCGCCTATCGCATCCCGCCGGCCGGCGATGCCGATACCCGCGCGCTCGGCGTCGCGGCATCCATTTTGGGTGGCGGCGGTGGCGGACGCGGCGGCGGTGGAGGCGGCAACACTTCCCGTCTTTACAACCTGCTGGTGAACGAAAAGGAAGCTGCGGTGCAAGTCTCTGCCAGTGCCGACCGGCGCGCCGGTCCCGGCATGTTCCGCATCTCGGCCACGCTGCGTCCCGGCAAGAGCCCGCAGGAAGTCGAAGGTCTCATCTCCGAAGAGATCAGCAAGCTCTATTCGCAGCCGGTCAGCGAGAAGGAATTGAAGCGCGTGCGCATGTCCCTGCTGCGCAGCGCCGAAAACCGCCTCACCGCTCTCAGCCGCGCCCAGGCCTTGGCAGACGCCGCCGCCGTGTATGACGACCCCAACCGCGTCAACACCGAAATCGAATCGCAGCTCACCGTCAACGCCCAGGACATCATGCGCGCCGCCAAGGCCAACCTGGTGAACGCCAACAAGACCGTCGTGGTCACACAGCCCGCAGCGAAAGGCAAGCAGTAAGGGAGCCGCCATGAAAACCGTCATCCTTTCCGTTCTGTTTCTCTGCGCGGCTTCGGCGCAGGAGCCGGCCGTCAGTTTCCGCGGCATGACGCGCATGAATCGCGCGCCCGTCTCTAATGAAGTGCTGAAGGTGAAGCTGCCGCGTCCCGTGGATCGTCAGCTATCGAACGGCATCCACCTCCTGATTTTGGAGAGTCACCGTGCGCCCACTGTCTCCCTCACCATCTCGATTCCCTCCTCGCCCCTCCACGATCCGGCAGGCATGCCCGGAGTGGCCGAAGCCACGGCGGCCCTCATGATGATGGGGACCACCACCCGCACGGCGCGGCAGATTTCCGAAACCCTGGCCGACATCGGCGCCACAGTCAGCTTCAGTTCCGGCGGCGGTGGTGGCGGAGGCCGCGGCGGACGCGGCGGTGGTGGCGGCGAAGGCGGCGGCACGATTTCCGTCAGCGCCCTTTCGGAGAATTTCGACGAGGCGCTCGCCGTAATGAGCGACATCCTCCTGCACCCGTCCTTCCCCGCCGACGAGTTCGAAAAGTGGAAGACGCGCCAGCGCAGCTCCATCGAACAGGCCCGCACTTCGCCCACCGGACTCGGCAACGAGATGATGATGCGCGTGCTCTATCCCAACGATGCCCGCCAGTTCACCCGCCTTACCGCCGACTCCTTGAATAAGCTCACTCGCGACAACCTGATCGAGCATTACAAGAAGTTCTACGTACCCTCCGGCGAATGGGCCGGCATCGTCGGCGACATCACGCCGCAGAAGGCCGTGGCCACTCTCGACAAGGCGCTCGGCGGCTGGAAGGGTGGACCGGTTGCAAGAGTCACCGTTCCGATCGATCCACCTATCGCGGAAAAGAAAGTCTATCTGGTCAACCGGCCGGGCTCCGTGCAGACCGACGTCGTTCTGTTGAATCGCGCCATCGATCGCACCAGCCCGGATTACATCGATTGCCTGGTGATGAATCAGGTGCTCGGCTCCGGACCCGCCGCTCGCCTGTTCCGCATCATTCGCGAGGAAAAGGGCTACACCTACGGCGTCAGTTCCAGCTTCACCGCCACGCGCTATCTGCAGCACTTCAGTTCCTCCATGCTGGTGCGCACCGAAGTCACCGCACCGGCGCTGACGGACCTGCTCAAGGAGTTCAAAGAGATTCGCGACGTCGCCGTGCCCAAAGAGGAACTCGAAGGCGCCAAGCGCACTCTCGTCGCCAGCTTCGCCCTGGGACTCGAGAATCCCGCCACCGTGCTGCAGCGCTGGATGCAGCAGCGCGAATTCGGCCTCCCCGCCGACTATTGGGACACCTACACCGAAAAGATCGCCGCCGTCACCACCGAAGACGTGGCCCGCGTCGCCAGGAAGTACGTGCCTTACGATAACGTGCAGATTGTCGCCGTCGGCGATGGCGCCAAGATCCGCGAGCTGCTCAAGAAGTTCGGCCCCGTCGTCGAGACCGAAGCCAACTGGTAAACGGCCCTATCCTCTGGCCTCCGACCGGCCTATAGTAGATAACCAGAGGTGAAACTCATGTCCGATAAACGCGCGGACCTGGCCGGTCCCGGCATCGGCGACTACCAGGAGTTGGAGAAAATCCTGCCTCAGGATTACATCTCCCTACTGAGTCCGAAGGATACTCAGACAGCGATCTTCGCGACCAAGAGCTTTATCGAGAAGCACCTTTGCAAGGCACTCAACCTCTCCATGGTGACGGTGCCTTTGATTGTGGATGCGGAGAGCGGCGTCAACGATTATCTGGATCGCGACGGCTCCCGCACCCCCGTTTCCTTCCACATCGCCAACGATCATGACAAGCACCCTGTGGATGCCCAGGTAGTGCAAGCCGCCACCAAGTGGAAGCGGATGGCGCTCAAGCAGTTCGATATGCAGCCCGGCGAAGGTCTGTGCACCGACATGCGCGCCGTGCGCAAAGACTACTTCCTGGATCACGACCATAGCGCCTACGTCGATCAGTGGGATTGGGAGCAGGCCATCCACTTCTACGACCGCGACCTGGAATTCCTCAAGCACACCGTTCAGGCCATCTGGCAGGTGATTGTGGATGCCGAGGAGTTTGTGCAGGATCTCTTCCCGCAACTGAAAACCGCGCCGCACCCCAATCTGCCCAAACGCCTCACCTTCCTGCACGCCGAAGACATCCTCGACATGTACCCCGACCTGCCCCGCAAGCAGCGCGAAACCGCCATCCTGCAGGAGTGCCCGGCCGTCTTCATCATCGGCATCGGCTGGACCCTCAAGGACGGCTATCCCCACGAGATGCGCGCCGCCGATTATGACGATTGGGCAACTGAGACCCGCTCCATCGATGGCCGCCCCTGCCACGGTCTGAATGGCGACATCCTGGTGTGGAATCCGGTGACCAGGCGCCGCCATGAACTATCGTCCATGGGTATCCGGGTAAACGCCCACAGTCTGAAACAGCAACTCGAGATGACGGGCCAGCTCGACGTCCTGAAGTTCCCCTACCATCAGGCCGTCCTGAATAATGAGATTCCGCTCTCCATCGGGGGCGGCATCGGCCAGTCGCGCACCCTCATGTTGCTGCTGCGCAAAGCTCACCTGGGAGAGGTCACCGTGAGCGTGTGGCCCAGAATCCTGAAAAAACTCTGCGCTGCCAGGAATATTCCCATCCTGGAGTGACCTGAAGTACTCCCGGTTCCGGCGTTATCAGGTAAAGGCCTCGGAAAGTCAGCCCGCCAGTACCCGGCGGGTTGACTCCGAGCCGTGGGTCACCTATTGTTTACCTGATGGAGGCTTTTGAATGCGTACGTTAATAACCGGGTTTGTACTGTTCTTTACGATCAGTGCTTCGTTGCAGGCACAGCACAAGAAGCGCGTTGCCGTGATGAACTTCGATTACGGAACGGTGCAAACCGATGTCCAGGCACTCTTTGGAACGAACAAGGACATCGGCGCCGGAATCACCGATCTGCTGGTGGACAAACTGGTGCAGGACGGCGTCTTCTCCGTCATCGAGCGCAAGGAACTCGACAAGATTATCAAGGAGCAGAATTTCTCCAATAGCGACCGCGCGGATGCTTCCAGCGCCGCTAAAATCGCCCGCATTCTGGGCGTAGACGGCATGATCATCGGCAGCATTACGCAGTTCGGCCGCGACGATAAGAGCACTGCGGTGGGTGGCGGCGCTCTGGGCAATGTCACCGGCCGTTTCGGTCTGGGTGGCGTGAAGAAGTCGGAATCCAATGCCGTGGTGCAGATCACCGCGCGCATCATCGATACCAGCACGGCGGAGATCCTGGCCAGCGCCAGCGGCAAGGGTGAATCCACCCGTAAGGGTGCCGGTCTGATGGGTGCGGGCGGCAGCGCATACGGTCCCGAGGCTGGACTCGGCATCGATATGAAGTCCAGCAACTTCGCCGCTACCATCATCGGCGAAGCTACCGGCAAAGCCGTGCAGGATCTGGGCGGCAAACTGGAAGCCAGCGCCTCACGGCTTCCCACCGTGGTCATTCAGGTGAGCGGCACCGTGGCCGACGCGTCTCCCGACGGCACGCTGATCATCAACGTCGGATCCAAAGCCGGCCTGAAGGTCGGCGACAAGCTGGATGTCAAACGCGCGGTCCGCACCATCACCGATCCCACCACCGGCAAAGTGCTGCGCAAGGTGGAAGACATGGTGGGCCAGTTGACCATCACGGAAGTGGACGAGGGCTCCGCCGTGGGCAAGTTCAGCGGACCCGGCAAGCCGCAGGTAAACGACTCCGTTTCCACGTCCAAGTAAGGGGGCCTCATGGATCTCCAAATCGGTTCGACAGTCGGCGATTACCAGGTGGTGGGCATTCTGGGCGCGGGCGGTATGGGCAAGGTGTA
>DASZMZ010000116.1:0-9266 GCA_035551455.1 Candidatus Sulfopaludibacter sp.
TGGAGACGGCTTTCGTAGAGGGTCAGGAGGTTGAAGTTCTTGACGTTCTTGACCCAGGCCAAGGACTGGAGGAAGGCGTCGGAGACCTGCGGGGGCTGTATGGAGTAGGGATCCTCTTTGGTATTTAGGCCGATGCCGATGAGGGTGTTTTCGATGGACGAGGCGCGGGAGAGGCGCCAGGAGTCGTCGGCGATGGCTTGGGCGAAGGACGTTTCGAGTCCTCCGACGGGAGCGAGAGATTCGAGCAGGGCTTTGCAGTGTTTGTTGTAGGCCTCCTGCTCGGGTTTGGTGAACATCATGACCTGGCCGGTGAGGCCGTGGCGGTAAGCGTTGATGATGCGGCGATCAGGCAACGCGGCTTTCTCTTCGATTTGGATTAGCTTGGGGCACATAGTGACTCAGCTCCTTCCTGAGACCATTCAAACATGCCAAGGGGGAGAACCAGGGCTGAAAATCCGTTAAGTGATTGAGAAGGCGGGTTGAAAATAGTTTGCGAAACGTGTGACTGGGATTTACGAGATGCGCCAGAATAGGGGGGATGCCGGAACTGCTTCAGGTCCGCGACCTGAATGTTGCCCTCGACCGCTCTGCCGTGGTGTCCGGCGTGAGCTTCGATCTCGCGGCCGGCACGATCACGGGGCTATTCGGCGAATCCGGCTGCGGCAAGACTACACTGGCGCAAGCGCTGCTGAAGCTTCTCCCCACCCCGCGCTACCGCACCACGGGCAGGGTGGAGTTCGAGGGCCGCAATCTGCTCTCGCTGAGCGAGCGCCAACTGCAACCCATCCGCGGCGCACGCATCTCGATGGTGTTTCAGGACCCGCTCCTCTCGCTCAATCCCGTGCTGCGCGTGCATACTCAGGTCCGGGAAGTGGCGCGCGCGCACGACGCCTCGCCGCCAGAACTTCCCGATGTCCGCGACGCTTATCCGCACCAACTTTCCGGCGGCGAGCGACAGCGCGTTACCCTGGCGCAAGCCTTGGCCTGCAACCCTTCCCTGGTGATTGCGGACGAGCCCTTCACGGCGCTCGACCCGGCGCGCGTGGCCGAACTCTGCGCCACGTTCCGGCAACAGTGCCGCACGCAAGCCACCGCCTTCCTGGTGATCTCTCACGACGAGGCCGTACTCGAAGCCTTGGCCGATCGGGTTCTTACGATGCACGCCGGCCGTCTGGTGGAGCGCGGCCGACCGCGCGTGTCCAGCCCGGCGCCGGCTCCTTGCGGGGATTCAAAGACGGGCGGTGAAGCCTTCCTGCGCATTCGCGGCCTCACCTGCCGCAGCCGGATCCACGATGTCGACCTCGACCTCGCCAAGGGCGAACGGCTGGGACTCATCGGACCTTCGGGAGCGGGAAAAAGTACGCTGGTCCGCTGCCTGGCCGGTTTCGAGCGGCCCGATTCGGGTGAAATCCTGCTGGAGGGCCGGGCCGACTGGCCGCGCCACGAGGTTCAGATGATCTTCCAGCAGCCCGCCGCCAGTTTGAATCCGCGCTTCACGGCGGAAGAGATTATCGCCGAGCCGCTGGTGATCCAAGGCCGCGGCACCTCCGTCACGCGCAGCGGACAAGCCCGCGAACTCATGGCGGCGCTGGGCCTCGATCCAAAAGCCGCGCACCTTCCCGCTCTGGCTTTCAGCGGCGGAGAACGTCAGCGCCTGGCGATCGCCCGCGCCCTGGCGGTGCAGCCCAAACTGCTCATTCTGGACGAATCGCTCTCCAGCCTCGACTCTGGCGCGCAGTCCCAGATCATCGATCTGCTTGGGGACTTGCAACGGCAGCGTGGACTTACCTACATCCTGGTCAGCCACGATCCCGGACTGGTGGGACGGTTCGCTTCGCGCACGGTCTTAATGACCGGCGGGACGCTCGGGAAGGCACAGGCCGCATGAAATACGCCGGGCGGCGGATCGTACACAGCCTCTTCATTCTGGTGGGGGTCTCGCTGTTCTCGTTTCTGTTTGCGGATTGGGCCCCTGGCGATTTCTACTCTACGCTGCGGGCAGATCCGCGCGTCTCCACCCAAGCCGTGGAAGCGATGCGCCACCGCGCCGGGGCCGACCGCTCCTTCGCCGTCCGGTATGGCGAGTGGGCCGCCTCCACGCTGCGCGGGGATTTCGGATACTCGCTGGCCTTTAACGGTCCCGTCGCTCCGCTTTTGTGGCCGCGTCTGGGGGCCACACTCCTTTTGACTTGCAGCGCCACCCTGCTGGCCTGGCTGCTGGCGCTGCCTATCGGTATCTGGCAGGCCACCGAACGCGCCACATGGAAAGGACAGGCGGTACGAGTGGCGCTCACCGTCCTGCTGGCGGTTCCGGATCTATTGCTGGGCCTGGGCGCACTCATTCTCGCCGTGAAGACCGGCATCTTTCCGCTGGGCGGCATGGTCTCGCGCGGCTTCGACGGTATGACGGCGGGGCAGCAACTGCGCGACGTGGGCCGCCACATGGCACTGCCGGTGGCGGTGCTGGCGCTTGGCATGCTGCCGGTGCTGGCCCGCCATGTGCGAGGGGCCATGGCGGAGGCTCTCGACGCGCCGTTCGCACTGAGCGCCCGCGCCAACGGAATCCCCCGCGTGCGTATGCTTTTCCGGCACGTGCTGCCGGTGGCGCTGCACCCGCTCATCGCACTTTTCGGACTCTCGCTGGGCACGCTGCTGAGCGCCTCGCTGCTGATCGAGGTGGTGATGGGATGGCCGGGGCTGGGTCCGCTGTTTCTGGAAGCGGTCACGGCTCGCGACTTCGGCGTGGTGCTGGCCGTGGTGATGCTTTCGACGACGCTGCTGGTGCTCGGCAACCTCGCCGCCGACCTGCTGCTCTATCGCGCCGATCCGAGGATCCGGGCCAAATGAAGATCGCTCTGGGCTTCCTGGCCGGGTTGCACGCCGCGGTCCTCCTGGCGCCTTGGCTCGCGCCGTACCCTTATGACGCGCAGCATCGGGATTTCCCGTTCGCACCGCCGTCGCACGTCCATTTTTGGGACGAGAACGGCAGATTTCACCGGCCGTTCGTCTATTCATGGGTACAGGACTTCAGTACCAACACGTATCGCGAAGACCGGACCATTTTCTACCCAATCCGATTGTGGACTGGCGGGCGGCTTCTGGGCGTGGATGCACCCGCGGTTTTCTTCCTCACCGGCTCCGATGGCTTCGGCCGCGACGTCTTTTCGAGGCTCCTCTACGGCGCCCAAGTCTCGCTCTTTACGGGTCTTATGGCCGCGCTGTTATCGGTTGGCATAGGCCTCATGCTGGGGGTAGCCTCCGGATATTTCCGAGGCTGGCTGGATCAGATCCTCATGCGCGGAGGGGAGCTGATGATGGCACTGCCGTGGCTGTACCTTTTATTGGCGGTGCGGGCCTTACTTCCGCTGCACATTTCGACTGTTCGAACCTTTTTCCTGTTGATCGTTATCATTGGATCGGTGGGATGGGTTCGCCCGGCGCGCCTCGTGCGGGCCGTAGTTCTGGCCGGCCGCGAAGCCGACTTTGTGCTGGCGGCGAAAGGCTTCGGCGCGTCTCATTGGTACGTCATCCGCCGTCATATTCTGCCAATTACGACATCAGTGGTTGTTGCCCAGATCACGATCCTCATTCCTCAGTACATCCTGGCCGAAGTCAGCCTCTCCTTTCTGGGTCTGGGAGTAGGGGAACCCGTACCCAGTTGGGGGAATATGCTGACGGAAGGCATGCAATACCACGCCTTAGTAGCCCATCCGTGGCTCTTGCTACCCGGTCTCGCCACGGTGGTAGTATTGCTTGGATATCTGGTGCTTGCCGACGCCTTATCGGATCACACCGTAACCGCCTGATATACCACCTCGGCAGTACCACCATTGACAACCAATCATTTGCAGTACTTGATCCCATATCCTTTTGGTTCATAGGCAGATAAACTGAGTGAAAAGGCACAGGCATTGACCGTTCGGGGCTACAAAATCGCATTACTACCGGTGCTGGTGGTTTCTCTCTACGCCGCTGAAGATCTGCTGGTACTTCGAGGTGTGTCCGGCCATTCGGGCGGCAGTCTGGAGTACTCACAGAGGACGGAACCGAAAAGCCTGAATCCGGCCTTTGCCGGGGATAATCCCTCCAGGGAAATCATCCACCGGATTATGGCCGATCTAATCCACATCAACCGGGAAACTCAGCTTACCGAACCGGCCCTGGCCAAGTCGTGGAAAGTCTCCTCCGACGGGCTGCGATACACGCTGGAACTGCGACAGGGGGTCCGCTTTTCAGACGGACACGCGTTCGACGCGGACGACGTTCTGTTTTCCTTTCAGGTCTACCTGGATGAGAAGCTGGATTCGCCGCAGCGCGACCTACTGGTTATCGACGGCAAGCCCATTGTGGTGCGGAAGCTGGATCAGTTCCACGTGGTGGTGGAACTGCCGCGAGTCTATGCGGCCGCCGAGCGGCTTTTCGACGGACTGAGCATGCTGCCGCGGCATCTTCTGGAGAAGACCTGGCGGGAAGGCAAGTTTGCCGACGCCTGGGGGTTACGGACGCCTCCTTCGGAAATTGCCGGACTGGGACCGTATCGTTTAAAGAGCTACATTCCCGGTCAGCGGATCGAGCTGGCGCGGAACCCGTATTACTGGAAGACCGATGGGGCCGGGCATCGTCTGCCTTATCTGGACTCGGTGGCCTTCCGCTTCGCCGGGACCGAAGACCTGCAGACGATGCAGTTTGAGACCGGCGAGTCGGACATTCTCAATCGGGTGGGCGCGCACAACTTCACCGTTCTGGAAAAGGAGCGGGACCGGCGCGGCTACGTTCTGCGCGATCTGGGGCCGGGCCTGGAGTACTCGGTTCTGTTTTTCAACCTGAACGATTTGGGCGCCGGGGCTTCGCGGGAAGCAGCGGCCCACCAAGCCTTCCTCTCGCGCGTGGCGTTCCGAAAGGCCGTCTCGCTGGGTATCGATCGCGACGCCATGGTCCGCCTGGTGTATCTGGGCCACGCCGCGGCGCTCTCGAGTCCCGTGCCACTGGGCAACAAGAATTGGATTGACCACCAGATTCCGCCGCCCGTCCGCAACGTCGCCAAGGCGCGTGAACTGCTCGCCGCTGCGCACTTTTCCTGGGACGCCGCGGGGGGTTTGAAGGATCCGGACGGTCACGCGGTGGAGTTTTCTATTCTGGCGAGCGCGAGTAATGCCGAGCGCGTCCAGATGGCCGGCCTGATGCAGGACGATCTGAAAGCTCTCGGCATGCAGGTGCATGTGGCGACGATGGACACGCGCAGCATCCTGAATCGAGTGCAGCGCAGCCACGACTACGACGCCTGCCTGCTGACGCTGCAGGAGGCGGATACCGATCCCACTCCCGACATGCCGCTGTGGCATTCCAGCGGGGCGAATCATCTGTGGCGTCCGGAGCAGAAATCGCCCGCCACTCCGTGGGAGGCGGAAATCGACCATCTGATGCAGCAGCAGATGGTGACTCCGCAGTTCGCCGCGCGCAAGCGGCTGTATGACCGGGTCCAGGAGTTGGTGGCCGCCAACGTCCCGCTGATTCCGCTGATCAGTCCCAACATTCTTGTGGGGGCGAAGGCGTCGCTGGCCAACTTTCGGCCTTCGGTACTGGATCACTATACCCTCTGGAATATCGAGGAGCTGTATTGGCGAGGTCCCACTCCCGGAGCCCGGCCATGAGTGCGCCGGGTACGGAGTGGACCAACACCCGGCTGGTGGAAGAGTGCCTGCGGGGCAATGAGCAGGCATGGAACGTGCTGGTGGACCGGTATAAGGGGCTGGTCTATTCGATTCCGTTTCGGTACGGCGCGCTGCAGCAGGACGCGGCCGATATTTTCCAGGCGGTTTGTCTGGACCTGTTCAATGAATTGCCCCGGCTGCGGGATGCCGAGGCGATTCAGGGTTGGCTGGTTCGCGTCACGACTCACAAATGCTACCGCTGGAAGCGCGAGCAGCCGATGCTGACCGACGGTTGGGATGCGCGGGAATCCGAGCCGGCGTCCCCCGACGGCCTGCCGCCCGACCTGATGGCGGAGCTCGAAAAAGAACACATGATTCGAGCCGCCCTGGAGGAACTGCCCCCGCGCTGCCGGCACATGATCGAGCTGTTGTTCTTCGAGCAGCCGCCCTTGCCGTACGACGAGGTGGCGCGCCGCCTCAGGCTGGCCAAAGGCTCGATCGGCTTCATACGCGGGCGCTGTTTGAAACGGCTGAAGGACATTCTGGAGACGAAGGGCTTCTGATGTCCACGCCTCGCAAACCCGCCACGCCTCGCAAACCCGCCACGGTGGAAGCGCTGCTGCAGCGTTTGAGTAAAGAGCCGCAGCGGCGCGCCCGGCGGGCTCTGCTCAATCAGGCGCGGCCCTTGTGGGGACCGGAACTGGTAACGCGCCTCTACGACGAGATGGTCCGCCTGGCGCGGGTGGATCTGGACGAGGCGCAGCGGCTGGCCGAAGCGGCGCGGGAAGTGGCCCACGGGGGAGAGGACGAAGGGTCGCGCGCGCTGGCGCTGCGGGCGATCGGCCACATCTACTTTTTGAAAGGCAACCATCCGCCGGCTCTCGACCATTACCGGGAAGCGCTGGAGATTTACGAGCAGACCGGCAAGGAAGTAGAACTCGGGCGGACGCTCAGCGGCGCGCTACAGACGTTGATTTACCTGGGCCGCTACGATCAGGCCTCTCTGTGGGCGCAGCGCGCTTCCGACATCTTTGAGCGGCACGGCGATCAACTGCGGCTGGCCAAGCTCACCAATAACATGGCGAACATCATGTATCGCCAGGACCGCTTCGAAGAGGCTCTGGCGCTGTATCGCCGCGCGCTGGCGACCTTCATCACCGCGGACGATGCGCAGGATGTGGCCATCACGCTCAAGAACATGGCCACCTGCCAGATCAGTCTGAACGATTTCCGGCAGGCGCTGACCACGTATCGCGAAGCCCGCGAATACTGTGTGAAGCACGATATGCCGCTATTAGTGGCGGAGGCCGATTACAACATCGCGTATCTTTACTACTTGCGCGGCGAATATACGCGGGCGATTGAACTTTACCGCATCACGCGCGAGCACTGTCACGAATTGGGCGATCACTACCATCAGGGGCTGTGCGATCTGGACCAGTCCGAAATGTTCCTGGAGCTGAACCTGAGCGAGGAAGGCGCCCACCTGGCGCAGCGCGCGCTCGATACGTTTCAGCAGCTGGGCATGGGCTATGAAGCCGCCAAGGCGGTGGCGAATCTGGCCATCGCCACCAGCCACCACGGCGATTCGGCGGGGGCGCTGGAACTGTTTCGCAAGGCGCGCGAGCTGTTTGGGAAGGAGCGCAATCACGCCTGGATCGCCATCGTGGATCTGTACCAGGCGCTGGTATTTTTTCAGGACGAGAAACTCTCGCAGGCGCAGTTGCTGTGCGAGAACGCATATCGCTTTTTCTCCCAGTCGCCGCTGATCGGCAAGGCCGCCTTGTGCCAGTTGCTGCTGGCGCGCATCCATCTGCAATCCGGCCGTACGGCAGAGGCTCGCGTGAGCTGCCAGGAGGCGCTGGCGCGCGCGGCTCAGGCCGAATCGCCCGCGCTGAGCTATCAGGCTTACTTCGTGATGGGGCTCATCGAAGAGGCGGCGGGCAAGCGCGACGCGGCTTTCGAAGCCTACCGCAGCGCGCATGGCCGGCTGGAGAGCATGCGCAGCCATCTCAAGGCCGAGGAGGTGAAGATCGCGTTCCTGAAAGACAAGTCGGCCATCTACGAAGCGCTGGTGCGGCTGTGTCTGGCGCGGGGCTGGTCGCAGGAGGACCAGGAGGCCGCCTTTGTTTATATTGAGCAGGCGAAGTCACGCAGTCTGGCGGACCTGATCGCTTTTCGCGGCAGCAGCGTGCCGCATTCGCGCGAGGCTCACCGGGTGATGATCGAACACGTCAGCGCGCTGAGGGAGGAATTGAACTGGTACACGCGCGCGGTGCAACTTCTGGAAAGCGGCACGGCGACGCTGCGCGCCACTCACGTGGAGAAACTGCGGCGCGCCGCCCGGGATTGCGAGAATCGACTGGTGCAGGCGATGAGCAATCTGCACGTGGAAGATAAAGAATACGCCAACGTCGAAAACGCTCATGCGATCGACCTGGAGAGCATCCGAGCGTCGCTGCCGGAGGGCGCCACGCTGCTGCAGTATTACCGCGTGGAGGATCGTTTCTATGCGTGTATTCTGTCGCGCGAGGTACTGAAAATCGTGGAGGTGGGACAGGCTTCGCAGTTGCGGCGGGAACTTCAGTTGCTGCGCTTCCAGCTCTCCAAATTCCGCCTCGGCAAGGAATACGTCAACAAGTTCGACTATCGACTGATCGAGGCGACGAACGAGCACCTGCGTCAGTTCTACCGGCAGTTGGTGGAGCCGGTGGCCGAACATCTGAAAGGCAGCCATGTGATTGTGGCGCCGCACGAGTTTCTGCATTACCTGCCGTTCCACGCGCTGTGGGACGGGCAGGAATACTTCGGAGACCGCTTCACCATCTCATACACACCGAGCGCGAGCGTCTACTACCTGTGCTGTGAAAAGAATGTCACCGATTCGGCCGGGGCGCTGGTGCTCGGGGTTCCGGACCCAAACATTCCCCACATTCAGGAAGAGGTGGATGCCGTGGCGTCGGAGCTGCCGGGGGCTGAAGTCTTCGTGGGCCGCGAGGCGACGCTCGAAGTTCTGCGCGAAAAAGGGGCCTCCAGCCGCTTCGTGCATATTGCGACGCATGGCTATTTTCGGCAGGACAACCCGATGTTCTCGTCGATCACGCTGGGCACGTCGGACCTCAACCTTTTCGATCTGTACCAACTCAGTCTGCCGGCCGAACTGGTGACTCTGAGCGGCTGCGGCACCGGCCTCAACGTGGTGGTGGGCGGGGATGAACTGCTCGGGCTGAAGCGCGGTCTCCTCTATGCCGGGGCTCAGGCCGTGCTACTGACTCTGTGGGACGTCAACGATCAGACTACGGCGGAATTCATGAAGCTCTTCTACCAACGGTTCAAGCTGAATTCCGACAAGGCCGCGGCCGTCCAATACGCCATGGCCGAAATTCGCAAAGTCTACAAGCACCCCTTCTACTGGGCGCCCTTTGTGCTGGTGGGCAAATACCTGTAGGCCTCCGTGGTAAGGTGCGCTCCCTTAGAAGCTGTGAAGAAATCGAAATTCTGACAGGCGGACTAACACTCAATTTCGGCTCAATTCGAGTAATCCGTAGCGGGCGTGCTTTGTGGAGCAGAGTACTTGACGCAAGGTCCTTATGCACATTGCGCAAAAGCGATGCA
>DASZMZ010000117.1:0-13655 GCA_035551455.1 Candidatus Sulfopaludibacter sp.
CGATTTCACGGTGAAGTCTTAAAAGAAATGAAGGCTGGGGCAGGTTTTGGGAAGCCTGCCCCGGTTTGGATGCATCTGTAACGTCTGGGGCAGCGGAGGGGACTTCCGGCTGCCATCCTTTAATGCGAGATTACATCGAACTGACAAAGCCGCGGATCACCTGGCTGATCCTCATGAGCACGGGGATCGGCTACTTTTTCGGTCTGCGCGGCGCCTCAAGCTGGTTGGAATTCCTCGGAAATATCCACCTCCTCTCGCTCCTGCACACGGTGTTGGGCACGGGCCTGATCGCAAGCGGCACCGCCGCGTTGAATCAATGGTATGAGCGGGAGGCCGATCGCAAAATGCGCCGTACGGCCGACCGGCCGCTGCCTTCCGGTAAGTTGACCGCCGGCCGCGCGCTGGCATTCGGCATCGCCCTATCCATTGCCGGCTTTGTCGAACTCTGGCTCGGAGTCAATCGGATCTCCGCCCTGATTGGCCTGTTCACGCTGGCCAGCTATCTCTTCTTATATACGCCCATGAAGCAGCGCACCTGGTGGTCCACCACCGTCGGCGCTATCCCGGGCGCGATGCCTCCGATGATCGGCTTCGCCGCCGCGGCCGGCACCATTACAGTCGATGCCTGGGTGCTCGGCGCCATCCTCTTTCTCTGGCAGTTCCCGCACTTCTACTCCATCGCCTGGATGTATAAAGACGATTACGCCCGCGCCGGCATTCAGATGCTGCCCGTGGTGGAGCCCGATTGCCGGTCGACCGCGCGCCAGATTGTGCTGTACGGCATCGCGCTGATCCCCGTCAGCCTCATCCCGGCAGCGCTCGGAATGTCAGGCCGGCTCTATCTGATCGGCGCGCTTCTGCTCGGTCTCTGGTTCCTGTATTCAGGAGTACGCGTGGCCTTGGAAGGCACGCTCGCCCGCGCACGCAGCGTCCTCATCACTTCCGTGTTGTATCTGCCGCTCATCTACGGGCTTATGCTCTTAGATAGGCCCGGTTTGTGATCTCAGTCCAAAACCTTACCCATCGCTACGGTGACCGCGTCGCGCTTTCAAACGTCAGCTTCGAAGTGACGAAGGGAGAAATCTTCGGCCTGTTAGGGCCGAACGGCGGCGGTAAGTCCACCCTCTTTCGCATTCTCTCCACCATGATGGTGCCCACCGAAGGCAGCGTCAAATTGGCGGGATACGATGTGGTCCGCGACCCTGCCGCGGTCCGTCGCGAGATTGGCGTGGTGTTCCAGACGCAGAGTCTGGATAAGGCCCTCACCGTGGAAGAGAATCTCCGCGCGCAGGGTCACCTCCACGGACTCAGCGGCGCCACCCTGTCGGCGCGCATGGGTGCAGCCATGGAAAAGGTCGGCCTCTCCGACCGCCGCAAGGACATCGTCGAGTCGCTCTCCGGCGGACTCCGCCGGCGCGTCGAAATTGCCAAAGCGCTGCTCCATAATCCCCAGGTCCTGTTGATGGACGAAGCCTCTACCGGCCTCGACCCGGCCGCCCGCCGAGACCTCTCCCGTCACGTCGAAAACCTGCGCGAAGAAGGCGTCACTATCCTGTTGACCTCCCACATTCTGGAAGAGGCCGATCGCTGCGACCGCCTGGTCCTGCTCCACCAGGGCAACATCGTGGCGCAAGGCACTCCCGCCGATCTGCGCTCCAGTATCGGAGGCGACGTGGTGGTGCTCGAGAGCAGCGATTCGCAGAATCTGGCCGCTCGCATCCAGGATCGCTTCGGCTTGCCATCCGTAGCGCGCGATGGTCAGGTGCGCGTCGAAATCCCCAACGGCCACCGCTTCATCGCCGAAGTGGTGGAGGCGTTCCCTGGCTCGGTCGAATCGGTCGGTCTGCACAAGCCCACGCTGGAAGACGTCTTCGTCCGCGAGACGGGAGCCTTCATTGAATAGCTTCTTCCTTCCCGCGGCCACACTCTGGCAGCGTGAACTGGTCCGCTTCTGGCGTCAGAAAAGTCGCGTCCTCGGCGTGGTGGCCTCGCCGCTCATCATCTGGCTGCTCATCGGCTATGGCTCCGACAGTCTCACGCGCTTCTATTCCGGCGCGCTGGTGCTCACCGTGATGTTCTCGGCCATCTTCTCCACCATCACCATCATCGAGGATCGCCGCGAGGGCTTCCTGCTTTCCATGCTCGTCTCTCCGGCGCCGCGCACCAGCCTGGTCCTCGGCAAAATCGCCGGGTCGGCAACGCTCGCCTGGATCCAAGGACTCATCTTCCTCTGCTTCGCTCCGGTCGCCGGCATTCACGTCGGGCTGCTCGACCTGCTTCCCGTCGCCGGCGTGATTTTTCTCATCTCGTTCACGCTCGCCGGTCTCGGCTTTCTGATCGCCTGGCGCATGGAGTCCACCGCCGGCTTCCACGCCATCATGAATCTGCTCCTGCTTCCCATGTGGATGGTGTCGGGCTCGCTGTTCCCCCTCGCCACGGCTCACGGCTTCGTAAAATGGTTGATGTGGATAAATCCTTTGACCTATTCCATCGCCTTGCTGGACTCCACACTGCACTTGCCGAACCCGACTCCCGGTCCCGCCGAATCTCTCCTGGTGACCTTGGCATTCGGTCTCGGCCTGCTCCTCCTCTCGGGTATGGCGGCCGCCCAAAAAGCCGTCAGAAGCGCCGCATGACGGCCAGGGCTTGGGGTCTCGCAATCCTGTTGGCAACGCTTACCGCTTGCGTGCAGCCGAAGCCGCTGGACGATTTCGGCCCCGCTCCGTCCTTCCAATTGACCACCGAGACCGGCCAGACCTTCGATAGCAAATCGCTCGCAGGACATGTCTGGGTGGCTGATTTCGTGTACACCACCTGCGACGGACCCTGTCCCATGATGAGCTCCCAGATGCGGCAGATTCAGAACTCCACCGCCGCGGAAATGTCCGATGTCCGCATGGTCTCTTTCACTGTAGACCCGGCCCACGACACGCCGCCCGTGCTCGCCGCGTACGCCAAACATTTCACCCAGAATCCCGACCGCTGGGTCTTCCTCACCGGCTCGCTCGATCAACTGAGCGATGCCGGCCTCGGCTTCAAATTGAATAAAGTGGATGGCTCGCTCACCCACAGCAGCCGCTTCGCCCTGGTCGATCGTCGCGGCCGGATTCGTGGTTTCTACGTCACGGGAGACGATGGTTTCATGCCCCGCCTCATGCACGATCTCCGCCTGCTGGAAAAACAATGACCCCGATTCTGCCGACCATTAATGCCATCCTGAATTTTACGGCCGCCGTGCTGTTGGTATGGGCCTACCTGCTGATTCGCCGCAAGCGGGTGGCGCAGCATCGCAAGGTCATGCTCACCGCCTTCTGCGTCTCCTGCGCCTTCCTGATCTGCTACATCATCTATCACGCACAGGTGGGCAGCGTTCATTTCCCGGGCACCGGCCCCATTCGCACGATCTACTTCGCCATCCTCATCACCCACACGATTCTCGCCGCCACCGTGCCGTTCCTCGCCGTCATCACCCTCCGCCGAGGCCTCGCGCTCCGCGTCGAGCAGCACCGCCGCATCGCCCGCTGGACCCTCCCCATCTGGCTGTACGTCAGCGTGACCGGAGTCGTGGTCTACCTGATGCTCTACCACCTGTAGAGTCAGTTCGCGGCGGGCCGTTCCGCGTGGTCGATCATCATCACGTCCACCGGCACTTTGCCCGGGTCCAGCCGCAATCCCAGTTGCTCGCGCAAGGCCGTGGCCAAGTCCGGAAACGTCGAGTCCTGTGCCGCCGCCGCGTATCTCCCGCCGAACTGAGTTTCATCCGGTGTGAAGACCAGGTCGCAGTCGAATGTCCCGCTCAGTTCACTCTTGTCGATCACCGGCCGCTCCAGCATGTTGCCGAGGAATGCGGCCAGAGCCGCCGGTGAGGCATCCCGCAACTCGATGTGGACCTCGCCTTGATCTCCCCGTTTCGTTCTGCCCAGCACGCGAGCCTCGCCGCCATCTCCTGCGTGCCGCGGTCTCAATTTCGGCCCGCCCTTTGCCTGGGTGAGTCGATATCCGGAGGAGTCTCTGGCCTCGTGGTGAAATGCCAGCTTGAATCTCTCAACCAGGAGAGCCTGCAGCATCGCGCTCACCGGCTCGCCGTTACCCTGCGGATCAGCCCCGGGTTTGGCATTGATGTCGTAGAGAGCTGTCTCGCACCACTTCGCTCCGCCGTCCACCAGTTCCGTTCGTGAGATCTGCAGCGCGTGTCCACGTCCGTAGGCGCGCGCCACCAAGTCTCTGAGCGACATTCCCTGAATGGTGACCATTCCCGGGTCCAGGTGGATTGTCTTGAGATTTCCGCCGGGATACCTGCTTGGTTTGATGGACGCAGCGTCGAATGCCGGAGCCGCCTGCCCATTAACGCCCGGTGTTTGCAAGAGCGCTGTCGCCAGCACCAACACTTCAACTCGCATATCGATCACGCTAGTCTACGCCATGACTTATCTTTTGTAAATTCTCCCTTTCGCTATACTGCCAGGACACGAGCATGCCGCCACGACTGCCCAACTTCTTCCTCGTGGGCGCCCCCAAAGCCGGGTCCACTTCCCTCTATCATCACCTCGATCGGCACCCTCAGATCTACATGAGTCCCATCAAGGAGCCTTGCTACTTCTCCACCGAGATTCGGCCGCACCACTTCAGCGCCAGCCTCCAACAACAGGTCGCCCGCGACACTGAGGCTCTCGACCGCTACCTGGCCGGTCCCATGACGCAGAAACTGCCGGGCGCCATGGTGCAGCATTGGGACGACTACCTGCGCCTCTTCGCCGCCGCCAGCGACCACAAGGCCATCGGCGAAGCCAGCGTCTGCTACCTCTGGTCTTCCACCGCGCCGGTCAACATTCGCGCGCAGATCCCCGACGCCAAGATTCTGATCGTCCTCCGCAATCCGGTGGAGCGCGCCTTTTCCCAGTACATCCACTGCGTCAGCATGGGCCGTCTCCACGCCTCACTCCACGACCATATCCAGGCCAGCCTGCGCAATCGCGACCCGAAGTTCAGCATGGAATTCCCGTTTCTCGAACTGGGACGTTACCACGGCCAGATCCAGCGCTATCGCGATCACTTCCCCGCCGCCAGCATCTGCATCAGCTTCTTCGAGGACTACCGCGACCGTCCTCGCGAGACCCTCGCCACGGTGCTCCGCTTCCTCAACGTGGACGACTCGTTCGTGGCCGACACCGCCGCCCGCCATCTGCAAGTCGCTCTCCCGCGCAATCTGGCCGCCGGCCACTACTTGAAGTCGCTCGGTATCTGGCAGCGCGCCCGCCGCCTCTGCCCTCCGTCGATTCTGCCTCTGGCCCGCCGCCTCGTCCACCGGCCCCGCCGCGACATCGCGCTCGATCCCCAGGATCGCGCCTTTCTCGCCGACTACTACCGCGACGACATCCTCCAACTCGCCGGCCTGCTGAATCGCGATCTCTCTCACTGGCTGGCTTGATAGAATCGATTCGCGTGAACCTGTTTCGCATCGCCCTCGCCAATATCCCGTTCGCCGAATCGCCGGACGACTCCGTCGCGCGCGCTACCCAAGCCATCGCACAGGCTGCCCGCCAACGCGCCGCCATCCTCTGCTTCCCCGAGTGCTACATCCCGGGACTGCGCGGCGCCGGCAAGCCCGTCCCTCCCCCCGACGTCGCATTCCTCCACCGCGCCCATTGCGCCATAGCCGCCGCTGCCGCCGAAGCAGACATCGCCGTAGTCATGGGAACGGAACGCATCGCGGACGACGGCAGCCTCCTCGCCACCGCCCTCGTCGTCGATCGCCAGGGGACCGTCGCCGGCTTCCAGGATAAGGTGCAGCTCGATCCCTCCGAAGACGCCATCTATTCGCCCGGCGCGCAACGCCGCCTGTTCCACGCCGGCCCGCTGACCTTCGGCATCGCCATCTGTCACGAAGGCTGGCGCTATCCGGAGACCGTCCGATGGGCCGCCCTGCGAGGCGCGCAGGTGGTATTCCATCCGCACTTCTCCGCGGCCGAACCAGGTAGTCACCGCCCCACCCGCTTCGCCGACCCGGCCAATACCTTTCACGAAAAGGCCATCCTCTGCCGCGCCGCCGAGAACACCTGCTATTTCGCCTCCGCGAACTATGCCGAGCCAGGCTCGCCCACCACCTCAGCCATCGCCGCTCCCCATGGCAGCCTGCTCGCCTATCAGCCCTATGGCGCTCACGGACTCCTCATCGCGGACCTCGATCTCGACCTGGCCACGTGCGCCCTCGCCAAACGCTGCCGCAGCGTTTAACCCGCCGCAGCGCAGCGGCGCCAGCCGCTTCCAGTTACGGAACTGAGCCGAGGCAGTTGTACAATGATGATCATTTGCTGCGTTCCAGGAGGGGAAGCCACGAATGACTCACTTCAACTTCGGCCCGACTCTTGTGGTGTTACCTGGCTTAGTATTGGCGTCTTTTCTCGCACCATCCCTGTGCGCCGATTACCAGCAGTCCGACGATAATCAGCAGGTCCTCAAGAGCCTGAGCCTGGAAGATCTCTCTAAACTGGAGGTGACCACCGTCTCCAAAGAGGCCAGTACCGCATTCAAGACTCCAGCGGCGGTCTACGTATTGACACGCGAGGACCTCGCGCGTTCCGGCGCCACTAACATTCCCGACCTCCTGCGGCTCGTGCCCGGCGTCGAGGTCGCGCAGATCGCCTCCGACAAATGGGCCATCGGTATCCGCGGTTTTGAGGGCTATCTTTCCCGTTCCGTCCTGGTAATGATCGATGGACGCTCGGTGTATACACCGCTGTTCGCGGGCGTTTACTGGGAAATGCAGGACACCCTGCTTGAAGACATCGACCACATCGAAGTCATTCGCGGTCCCGGCGGAACCATCTGGGGCTCCAATGCCGTCAATGGTGTCATCAACATCATCACCCGGAATTCCAAGGACACCCACGGCACTTTAGTCTCTGCCGGCGGAGGCAGCGTGGAACAGGGTTTCATGGGCGCGCGCTACGGCGCGGGCGACGATAACCTCTCCTATCGAGTCTGGGCAAAAGGCTTCACGCGCGCGCCGCAGTTTCATCCCGATGGCATGAATTACGACGACTGGCGTAGAGGCCAGGCCGGTTTTCGCCTGGACTGGAATCCCAATTCCCGCGACAGCGTGATGGTCTCCGGCGGCGGCTATTCCGAAGAAGCCGGTTCCGCTCAGGGCGTCAGCCTTTACTCTCCACCCAAACTCCAGATCGTTCAGGGCAACGGCGATTTCTCCGGCCAAAACCTCGTTGCCGGATGGCGGCGCACCTTCCAATCCGGAGCGGACATTCAGGTTCACGCTTATTTCGATCGCACCGACCGGCAGGACCTGAACTATCGCGAGGTCCGCGATGCCGTCGACATCGACTTCATTCACCACATTCCGCTGGGGGCCCACGATCTCATCTGGGGCATGGGCCTTCACGTGAGTCCCAGCGAATTCACCCAAACCGTGCCCACCGTCATCTTCACTCCGGCCAGAGAGACTTACTCCATCTATAGCGGTTTCGTGCAGGACGCCGTCAGCCTGGTTCCCAATCGCCTGATTGTGACTCTGGGAACCAAACTGGAATACAACAGCTATAGTGGTTTCGAAGTCCAGCCCAGCGGACGCGTTGCCTGGACGCCTACCGAGCACAACACGATCTGGGCAGCGGCCACTCGCGCCGTGCGCACTCCTTCCCGCATTGAAGAAGGTTTTCAGTTCAGTAACTACGCCACCAGCCTTCCCCTCTATGTGCGTCTGGTGGGTGATGGCCAGTTCCATCCCGAACAACTCGTGGGCTACGAGTTAGGCTATCGAGCCTATGTCACGAAGACCGGATACTTTAGCATCTCTTCGTTCTACAACCGGTATAACGATCTTCTTAGCGTGGAAGGCCAATCTCCGATCGTCGAGACTCTGCCGCCGCCGCAGCGCGTGATCCTGCCGCTGCTGCTGCGCAACGGAATCGCGGCCCAAACCAAAGGCGCCGAGCTGGCCTCCCTGGTTGATCTCAGGAGCTGGTGGCGATTGAGGTCGTCTTACTCGTATGTGCACCTGAACGCCGAACGAGGCCGCACCAGCGACGATGCGTCCACCGTGAAGCAGTTGCAGGGCGATACGCCGCAGCACAAGGTAGTGGTTCAGTCCATCTTCACACTGCCCCACGCCGTCAACTTCGACTTTACATACCGGTACGTCAGCGCTCTTCCCGATATAAACGTTCGGGCTTATTCCACGGGGGATGCCCGCATTTCGCGGCGGCTCGGCCGCAATGTGGAACTCTCCCTGGTGGGACAGGATCTGTTTCAACCCGAGCATCCCGAGTACGGTTCCATTGGTATCCGCCGCTCCGCTTATCTTCGCCTTCTGTGGACCAAATGAGCCTCCTGTGGACCAAATGAACCGCCCGCGTTCACAATTCGGAAGAAGGCTGCCGGTGCGCTTTTTGGTGCTGACCGGGCTGCTGCTCTGCGCCGCATTGCGCGCTGCCGAGGCTCCTTCCGAATACCAGGTGAAAGCGGCGTTCTTACTCAACTTCACCAAGTTCGTCGAGTGGCCCCAGTCCGCCTTCGAAAGCCCCGATTCGCCATTCACTGTCTGCGTGCTGGGCGACGACCCGTTCGGCGGCAGCCTCAATCGCCTGGTGGAAGGCGAAAGCGTCGACGGCCGCAAGGTAGCCATCGAGCGTCTGCGCCGGCCGCCGAAGCACAAGGCCTGTCAGGTACTTTTCGTAGCAAATTCAGAGAAAGATGTTCGCGCCGCACTTTCCGCCGTGGGACCGGGAGTGTTGACCGTCGGTGAAAATGAGAGCTTCCTCCGCGAGGGCGGTATAATCATGTTCGTAATCGAAGGCCGCCACGTTCGTTTCGATATCAGCCAACGTGCCGCGGCAAACGCTTCACTGACCGTCAGCGCGAGGCTGCTCAGTGTGGCGCGTTCTGTACTGAAGTAAGACGCGCATCGATCATGGGCACGCTTCGAGACCTGCCAATCAAACAGAAGTTGCTGGTAATCATTCTTTTGACTACCGGAACCGCCCTGCTTCTGGCCGGCCTCGGGCTCATTGTGGCCGATTCGCTGCTCTTTCGCGCCCGTATGGAAACGGATCTCCGGGCCCTCGCCAGTATCGTCAGCGATAACAGCACAGCGGCGCTCGCCTTCGACGACCCGCGCATCGCACGCGAAACGCTGGGAGCGCTGAAAGCGCGGCCGCATATGGTGGCCGCCTGTATCTTCCTGAACGACGGAACACAATTCGCACAGTACATCCGTACCGGATCCGACGCTGCGTGTCCGGGCCCAAAGGCCTTCGAAGAGGTCAAGTTCGGCATCGACGCCGTACGCGTTTCGCATCCGATTCTGCTGGACTATCGCCGCATGGGTACGCTGGTGATGCTCTACGAATCCAACGAATTCAAAGAGCGCATCGCCATCTATGGAGCCATCGTCCTGGGCATCCTCATGGTCGCCAGTATCTTCGCCGTGGTGCTCTCCTCAGGCATGCGCGATATGATTGCGGGTCCCACTACGCGTCTGGCCCAGGCCGCCGCGGCCATCTCGCAAACGGGCGATTACAGCGTCCGCGTCACCAAGGATTCGCAGGATGAACTCGGCCTCCTGGTAGACGCCTTCAATCAAATGGTGAACCGCGTCCAGGAACGCGACGCCGCCGTGCAGAATGCCCGCACCTCCCTTGAAACTACGCTGACGAGCATCGGCGACGCCGTGATCTCTACCGATACGGAGGGCCGCGTGGTATTCGCCAATCCGGTGGCGCGCAAACTGCTGCAATGGCCCGACGCCGAACTGGCCGGCCGGCCCATCGCCAACGTCTTCCGCATCGTCAACGAATTCACCCGTGAGAAGGTGGAAAACCCCATCGAGAAAGTGCTGCGCGAGGGCGCCATTGCCGGCCTGGCGAATCACACCGTTCTGCTGGGCCACGACGGCAAGGAAATTCCCATCGACGATAGCGCCGCCCCGATCCTCCAAAACGGCAAGATCGTGGGCGTCGTGCTGGTATTTCGCGACATCACCGATCGCCGCCGCGCGCAACAGGACGCCGCCTATCTGGCCGCCATCGTTGAATCCAGCGACGACGCCATCGTGGGCAAAACCACGGACGGCACGATTCAAACCTGGAATGCCGGCGCCGAACGTCTCTACGGCTACAAAGCCGAAGAGGTGATCGGTCTTCCCATGCGCAGTCTGCTGCCGCTGGACCGGCAGCACGAAGAGTCCGAAATCCTGGAGAGCCTGCGCGCCGGTAGTCCGGTGATCCGCTTTGAGAGCGTCCGGGTACGCAAGGACGGCACCACCGTCGACGTGGCCCTCACCATCTCGCCCATCCGCGACAGGATGGGCGCCTTCATGGGCGTTTCCCACGTGGCCCACGATATCTCCGAACAGAAGCGCACCGCCGAACAGATGCGGCAGACCCAAAAGCTGGAAAGCCTGGGCGTGCTGGCCGGCGGAATCGCGCACGACTTCAACAACCTGCTGACCGGCATTCTCGGTAATTCCAGCCTGGCGCTCGATGATCTTCCGGCCAGCTCTCCGGCTCGTGAAGCCATTCAGGCCGTCATCGATGCCGGCGACCGGGCCGCTCTTCTGGCCCGGCAGATGCTCGCCTACTCGGGCAAAGGCCATTTCGTCCTGGAGCATGTCGATCTCTCGGCGCGCATCCGCGAAACGCTGCCGCTCATCAGGTCCTCCATTCCGCCGACGGTCGAATTGCAGCTCAAACTCGATAACGGTCTTCCGGCGGTGGAAGCCGATGCCGCGCAGATGCAGCAGTTGATGATGAACATCATCATCAATGCGGCCGAAGCCGTCCCCGAAGGCAGGCCCGGCACGGTCACCATCACCACTCGCTGCGAACTGGTGGACGGCCATCTCCGCCTGGAGCAGGTGGGCGGCGTGGCCGATCTACGCCCGGGACCCTACGTGGTCCTGGAAGTGGCCGATACCGGCTGCGGCATGGATGAGGAGACCAAGGCCCGCATCTTCGATCCGTTCTTCACCACCAAATTCACCGGCCGCGGTCTGGGACTGGCCGCCGTCTTAGGCATCGTACGCGGCCACCGCGGCTCCATTGAAATAGCCAGCACTCCCGGCGCCGGCACGGTCTTCCGCATCCTCCTGCCGGCCGCCGCCGAGAGCCGCGAACTCAAGCCGGCCGCCAAGCCGCCCGAGGTCAAGGCCGTTGGTGGACGCGGCCTGGTGCTGGTGGTGGACGACGAGCAGATTGTCCGCAGCATGGCCCGCCAGATTCTGGAACGGAACGGCTACACCGTGCTGGTTGCCGAGGACGGCGCCCGCGGCGTGGAACTCTTCCGCCGCGAAGCCGCCGATCTGCGATGCGTGGTGCTAGACCTCACCATGCCCGTGATGGGAGGCGAGGAAGCCCTAGACCTGATGAAGGCCGTGCGCGCCGATGTGCCCATCATTCTCTCCAGCGGCTTCAACGAACTGCAGGCCGTGCGCCGCTTCCAGGGAAAAGGCCTCGCAGGCTTTCTGCAGAAGCCCTACCGCGCCGGCGTTTTGGTGGAGGCCGTCACCCGGCTGGTGACGAATCCCCAATCCAGAGGCGCCGGCGTCCCTGAGTAACCGCCGGCGCGCCGCCATTTGATATTTCCCTCCACTGTTTCGCTTCTTCTTGCGTCATCCCCTCCAGAGATGCGTGCTCTCAAAATGCGTCTGGTGAAGTGGCTGCTGCTGCTTCTGCCGGTACTGGCGAACGCCGCGATTATCCGCGGGGTCGTGGTGGAGCATCTCACGGGCCAACCGCTTTCGCGCACGCAGGTCACCGCGCAGCCAATTGGCGGCACGCGCGGCCCCACTTTGCGAGTCAGCACCACTTCTTCCGGCGGCTTCGAATTCGTCAACCTGGCCGCGGGCGCCTATCTGGTCACCGCCACCCGCAAGAATTACGCCACCATGCAATACGGCCAGAAGGACTTTCGCTCGGCGGGACTACCTATCATCCTGGATGACGCCGCCTCGACCTTCCTCAATATCCGCCTGCCGAAACTCGGCGTCGTGACCGGCCGGATCGTCGACGAGAACGATGTCGGCCTGCCCAATCACGACGTTTGCATCTACCGCAATACCCGTCCTCCGCAGATGATCACGCGGGTGCAGGCCGATGAGCGCGGCGCGTACCGTTTCTACGGTCTGGAGCCCGGCTCTTACCTAGTGCGCACCGTGGCGCATGAGTACGCCGAAGGCAGCTACATCCCCACCTTCAGCAAGGAAACCCTCCTCATCGACGAGGCGCGCCCGGTGGAAGTGGCCCTCGATCAGGAGACTGCGAACATCGATGTGCGGCCGGGCCTGGGCCGTCTCTATCGGATCGGCGGCAGCGTCTTTCCCGGCCTGATGACCCCGCGCGGCGAGGCCGTGCCCGTCAGGCTGACCATGGCGTCGGAAATGGGCCGCAACGAGACCACCACTAGCGGCGGCTTTGCATTCCCTTCGCAGCCGCCCGGCGACTACGAACTCTATGCCGAAGCCCCCGGCGACGGCAGTTATAACTGCTTCGTGCTGGGCGCTTACCGGCCGTTCCGGATCAAGGATCAGGATCTTACGGACCTCGAATTGCCCGTGCCCTGCGTACGGGAAACCAACATCAGCGTGGAGGGCGCAACCGGACGCTACCAGTACATCAATCCCAACAATTTGCAGCTCCTGGGCCGCCGCAAAGACCTGGCCGGCACCGGCGAAATCCGAACTCTGCGCATCTACCTGAGTCGCGTGCAACTGCCGCCGGGCCGCTGGGAACTGCTGCTGAAGCCGCCGGCCGGCTACGTGGTGGTGGGCTTCAGCTACACTTCCAACCGCTCCGACGGCGTGGAAAAGAACCGGCCCGACGGCTGGAACGAGATCGTCGCCGGGGCGAGTAACAGCGGGCTCCGCTTTACCCTGTCGAACAATCCCGGTGGGCTGCACGGGCTGGTCTCGGGACTTTCCCATGAGGCCGTCGCCGGCGCTCCGGTCTATCTGGAAGGCTACGATCCCGCCCTTCGCAAGCGCGTCACAGACCTCCAAGTGGCCTATACCGACGCGCGAGGCCAGTACCAATTCAAAACGCTGGCTCCCGGGGCCTATCGCGTGCTCGCCTCATTCGAGTATCGCAACCCCGATGCGGCCGCCATGGAATCGGCGGGCGCCACGCTCATCACCATCAAGGAAGGCGTCGACGCGCCACGCGATCTCGACCTATCGGTGCTCCGGTGATGGCTCGCTTGCTGCTCGCGCTGCTGCTGGCCGCCGCCGGCCGTGCGGCCACGCTGCGCGGCATGGTGGTGGAGGCGCAAACCGGGAAACCGCTGGCGCGCACGCTGATTGTGGTGCAGCCGGTGGCCGGCAGCGCCGGGGCCACGCAATCCATTCGTTCGAATGGCAACGGCGTCTTTCTATTTCCCCCCATGGCAGCCGGGGCGTATCTGGTGTCCGCCGCGCGCCGGGCCTTCGCGCCCCTGCAGTACGGACAGAAAGGCTGGAAGTCCAGCGGTGTGCCGGTGGTGCTGCAGGAATCCGGCGAGACGGTCATTCGCATGGCCATGGCCCGCTTTGGCGCCATCACGGGCCGCATCGTGGACGAAAACGATGTGGGCTTGCCCGAGCATGACGTGATCGCCTACCAGAATACTCGTCCGCCGGTGCTGGCGGCCAAGGCAACGACCGACGATCGCGG
>DASZMZ010000118.1:0-2753 GCA_035551455.1 Candidatus Sulfopaludibacter sp.
GGGCGCGCGCCGCGCGGAGATCGTCGGCATGATCGTGCGCCGCGCGATGGCTGTTGCGGGCAGCGGAGTCGCAGCGGGGCTTCTCGCCGCGCTCGGCCTCACGCGCCTCATGGCGTCGCTGCTGTTCGATGTCAAACCCAATGATGTGGAGACCTTCGCCGCCGTCGCCATCGTTCTCACCGTTACGGCTCTGTTCGCCTCATGGCTGCCGGCGCTCAAGGCTTCGCGCGTCGAACCGGTAAGGGCGCTCCGCCATGAATAGAGAGCGGCGAAACCGCAGCAGACCGACAGAAGGGCTATTCCGCCCTGAGCGCTTCGACTGGATTCAGCCCGGACACCCGGCGGGCCGGCAGGTAACTCGCGGCGGCCGCGGCAGTCAGCACCCCGAGCGAGACCGCGGCATAGGTTAAGGCATCAAGCGGGCTGATGCCGTACAGCCAGGAGGCCATGATGCGGGTCAGACCGGCCGAAATGGCCAGCCCCACGGCCGCGCCGATGCCGGCCAGCGCCAGTCCGTTGCGAATAATCATCGTCTTCAGGCTGAACTGCTGGGCGCCGAGAGCAAGGCGAATGCCGAGTTCGCGGGTACGCTGCGAGACGGAATACGAGATCACTCCATAAATACCCACCAGTCCCAGCAAAAGCGCCATCCCTCCCGCAATGGCGATCATCACCAGCGTGAAGGCGCTGCGCGCCATCGACCCGCGATAAATCTGTTCCATGGTCTCGACGCGCGCCAGCGGGAGATCCGGATCGATGGACCAGACCGCCTGCCTGGCCTGTTCGAGGAAGCTCTGGGAACCGGCCCTGGAAGTGCGGACAGCATACGCGACGCCGCGCTGCACAAGGGCGTCATTGCGCCAAAACTGCGTCATCAGGACCGGCCAATACACGACCGTCGGCGGCTTCTGGTCGGCGCCATCGTGGTGCACATCGCCCACCACCCCGATGATCTCGCGCCAGTCGTCGTTCATCCCCTCGCGGATGCGCTTGCCAAGCGCCGCGGCGGGGCTGCGCCACAACTCGCGCGCCATATTTGCCGATACGATGGCGTATTTTCTTTCCTGGTAGATGTCGGTCCAGGTGTAATCGCGTCCGGCGACGAGCGGCGTTCCGATGGTCTGGAAGAATCCCGGAGCGACGAACTTGAAGCGCCGCAGAGGCGGAAGCTGGCCTTCGGCATAAAAGCGATCTTCAGCGTAAAGCAGGTCCGTGCTGTTGTTGCCATCGTCGGGCACGGAGTTTGCATATGCCGCCGAAACAACGCCGGGAATCGCGGCGAGCTTATCCCGAATTTCCTGTTCCATTCGTATGACGCGCACCGGCTCCTTCACCTGCGTATCGGGAATAAAGATGCGCAACGTTTGCACCTGAGCCGGGTCGCGGAAACCGGGCTGGACTTTCCGGAGCGCCTGGAAGGTACGAATCATCAGACCGGAGCCGATCAGAAGTACGACCGCGAGCGCAGTCTGCAGCACGACCAGCGTATTGCGGGCGCGATGCCTTTCACGGCTCTGGCTTAAGGTTCGGCCTCCCGCGCGCAGAGCCAGGCTGACGCGCGGGGCGGCGTATTTCAATGCGGGGATAGAGCCGAACAACAGACTCGCCCCGAGTGAGAGCGCCAGAGTAAACAGGAGCACGACGGGATCGATCGCGATGCTGTCAACGCGGGGCAGGTATCGCGGAGCCAGCTTTACCAGAAGCGCCACCGCGCCATAAGCAATCCCGAGTCCCGCCACGCCGCCGGCGAGGCCCAGCACAATGCTCTCTGTCAACAGGACCGCGACAATGCGCTGCCAGTTCGCCCCGAGCGCGGTGCGCACCGCGATCTCCTGCTGACGGCCTTCCGCCCTCACCAGGAGGAGGTTGGCGACATTGGCGCAGGCAATCAGCAGCACCACGCCAATGCTACCCATGAGCACCCAGAGGATTTTGCCGAGACTGCCAATCACGTTATCTTTCAGTGGCTGGAGATCGGGCCGGAAGCGGGCCTGTTCAAAAAGCTTCGCGCTGAATCCGGGCGGCGGCGGGAATCTCCTGAGTTCGATGGGAATCATGCGGCCGACATCGGCATTCGCCTGCTGCAAGGTAACACCCGGCTTGAGGCGGGCGATGCCGTTAAAACTGTAATTGCCCAGAGTCGTCTTGCCGCGATCGAGCCGAAACGGCTGGAAGAGGTCCGCCGTTTCATCGAGCAGCCGGAAACCGGCGGGCATGACGCCGATGATCTGGCAGAGATTGCCGTCGATGTGGATGCTCCGCCCGATGGCGGAACGGTCGCCTCCGAACTTCCGCTGCCAGTAGCCGTAGCTGAGTATGACGGTTCTGGCGGCTTCGGGCGCGTCGTCCTTCGTGCTGAACCAGTGGCCGAGAGCTGGCGGGACGCCAAGCGCGGGAAGCGTATCCGCGGTGACTGTTATGGACGGGACCTGCTCCGGCGTACCGAGTCCGGTGACGCTGACGCGGTTGCTGTCCCAGAGCCCGAACCGCTCAAACGTTCGGTTTTCCTCGCGGAAGGTGAAATAGTCGGCAGGCGCCAGTTGCAGGTCTTTGAGATCGAGCACCGGAGAGATCTCCCGGACAGCGACCAGACGGTCCGGCTCGGGGTACGCGAGAGGCTTCAGGAGAACGCCATTGACGACGCTGAAAATAGCCGCGTTGGCGCCGATGCCGACGGCGATCGTAACCACGGTAATAATCGTGAACCCCGGGGAGCGCAGCAGGGCGCGGAGCACGTAGCGGAGTTGATGGCT
>DASZMZ010000119.1:0-40228 GCA_035551455.1 Candidatus Sulfopaludibacter sp.
GGACCATACGAATGGATCTGATCGCGAGCGAACTCCGCTTCGGGCAATTCACAGGTGATCAGTACGGTGCGGCCGGCCCGATCCACTTCCTCGGCGTGCCGGTAAGCCTGCTCCAGCGAGAAAATGAAGATCTTCTGCAGCATCTCGATCACGTAATCGTAGGTGTGATCGTTGTCGTCAAGCAGGACGACGCGATACAGAGGAACCAACAGTTCCTGTTCGATGACTTCAGTTTCGGGTGAAACCGATGGTTTCGCCATGCCGGTAATGAATAGTATGCGCTATTCAGTCAACACCGGACAAGCTCGGAGTCTTACCCCACCAACTCCGGCTCGCAACTCCCGCACCGATCTTTCCGCCCTTCCAGAATGAGCCGTTTATACTCCGCCGGATCCTCAATCGGGATGGCGAATTCCTTCTCGATGCGTTCCCGGAAGACCGGACCCGAGTTGTAGGCGCAGAAGGGATAGATCCGGCCATTGGGCGCGGCATAGTGGATCACGCAGCGCTTCACGCGTTCCACATCGTAGTTGTACGAATCCATGAAGTGCATGCCGGCCAGCATCAGCGTCCGGTACGTGAAGCCGCTTTTCTCGCTGTCCCCGCGTCCCAGCTTCTTGTCCGTCATGCCCTGCAGCGTCTGCAGGAACTTGGTGAACGTGAGGCCCTGGGGCGCCTTGTCTTCGTGGAAGTACTTGCGCAAGTTGTTCCACGCCTCAATCTTGGTGAAGAACTTCAATCGGCGCTTGCCGGCCTTCCGCGCCAGCTCATCCATCTCGCGCAGCATGGGGCCCACTTCCACAAACTGAGTGACGGGCATGGCCTTCTTGTTCTGATCCACGAACAGGTAGGTGCCCAGCGAGCAGTGCGGGTGGCAGCTCAGCGTGGTTGTCTCTTCGCCGCGGAGCGCGCTGAGCAGCTTGGAGAAGGGCGTGACGCACGAGAGCGGGAACCAATCTTCGTACGGATCGCAGATCCCGGTCTGCTGTTGGACGGCGTGGGCGAAATCGGCCAGGGTGAAGCGCTTGGCTTCCAGTTCATGGCGCGCGATGCGCCCGGTGAAGGCCACCGGCTGGAAGCTGATGCCGCTGGTGCAATCGATATTATCCAGCGCCAGGCGGATGATGTCGCCGATCTGGTGGTCGTTCAGCCCTTTCACAATCGTAGGCACGAAGACGATCTTCAGGCCGGCTTTGCGGACGTTTTCAATGCACTGCAGCTTCTGTTCCCACAGCGATTCGCCGCGAGTCCGGCGATAAACGTCGTCGCAAACCCCGTCGAATTGCAGGTAGAGGGTGTGCAGTCCGGCTTCTTTGGCCTTTTGAGCGAACTCCAGGCTGGTGAACTTGATGCCGTTCGTGGCGACTTGCGTGTGCGAGAAGCCCATCTCGCGAGCCGCGCGCAGCGCTTCGAAGAAGTAAGGGTAGATGGTGGGTTCGCCGCCCGAAAACTGGACGATGCGCGTGGCCACCGGCTTTTGGTCCCGCAAGGACTGGAGCATGCCGCGAACGGTCGCGAAGTCCGGCTCATACACGTAGCCCGCCGCGTTGGCGTTGGCGAAACAGACCGGGCACGTCAGATTGCACCGGTTGGTCAGGTCCACATTGGCCAGGCCCGTATGGCTGGTGTGCATGTTGCACAGGCCGCAATCGGTGGGACACTCAATGGCATTTTCCACCCCCGGATTGCTCATGCCGCGGTTGTCGCCGAAGGTCCACTGCTCCATTTTCAGGTAGAGGCGCACGTCGGAGGAGACGATGTCGCGAAATTCGCCATGCTCGGAGCACGTCTTCTCCATCACGACCTTCCCGCCATCTTCGAGAATGCGGGCGTCGATCAACTGCGAGCACTCGGGGCAGAGCGATTGGGTGGTCTTGGGCAAGCCCGTCTGCAGGGGCTTAATCGGACTACCAGTATAAGTAGTTTCGGGTTGTAATACCTGAAAATCCGCCATGATTTTTCATTGTAAAAGCAGGCGGCGCGCCAATACTATCCAGACAGGTTAAACAGCGCCGGTTGAGGGTTGTACGGACGCTTTCGGGGTCCGAACGGAGACTCCACAATCGGCTTCGTTCCGCACCGCGTCGAAAAGCCCCTACTGCGTCCGGTCTAGGACGCAGCGGATGCCAACCATCGGACCCGTATCGAAAGGGTCCATCTGCATCCGGTGGGAGACCCGAATATTCTGCGTCTCGGATTCCCAGTAGCCGCCCCGTGCCGTAGCTGTCGAATTTCCCGCCAATGGCTCATCGACCTTCCCCGTGGCGGGCGCATCCAAATCGTACTTATTGTAGTAGCGGTCCAGGACCCATTCGCCGGCATTGCCCAGCATGTCGTAAAGTCCGAAAGCATTTGCCTGCAGGCCTCCCACCGGATGACGCGAGCCTCCGCTATTGGCTTCGTACCAGGCAATCCGCGCCGGCACGCCGTACCAAGCCCCGGCGACGCCGCCGCGGGCTGCGTATTCCCACTCGGCTTCCGTGGGCAGGCGGCCTCCCACGGCGGCACAGTAAGCTTTCGCCTGCTTCCGGGAGATTTCCACCACGGGAAGGTTCCCCTCATTTGCCGGATAGACAGGGGCCGCCGGCACAATCCGTCGATACGCGGCATTGGTCACTTCGGTCTGGCCCATCCAGAATCCCGCGCTCAACTCGACGGGGTGGCTGGGCGCCTCGTCCGGTTTGCACTCGGTGTCGCCGGGGGAGCATCCCATGGTGAACGTGCCCGGCGGAATCCAGACGTAGGTCAGGCCGTCCTTGGGATTCACCCAGGGTTGGGGCTTGGTTTCGACGGGAGGTATTTTCTTCTCCTCGACGATCGCGGTTTTCGTCTCGATGGCGGGCGCCGGCCGCCGCCAGTACAGAATCGCCGCCGCGGCGATCAGCAGAATCGCGAGGCCGGCAAGCAGAACTCTTTTGTCCAGGCCGGCCGCTTTTCCGCCCTGCCTCAGAGGGGCGCGCGTCACGGCATCGCGCAGACGAGACAGATTGGCCGGCGTACAGCCGTCGTGAGCGTCCAGCCACTGACTCAGGGAGAGAAAGTAATCGAAGTCCGGCGGCAGGCTGGCGTCCGAAAGGCGAAATGGAACGATGGGCTTTTTTTGGGAGAAGGCATGGCCCACCTCACTGAGGATGTGAGGCGAGGCCACGGCGGCGGCGGTCATCAAAACCACCACGGAACGGGAGCGTTGGATGCCGTCCAGAATCGCGGCCGGGTATTCGGCGCCGGGCGGGATGTCGCGAGGCGCGATCCAGCAAGGCAGCCCGGCCTGTTCCAGATAGGCGCAAATCTGGCCGGCGGCGTCCTTGTCGGTCGAAGAGTAGCTGATGAAAATCGGCGAGCCTGCGTTTGCCGGACCGGCCATCAGGCCCCCAACGGTCCGCTGGGCTGGGCAGCCCGCAGTTTCTGCCGCACCGTGTCGGCATACTGGCGAGCCTGGCCGCGCGTCTTGATGGCGCTGAACTGACTGAGAATTTTCCCGCGAGAGGCGGGGGGTGACAACGCCAGATCGCTGCGCAGCGCGGAATGTAGTACGCCGGCGATATTGCCCTCGTTGACCGGCTCATCGGGCCGCGCCACGGGGGGCGGCGTATTGGACGGCGGCGCCGCAGCGGTCACGAAATCCAGCGGCGGGCACTCGGGCGCTCCTGAGACGGCCGGCACGCCGAGATCGAGCGGAGCGTCGGTGCGCGGCGCGGCCAGAGAGGCCAGGGGCAGCAGGTTGTTGGCCGCGGCATCGCGTTTGGTCATAGGGGGAATGCTGAAGGCCGCCTCGGCGGTGGCGAGGATGGACGTGTGGTCGTACAGTCGATGGTCCACCAGGTTGCGCGGAATCCACGGCGACGCAATCACGGCCGGCACGCGGACGCCGTACCGCTCAAAAGTGAAGCCGAACTGATTGTGATCGCCGCCGGGATGGCTATCGCCGGGAGCGACGGCGGCGGGAGGAGCCGCATGATCGTAGAAGCCGCCATGTTCGTCCCACGTGACGATCAGCATGGAACTATCCCAAAGGGGCGAGGTGCGGATGGCGTGATAAGTGGCGGCAATCAGCAATTCTCCGCGAGTTACATCGTCCAGAGGATGTTGGCTGGTGCTGCACTTATAATCGGAGAGTACGTTGTAACTGGGCTCGATGAAGGTATAAGCGACGCCGTAATCGGCCGCGGCCACGTCATTGGCGAAATCGCGATACGGATGGACCAGGTTCAACTGAATGCCCTTCAGCGCCGCGATCATGGGGAAGTCGTCGCCGGCATAAAGCCGCCATCGGACATTGTGGCTGTTCATGCGGTCGAAGATCGTGCCCGCCGCGAAGTCGAAGCCCTGCAGGGATTCCCAGAGAACGATCTCGGCCGTGGTGGGGCTGTGGTCCAGGCCATTGGATGAAGCGGCATGCACGAAGAAACGGTTCGGCCACGTGGGTCCGGGCATGGAGGCGTACCAGTTGTCGCAGACCGCAAATTCGCGAGCCAGCGCATTCAAAACGGGAAGCTGGCCGGGCGAGAAGGCGCCCATGATCAGGCCGGGGTCGCCCACGTTCAGCGCGGCGAATGAATCCACGAAGCCGCTATGATTGATAGGCGGGTAAGCACCTCCGGGCGGGTAGGTCGCGCCCACGCCGCAAAGTTGCTCCAGCACGTCCGTGAGTTCGTGGGGCGGGTCGGCAGGCATGGTGTACCATGCGGGCTGAGTAACTGGGTACTGCCGGCCTGCGTGCAGGTTGGACTCCGTGCCTGTAAGTCCGTTGATGCTGGTGGGCTGGCCGGTAGCCGCATCGGTCCCGCTGATGCCGGAGAATCCCAGCATGTGATCGAAGGACCGGTTTTCCAGCATCAGAACGAAGACGTGCTGAATGGGGGTGCTCATGATTTTGTAGCCAGATCCTTTCGATAGCGAGGCCCGGAGTGTAAGTAGACCGGGTCCAGGAAGGTGGTGAAGAGCCAAAGCAGCGGCCATCCCAGGACAAGCAGTGGCAGGGCAAGTAGAATTTGCCACAGCGGATTCGGATTGCGCAGGACGCGTTTCAGGAATTCCTTGGCGGCCATGGCGGCGAAACTGAACACGGCAATGACCGCCAGGAGCCGCGCGATGCTCACCGTATGGCCGCGACTCGCCAGCACCAAAAGCACCAGACCTACCAGACCTACGGCGGCCGCCAGCCAACTGATCAGCTTCACGCCCGCGGAGACCCGGTAGGGCTTGAAGGTGGTATTTCTTGCGACGTCCAGCGCCCTCCTGAACTCGCTCAGTTCGGGGCTTTCCTCCACGCCGCCAGCCAGGCGATCGACGGAAAGGAAGGACCAGTCCACCGGCGCTGCCGCCTCTACCGGGAAGCCGCTGATGCACGTTTGAAATTCCTCCTGCATCATGCGATAGCCGCTCAGCATCAGGGCGTCGGCCTCGGTGTTGCTGAAGGCATCCAGGTCGGTACGGATGGCCGCAAGCGCGGCCTGTACGTCTTTTCGGACTCCATAGGTGGTCAGAATGTTCTTCGGTTCCGGCGCCGTCGGATCGGAACAGCCGAGCCAGTCAATCGAGCGGGCGTCCAGGTCTTTCTTCAAGTGAACGTAGGCCAGGCCGCGCAGCAGGCCCGCGTCGTTGAGCGCGGATAGCAACTGGTAGCCTTCCTGACGGCTGCGAGCCATCAGCACGTTGTTCGCGCGCAGGGAGACTCCGATGCGCTCGCCGCCGGGCTCCTTTTCGACGGCCGTCTGACCGGAGGCATCGCTCACCAGCAGCACGGTGCAATCTTCACCTAAGAGGCTGGCGACGCCCTGGTTATCGTAGACCCCGCCATCCACCAGCTTGGCTGTGTAGTCGGGATACAGTGGTTCGAGCATCAGCGGATCGAAGAGACCCGGGACGCAGGCGGAGGCCGCCACGGCCTGCCCCAGTCTGACGCGGCGGTACTGCGGCGGCGCCTGATCGTAGTACATGCGGCGCAGCCGGTCGTTGCCGTCGATCTTCGTATCGATGGTGCGGATAGGCGGCTCTCCCATGTAAGTGGCCGTGAACTGCCAGTTATGGCAGGTGTTGAGAGCGGTAGCATTCAGAATCAGGATCGGTACCTTGTGACACCGCTTCCAGTTATCGTATCGCGGCGAGAAGGTGTCGCCCGGCTGGGTTCCCGCCGGGGCCACCACCAGATCCTGAATATAGCGCTGGGGGCTGTTCTGAAACTCATCGTTCACGCGCGAATACAGCTCGCGTTCGTAGAGGTCGGCCAGGCGCGCCGTAGTAGTGCTTCGCGATGTAAGTACTTTCCAGTTGCTGCCGGGTTCAAGCATCATGCGCAGCCGGATATTGCGCTGCACTCCCGCCAGAAAGCCGGACTCTACGCGTTTGACCAGATCGACGTAATCCTGCCGGGTGATCGCGGTATCGAGCTTAGTCTGCAGTAAGTGGCGTAATTCGAGATAGTAATAAGCTCCCAGAATGGATCCGCCGGAGACACTGGAGATCACCTCCACGTGTCGAAGCATGTCCAGCTCGGCCAGGCGGGCGAGCACGCCGATGTGATACAGCGAGGCTCGGAAACCGCCGCCGGAGAGGGCCAGGCCGACCTTACCCAGGAAGAACGACATGGCGGCGGCGGCGCTGCCGCCCAACAGGTCGGAAAGAACCGCGAAGCCCGGCGCTTCGTTCCATCGCTCCATCGGCAACCCGTCGGCGCGGCTCTGCAGACGGACGATGTGCGCGATTTGACGGGCGGTGGATTCCAGGCGCCAATTGTCGGATTCGTGAGCCGCGGCGCGCTGCACCCACGTGCGAGCCTCGTCGAACTGGCGCAGTCCCAGGTAGGCTTCGCCTAGCGTAGAATCGAACCACCAGCGCGCTTCCAGGGACGAATTGCTGACGCTCATCTCCGAAAGGACGGAGACAATTTCAGAGCGCATCTTATCGGCTTCGGCGGTGCGAGTCTGCGAGGCCGTACTGGCTTCCGTGCTGATTCCTCGCTCCGCATCGGCCAGCAGGTCCAGCACGAACGCGGCGTTGAGGGCCGTGTATCCCAGGTCGGAAGCGATTCCCATCTGGTAGCCCAGGCGGTAATAGAAGATGGCCTTTTCCAGGTGGTCTTTGTGGCCGTAGACGCTCCACCTGGCTTTATAAACTCCGCCCAGCAGTCCTAACGCCTCCTGGTGCTGTTCGGGAGAGAGATTCGCCGCACGGGCCAGCACCTCCAACAGTAGCCCTTCCGCGGTTTTCAGCCGCTCTTCCACGGGAAGGTGGCCGTCTTTCGAAGTGGCGAAGGCCAGCTTCATCCGAAGGTCGTCACGCTGGCCCGTCGGCGCCTGCGCCAGGGCAAGGCTGTAAATGCGCCTGGCGTACCCGATGTTGTTTTCCTCGGTGAGGTCGTGAGCCAGACTGCTCAGCTCTGTAACAGTCAAGCCGCCCTTGCCGGCTAAGATCTGTCGTGCGAGTTTGATGTTATCGGTTATCGTGCTACCCATGATCAGTTAGTCCAAGGTACTTACTTGCAGCACGGTCATGCCACGTTTCCGCGCCATCGCTGCAAACACGGCGGTCAAATCCGCGGGGCCGTAATCGTCGCCATCCCACACAATGACCGCTGCCCGGTGGTGGCCCGTAGCACCGGCCAAACGCTCCGTCTCGGCCAGAATGCACTCGTTCACAAAACTATACGCTTCGCGGCCGCTTGGGGCGAACTCGGTACGCAGGTCGCCGCGCTCCGCTACCTCCGCTAGAATGCGCTCGTAGAGCGGCCCCCAGGGTCCGGGGCGATCCATCACGGAAGTCTCGCGGAAACGGGCCGGCCCGAAGGGCAGAATCACGCGGCGCTTCCAACCCTGCTCGCCGGCGGCGTCTAGCGCCAGCAGATCTGCCCCGCAGGCGGCGGAACAGACCAAAGTCCCCGATGCCTGACTCGCCAACAGCGCACGGATGCGCGAGCGCACCCGGTCGGCATTCCGCAGCGGAAAGCGGGGATGGTCCGCTTCCGGAGGATCGATGCGGCGGCCCACCAGGGCGAGTATCATGTGACCGAGTTCACCGTAGACAATGGACCACCACCCTTCGCCGTGTGTAAAATCATACTCCAACGCACGTCCGGCCGGAGCCAAATCCTATCATTTCTTCGTGTTTCGGTGTACGATTCGGAACACGTATTCAGGAGATATCCAATGGCAACCCCCGCCACCGGTTTGAAGACCTGCACACTGAACGTCAACCTCTTTTCGGGAGCCAGAACGGCCCTGCCGGCTGAGGCGAATCCCCTACTCACCATCCGAGACGGCAACCAGCAGCCCCTTGTGCTGCCGAACAACGGATACGTGGATCAATCGAGCATCAATATCACGGGCCTTCCGTTCTTCGATAACTTCGGGGATAACTACGCGGTGGTGGCATCGGCGAATGGCTACCAACAGGCCGGCTTCTACCCTGTGACGACCAGCCCAAATGTTCCGGCAACGGTGGACATCATGCTGGTAGGCAAATTTGCGAACTTCAGCTTCAAGAGTGCCATCTGGAAGAAGCTGAAGCAAAATTACCCTGCGTATGCCGGGCTGTTGGCCGCCGGCGCGGCTGACGACGCGTCGGCAGGCGACCGCTACAGCCAGTTGATGGAGCAGCGCTCCGAAGTGCTGGCCTGCTACTTCAACTTAGTCACGGCGATGTCGCAGATCCAGCTGCCCGTCAAGACGCCGCTGGATTACATCAAGGAATTGATCTGGGATGACAGCATGCAGCGGGACCGCTTCTTCGCCTGGGCCGATCCGGCGATGATCGACCAGGTGAGTCAGGCGGCGGCGCACGGCCAATTCTCGCCCGAAGTCGGGACCGCCATCTTTCACACCGGCGCCACCCGAAGTTGGAAGCAGATTCAGTTCGGCGAGGCCAACGTGCAGCTGACCTTTCATGAGAACGACAAGAAGACGATCGACGGCGTCGACTGCATCAAAGTGGAACCTGACATCGACTACTACAAGGACTTAGGGGCGCACGCGCTCATGGAAGTGGTGACGAATCAGCTCACTCACAGTCTTACCGATCCGCGGCAGGTCTACGTGCTCCGCTGGATTGCCGGACGTCACGCGGGCGTGCCTAATTTCGAACCTCCCTACACCCTCGAGTAACTCATGGCCAGCATCAAAATGACGGACCAACTCGGACTGGATATCGACGCGCAGCCTGCGGCGACTTCGGCCCTTTTAAAATACGCGCAGCAACTACCTTCGCTACGTCTGGATTCGCTGGACCTCAGCAAGTTAGGCGGTCTCACGCTGGACGAGTCCGCGATTCAGTCCGTGAAGACAGGGGTTTCGTTTCAGGATCCGCTCACGTTGGGCGATGGCGGTCCCACTCTCACCGTGGCGGCGGGCGCGCATGCGGCCTTTTGCATCGTCACGGATGTGGACGATTTGCCGGGACAGGAGCACGGCGATGAGTCACCGAAAAATAGCTGCTACGCGTCCTTCGCGGTTGACGCCACGGTGTCGCCGAGTGTCTCGACGACGGTGGGCAGCATTCAATTCGGCGCCGCGCCTTCGACCAGCTTGACCCTGGAGAGCCTGATCCGGTTACCGTTGAAATCGGGAGTCACTCTCACTCAGGCAGTGCAGAAGACCGTGGCCGCCTTTTGCGTACCGGCGCATTGTGCGGATCTGGAAGCGCTGGCGGCGGGACAGATTGCTCGCGCGGCAGTCACAGGCAAATTGACACTCTCCGGGAGCGCCAACCTGTTGGCGGTGACCAATCCGCTGGCGAGTGCCAGTTTACCCGCTCCCTTACCGGCTGTTTCGGTGAGCGCCGGAGGCTCCGTAACGGCGGGAGTCTCTTTCGAGATCGAGACTGAGTACGAAGTGATTGCGCGCATGCTGGACAGCGCGAAGATCCGGTTGAGTTGGCGGCACAAGAGTGAGTCCGCAGTGACTGTCAAGGTGAAGGGCTGCGAAGGGATCTCAGCGGGCTTCGGGTCAACGGACCTGTTCTCGCAGGTGATCGGTGCGGTCAGCGCCGATCCCAAGGTCGACCTGAAGGAACTAGGAGCTGCCGGCGTGCCGGAGGGGCAAGCCGAAGCGATTCAGGGCGCGGTGAAGGCAGCGGTGTCTCGCAAATTGGAAATCGCGGTGGGCGCCGAGCTCACGGCGAGTGACTCGACTTCCGCGGCGTTCTTGTACGAGATTTCGCCGGCCGCGCTCAGCGAGCAATCCCGGCAGGCCATCGATCTGGCTCTGCGCGGCGACCTCACCGGACTGCACGCCGCAGACTGTCCCGGCGTCGCGTGTGTGCGCAGTGTCTGGGACAACGTGCGGAAGCGCGAACTGAGTCTCGACGTCAATCTGCTGGGGATTCTGAATTACCGGTCCGTCTCCAGTTTGGCGGTGGAAGGCAAGGTGCTGTACGAGCCCGTCACGGGCGCACTCGTCATCACGGATCAGGCAACCGCGGAACGCATTCAGACACTGGCGGTGAACTTCGGGGCCGATACACAGAAGCTGCGCCACGTACTGGCGGAGTCCTTCCTGATTACGGCCGCCTACCAGAGCGTCAGGCAGACAGCCACCGCGCCCGCACTGCGTTGCAGCCATCACTTCTTCGACTTGGAGAACTCGACCAGCCGCCACGATATGGCGGTCAAACTGAGGACCGGCTTTGCGATCGGTCTGCTTTCCGAAGCTGACACGGAGCCACCCGCCGGCATCGACAATTTCGGACGGACACTGTTTTCCGTGGCGACGGATTACGACGGCGTCCTGGTGACTGCGATGTTTCTGGATAGCGCCGGAGCTCCACTCTCTCATGAGGAATATGAGATGGCGGGCAGAGCCGCAATTCAGTTACTGGTGCGCGAGGGCGATGAAGATGCGGTGCGGAGGGAGCCGGCGATTGACGACGGACTCTGGGACAAGATGAAAGCCATGGGGCAGCCGGGTATCCCCAATCTGTTTCTGAATGCGCCCAAGCCCTTCGTGTCCGCGATTGTCACCGATTACACAGCGATTCAGTGGTGGGCCGATGCCATGAGCGGCATGGCGCATCAACTGGCGTCCCTGCGGCAGTGGGTCGCGCAGCATCCGGCTGTGGGACTGCAGGATCCCGAGTTTGCGAAGCAGCGCGAGAAACTCGCAGGCTATCTGCGCGGAGTCGCGGCGAATACGAAGGATGAGTTCGGCCAGCCGTGGGGGCTGATCGCCATGAACCAACTCACCGGCCGAAAGGGCGGCGCCAAAATGCTGCTCTCCAGTCCCAAGCTCGTGTTAGACAAGCAGAGCAAGCCGGCAGCAGCGGTCGGGGGCTAACGCCTGCCGCTAAGCGAAGGCCAGCGGGTCGTATTCGCGCTCCGCGAATTGGGCGGTGAAGGCGATGAAACGCATGGGCGCCTGGAACTGCAACAGGGGATCGGTGGTGCCGGTCACGCGGAACGACGCCAGGAAGCCGGCCAGGTTTGACACCGCCGCGAGGTCTTCAAACATACGGAATTTCATCAGGCCCACGCCGATCTCTTTTCCGGCGCCATCGGTGATGTGGGTGTAGAGCGTGGTATAGTCGCCCAACAAATCCTGGACGGCCGGGCTGCCCGCATCCTTCTGCATGTATTTGGCGCCGGTGAGTGTGTACCGCTCACCCGAAGGGTGCATAAACTCGATGTGATAGCGCATCTGCGCTTCGCCGGTGGCAGGATTCACGCGCAGGTAGTTGAAGGTGCTGCGGGCTTCATCGATGGGGAATGTGGCCGGCGATTCGCCGGCGAAGTCGCCGAAGGTAATGGTGCCGTTGATCCCAGCTTCGTGCTCGTAGCCATCCACAAACTCGTTGACGTCGCTGACGGTCATTCGGACGTCGAACTTGCACGTGTTGGTGCCGGGGACGTGCGGGGCAATGGTGAGGTCGCCATCGCGGCCGGGTCCGGGAGTCGAAAGACCGGGGAAATACCAGCCCACCATCTCCTCGTCGAAGGTGAGTCCCACGCCGTCGGGCAACTGGACGTCGAGGAAGGGTCGCAGCAGGGTATCGGTGGGGAGAGCGGAGCCAGTGACTCGAGTCAGCGTGTAGTAACAGCCGAACTTGCCGCCGGACTCCGTATGGAAGAGTCCGAGAGACGAGTTACTCACCAGCGTGCTGAGAGTCGCCGGGAGTTCGGTCACATACTTGCCGACCATGAAATCCGCAGTCACTTTGCGGATCTCATCGTGGAAGACCGTGAAATCGTTGAGCTGAAAGTGGTCTTGCATGAAAGTGGGAGTGACCAGTCCTTCCATGAGGCCCATCAACTGGTAGCGCGCTTCGAAGCGGCCGTCCGGCAGACTTGCGAACTGCAGATATGCCACGCCGCCCGCGTGATTGGCATTGGAGATGACGTCCATACGCCAGACGCCATTCAGGTCGGTGGCGGCGGGCGAAGCACCGGCAGCGAATAGGGCTGCGTGATCGGTGGTGGTCATGTCGCTGAAAGCGTACCGGCGCGTCATGGGGAAGGTGACGACTCGAGTGCCGTGGGGATACTGGCCCAGATACACGCGGCCGATCAGCAGGTCGTCATTGATGATTTTGAAGACGTCGTAGAAGCCCTGCCAGGGCGGATCGAGGTAGCGGAGCAGGATGTATTTGCCGGGTTCGAGAGTTCCGGTATCGTGGCCGGCTTCGACTTCCTCGAGGCTGTTGCGCGCGTGAATGCGGTCGTCCGTGTCGCTGGTGATGCCGGTGTAAGCGGCGCCCGACTTGTGGAATTCCTTCTTGAAGCCGGTGAATATGGCTGACGACATCGCGTTCAGCACATGGCCCTTGGGGAAATATCCCTTCCAATACTGGTCGTTGCGAATGGTCTGGTGAGTCACATCGATAGACGGGGGTCCGCCCTGATTGAGGAGACTATCGATGGCCATGGTGGGACAACGGCGGAACAGCGCTTCGAGTTGCGCCTCATTGTAAGTCGCGACGTCGAGTGAGTCGATGCCCGCCATGCTCACAGTCACATTCGGCTTGGGATACGGAGTCCCGCCGAGTTGCTGGATTTTACGTTCCACGAAGCGCTCAGTGAGTGCGGAAATCGTAATGAGCGGATTGACGCCGAGCGCGCTCGGCACCACGGACCCGTCAGTCACGTAAAGGCCCTGATGAATGGCGCCATCGCCGGAGAAGACGCGTCCGAAGGGATCGACGGCGCCCTGCAAATAGTCGTCGCCGATGGGACAGCCGCCCAGCGGATGCGCGGTAATCAGGTGGCCCAGTTGGAAGACGCTCCAGGTGGGATTGGAGATGAAACTGGCTTCCAGTGCGCGCGCGTGCCGCCTGATTTCGCCGTTCATGCGGGTGAAGATCTGCTGTTGGCCGGCCTGATCCCACGAGATGCGAATGCGGCCGTCGGGCTCAGTCCATGGGGCTTCGAAGAGGATGGTGCCGCGGGCGTTGTCCTGCCCCATGACGAGATACAGCATGGAGTGATTCATCGCGCCGTCGAGGTCGTGGAGTTGGGCGCCGGGATTCAGGTCGCGAGCCAGTCGATCGGCCTGCGCCTTCTCGTTGCCGGCCACCGTGTCCTGGCCGCGAATCATGCCGAAGACGGCTTTGCTGGCCTCGACGTAGGGGCGCGGGAAGGAGAAGTCCTCCACCGTGATGCGCTGCGCTTCCGATTGGCCGTCGGTATAGCGGACGATGCCCACGATATTCGGCCCGGGCTCCGGCGAGTCGCCGGGTCCCGGCTTATCGGCCGCTCCATATCCCAGAACGTTGGTCTGCAGGTCACCGTTGTACGCCAATCCAAAGAAGTCTCCGTTGCCGCTAAACTTGGTGCCCAGCGCCGGCGATACTTTTAGGCCGTGCATTTCCGATCGGAGCAGGATTTCGGTGGAATTGAGAGAGCCTGCCGAGAGAATCACTTCGCCGGCATCCAGGGTGAATGACTCACTGCTGAAATCGTCTGCCAGGTGCTTGCCGTGAATCCGCCAGCCTCCACCGGCCAGTTTCTCCAGCCACTCGACCTTGGTTTGAGTCAGTATGGTCGCGCCGGCGCGGGCGGCCATCGGCAGGTAATTCATGTACAGCGTGTTCTTGGCGCCCACGTTGCAGCCACTCACACAGTTGCCGCAGTTGATGCAGGGTTTCTGATTCACGCCGTATGCATTCGGCCCATCGATGGAGAAGTTGACCACTATATTGAGGGCTTCGGCATGCGTACCGAGTTGCTGCGCGCGACGGTCCAGCGCTTTCACCTTGCCGAGTTCCAGGGCCTGTGGATGCGGATTAGCAGCGAGCACCTGAGATGCACGCTGGTAGTAGGGTGCCAGGTCGTCGTACTTGATCGAGGAGGGCCACTGGAACTGCTCGAAGACTTCGCGGTCGGGCACAATCGCGACATTGGCATTGATGAGCGAAGTGCCGCCGAGCCCGGAGCCTTTGATCACGGAGATATCCGGGTAATTGAGAAATTCGTAAAGACCGAGCGGATTCAGATCGCTGCGCGTCGCGGCCAGGACTCCGGGCGTGGTCTCGGGATAATTGCCCGGCTGCCACTCCTTGCCGCGCTCCAGAATGCAGACGGAGGGCTTGGAACTGAGGTTGGCCGTGACCAGGCGCGCGGCCGAAATAGCGCCTCCGTAGCCGGAGCCGATCACGATGAAATCGTAAGCGGTCCTGCGTTTGTCCCACGCTGTTGCAAGCATCTGGTCTCCTTGTGTTGCGATCTATTCACCCAGCATTTGGCGGAAATAATCGTTGAGCAGTCTGCCGGCGGGGTCGTAAGTCCTACGCGCAGCTGCAAAGGTCTTCAAGCGATCGCCGAGGGCTGCCTGCATTTGGGCGGGCGTGATCGCGTCGGTCTGGTTGAAGAGCGGAATGCCGCCATGCGCTGCGCAGAAATCGTTATACGCCAGCAGGAATTGAGGCCAGCCGGGGTTGCCGGTAGAAACCGGATCGATCGTCATCACGGGCCCGTCGTAGGAATAGGAGAGCAGGGAGTTACGATCCTGCGAAATCCAATAGCCGACGTTCAGCATGTTGGTGCGGTATCCCTGCTGCTGGTAATACTGTTTGCAGAATGCGAAGTACTCCGTGAGCACGCTGCCGTAAGTGCTCTCGGGAAAGGCCGAGAGGCTGAAGGTGTACCGGCTGTTATCGGCGACGGGCGGATACCGGATGATTTGATCGGTGGCGATGGTGTAATCGCCGGTCACCAGATTCTCCAGCTTGAAGCGCCACATGGCGCAAAAGCCGTTGATCACGCCGTAGCGGACGTCTTTGTTGGCGATGCTGCTTTCCACCTGAGAGCAGAATAGCGGTCCGGCATTGGCCCACATGAAATTCCGCAGAGGCCAGGCCACGCGATTGGGCTGTCCCGAGGCTCCGGAATTGTAATGGCGAAACTCCACGGTGATCACGTTGTCGAAGGGAAAAATGTAGTACATCATGGATTCGCCGCGGGCCTTCAGTTCGGGCAGTTTGGCGGTGAAATCTTCGAGTGTGAAAGTTTCGTGATGCACGGCCATCGGCAGGATGGGCCGCACGCGGAAGGTGGCTTCATAGACGACGCCGCAGGTGCCGTAACTGGAGCGCATCATCTGCATCAGGTCGGGCTGCGCATCTGTGACTTCCAGGAGATCGCCCGACGGCAGCACCATTTTCATACCGCTGATGTAGGAGTTAACTTGGCCATACTCACCCGGCATGGAGGCGTCTTTGGTGCCGCAGCAGGCGGCGCTTCCCGCTGAGAGACTACCGATCTCGGTATTGACATAGAACTGAAGATTCTGCTTTTCGAGCGCCTGTGCGATATCGATGTAGATGGCTCCGCCTTGCGCCGTGACGGTGTTTCCCTCGATGTGAATGGCGTTCATCTTCGACATCTTGATGAGGGTGCCGCCGTCAGCAGTACCGCAAGGCGATGTGGAATGGTTCGACCCCACGGCGCGCACGGGCGACGGGTACCGGCCCGGATCTTTCATCACCGCGACAATGTCATCCACCGTCGAAGCTTCGACAATGACAGCCGGAGTTGAAGTGATGTTTCCAAACCAGTTAGTGACGGTCTCCGCCATGATGCGGATATTCTATCCCTCAAAGGTAAGAATCCGTGCGATTACCTTTAAGTTTACCCGGATGATCGTATTGAAACTTACAGAGCCGCCGTATGGACTTAGGAAGATACCGGAGTAACGTCGGTGCCTTGGCGTATCGCGCGCTGCTGATCGTCCTTTTGCGCCAGGACGGACCGCAATTGCAACAGGTTCTTCAGCGCGTTGTACCAGAAGGGCGCGCCGAAGCTCAGCAGAATGGCGCTAAGCAGGACGCCTGTCGGGTTTGGGTGCGGACCTCTGCCGCTCCAATTCGACAGCCACTCCGAAGGACTGCCCGGCACGCTCACCAAATTACCGTTGGACAAAGTGTTAAACACCTGTTGCCGCTGATCGCTGTTCAGATTGTCATAAGCGTGCTGCTGAACGTCGAGTGCCACCGATTGTTGGACCATGCTGGCCCTGAGTTGCGGATCCGTGGCCAGACGATTCACCAGAAGCGGAGTATCCAGTTGAACCACGAAAGCCAGCAGCAGGCCCATGAAAAAGGTGACCGTGCGTGCCGTGAAGGTAAAGCGATCCGACACGCGGTCAATGGTCTGATCGAACCAGGAATTGACGTGCGTTACGAAAGCGCTCTTAGCTCCAGTAATCAGGGCCATGTTGGTGCGAGCGGCATTAGACAGGTCGGGGTGACTCGCTTCCAACTCGGACAGCACCTCGGTCACCTTTTGCATGGCGGCGGACGGATCGGCGATGCCGCTGTCCTGAAGCGCCTTGACCAAGGCCGCGCGGGCGTCCTGTCCGAGAGTCTGAGGGCCCGACCCGGCGGCCAGTTCGAGCAGAATCTTTGTGAGTTCGCTGCGATGGATCACGTCGCCGTACCGTCCGCCGATGCTGTGAATCAGAGGATGAGTCAAGACGGCGGTGGCGATCTGGGACGCCAGATCGCGCTGCATGTTGGGGGCGACCTGCTGCAGAAGATCGGTAACGCCGTGGAGCAGATGGCGCCCGCGGCTATTCCAGGCGCTGGTGACGAATTGAGTGAGCGCGGCGACGATGAGGCTTGCCAGAAGCATGACCACCGTAAGGCCGATCAATACATCCACGGTTTTCAGCATGGTGTTGACAGGATACTCCAAGGCGGCGCCGCGTGCCGGAGGGCTTGACAGCGCTTCAGCATTTCAAGTATTGTTGAAATGTTTACGACATGAAGAAAGCGACTCCGGAACAGATCACACGCTACGCCGATATGCTCTCTGCAATCGGCACCGAATCCCGCCTCCGCATCACGCAGTTGTTGCTGACGGCGCATCCGGAGGGCATGGTGGCCGGTGAGATTCAGGCCGAACTGGGGATCAGCGCCTCCAATCTTTCGCACCATCTCGATAAGTTGAAGCACGAAGGCGTGGTGAGCGTGAAGCGGGAAGGAAGCTTCCTGAGGTACACGGTAGAGGCCGACGCACTGCAGGAGTTACTCGCCTTCCTGTTTTCGGAATGTTGCACGCGCACCAAGACAGTCAAAGCCGAAAAGATTATCCAACTCTGCAAATAGTCTGAGGAATTATGAGCACGGACATTAAAGAAGTAGTGAAAGAGAAGTACGGTCAGGCCGCTCTGCGAGTCACCACCGGTGGAAGTTCCTGCTGCGGCGCTGCCCCGGCGGACCAACACTGCGCGGACGCCATCACGGGCAACTTATACAATTCCGACCAGACGGGAGAACTGCCTGACACCGCAGTCCTCGCGTCGCTGGGATGCGGCAATCCTACGGCTCTGGCCGAACTGAAGCCGGGCGAGACGGTGCTGGATCTAGGCTCGGGCGGGGGCATCGACGTCCTGCTTTCAGGCCGCCGCGTGGGCCCCACCGGCAAAGCCTTCGGTCTGGATATGACCGATGAGATGCTGGCCCTGGCGAATGACAACAAGCGCAAGGCCGGCGCGCTGAACGTCGAGTTTCTGAAAGGCGAGATTGAAAATATTCCACTTCCCGATAACTCAGTGGATGTAGTGATTTCTAACTGCGTGATCAATCTGAGCGGCAACAAGGACCGGGTTTTGAGTGAGGCATTTCGAGTGCTCAAGCCGGGCGGACGGTTTGCCGTATCGGACGTGGTCACCCGGGGCGAGATGCTGCCGGAGATTCGACAGAGTGTCCTGCTCTGGGTGGGCTGCGTGGCGGGCGCGCTGGAGGAAAACGACTACAAGGCGAAGCTTACGGCAGCGGGCTTCGAAGCTGTCGACATCGAGCCGACGCGCATATACCGGGCCGAAGACGCGCTCTCATTCCTGAAAGATCAGGGCATGGACGCCGCAGCCATCGCTCCGCAGATTGACGGCAAGTTTCTGAGCGGATTTATCCGCGCACGGAAGCCCGCTGCCAAGTCCTGCTGCGGCCCCACCTGCTGCTCATAGGACACGACCAATGACAACTGCTGCTGCTGTGAAGGCGCCGAGGCTGGCATTCTTCGAACGCTACCTCTCGCTCTGGGTAGGCCTCTGTATGGGCGTCGGGATCATCGCCGGGAAGATTGCGCCGGCGGTGATCCGGACGATCCGAGGGTTGGAATTCGGGAGCGGAAGCCAGATCAATGTGCCGATCGCGGTCCTGATCTGGCTCATGATCACGCCGATGATGATGAAGGTGGACTTCGGCGCCATTCGCAATGTGGGGCGGAAACCGGCTGGGCTAATGGTGACTCTGTTCGTCAACTGGCTGATCAAACCATTTTCCATGGCGCTTCTGGCCTGGGTGTTCTTTCGCTTCATTTTTGCGGCTTTCATTTCGGGGTCCGAGGCCGACCAATATATTGCCGGCTGCGTGATTCTCGCTGCCGCGCCCTGTACGGCCATGGTTTTCGTGTGGAGTCACCTGACCAATGGAGATCCGGCATACACGCTGGTACAGGTTTCCGTGAACGACTTGATCATGCTGGTGGCCTTCGTGCCGATCGTTCAATTCCTGGTGACTGGGGCCTCCTCGCTGACTGTGCCGTTCCGCGTGCTGATGTATTCCGTGATTATCTTCATCGTGATTCCCTTGGCCGCGGGCACGATTCTGCGACTCTGGTTAATCCGCTCGAGGGGGCAGTTATGGTTTGAGAAGGTGCTGCTGCCGCGATTTGCGCCAGTCACGATCACCGCGCTGCTGGCGACCCTCGTGTGCATTTTCGCCTTTCAGGCTGACAACATCACCAGCCGTTTCTTCCACGTGGTGTTGATTGCGGTACCGATCACGCTACAGGTCTACCTCAATTCCTCGCTGGCATACGGCCTGATGAAACTGTTGAAGGTGGAACACTCGGTGGCTGCTCCCGGCGCGCTGATTGGCGCATCGAATTTCTTTGAACTGGCAGTGGCCACGGCCATCGCATTGTTTGGGCCGGACTCCGGAGCGGCCCTCGCGACCGTGGTGGGCGTTCTGGTGGAAGTGCCGGTAATGCTTTCGGTCTGCTCTGTTTGCAACCGGACGCGCCACTGGTTCCCGTCCGCTGAGGTGGAGGTGGCACGATGAAGCAGCGAGTCCTGATTCTCTGCACAGGTAACTCCGCCAGGTCTCAGATGGCGGAAGGTCTTTTGCGGCATGATGCCGGCGACCGTTTTGAGGTCTTCTCGGCGGGGACGCATCCCACGACCCTTCGTCCTGAGGCCGTGGCCGCCATGGCCGAACTCAACATTGACATCTCGCACCATTGGTCGAAGAGCGTGGATGAGTTCAGCGGACAGGCGTTCGACTATGTCATCACAGTTTGCGATGCCGCGAACGAATCCTGTCCGATCTTCCCGGGGAATACGACGCGCCTTCACTGGAGCTTCCCGGATCCCGCCGCGGTGCAGGGTACGTTCGAAGAGCGCCTGGCGGCGTTCCGGCAAGTGCGCGACCAGATCCGCGAGCGGTTCCAGCCGTTCCTAGCCGAGTAGGACTCACTGCTGCCAGCCACCGCCCAAGGCCTTATAGAGTTGCACCACGGAGAGTAACTCGCGGACCTTGATCTGCGACAGCGTGAGCTCTGCTTGAAACAGGTCACGATCGGCATCGAGCGCGTCCAACTGGGTATCGACGCCGCCCTGGTAGCGCAGGTACGCCAGGCGTTTGCGATCTTCGATGGCCGTCACCAAAGCTTCCTGCTGCACGCGACTCTCGCGCACCTTCTGATGGGAGATCAAGGCATTGGAAACCTCCGAGAAGGCCGTCTGGATGGTCTTCTGATACTGAATCACAGCACTATCTCGTTGGGCTTCCGTATAGTGAACTCCGGCTTTCAGGCGGCCGGCCTCAAAGATGGGTTGAGAGACTTGCGGAACAAATGTGAAGGCGCTGTGCGGGCCGCTAAAGAGGCTGGTGAGTTGCGTGCTTTGTCCGCCCAGAATCCCCGTCAGACTCACAGTCGGAAAGTACGCCGCCTTGGCCACGCCGATCTCGGCATTGGCGGCGACCAGGTTCTGCTCGGCGGCCCGAATATCCGGTCTGCGATCCAGCAATGCCGAAGGCAGGCCGGGCGGCACCTCCGGCAGATGCTGCTCAGTCAGACTGTGTCCGCGAGTCACTTCGCCCGGATTATTCCCGAGCAACAGATTGATCTGGTTCTCGGTCAGCCCGATCTGCTCCTCGAGTACGGGAATGTTCTGCGCGGCCGTATCCACCAACTGCTCGGCTTGCCGCATATCCAGGAGCGTCGCCACGCCGCCGCCGCCGCGCTGCTGGGTCAGACGCAGTGACTCGCGCCGCGTCGCCAGGGTCCGCTGCGAGATATCGAGTTCCGCGTCGAGTTCGCGCAGGTTGAAATAGGACGTGGCGACGTCGCCTACCAGCGTGGTCACTACCGCTTTGCGATTCTCGTCGGCGCTGAGCAGGTTGGCGCGCGCGGCCTCCGTCGACCGCCGCAGGCGGCCCCACAGGTCCACTTCAAACGACATGAGGTTGAGAAACGCCTGTCCCCAGTTGCGGTTCTGCGAAGGCACGAAGGACTTGGGCAGCGGCAGCGATCCGTCGCGCGACAGCCTGGTGATTTCCAGGTCGCCCGTCGCGCTCAACTGCGGAAACTGATTGGCGCGAGTGGCGCTCAGGCTGGCGCGGGCCGCCTCCACGTGCGCCACGGCGTCGCGCAGATCGTAGTTCTGAACCAGCGAGGTGCGCACGAGTTGCTGCAACTGATCGTCCTGAAAGACGTCCCACCATTTCAGGTCGGCAAGCGATTCCGATGACGCGGGGGTGGGTTGCGCCGCGCGAAACGTCTGCGGAACTTTCACGTCCGGCCGGTGATAATTGGGACCCACGGTGCATCCCGCCAGGAGCGCGGCCGCCATCGATATTCCAATGATTCGATATCTCATATCAGTCTCCTTGCGCCGGTGAGGGCAGCGCTCCGGGCACATGGCGCCGCGCGCCGGAGAGCTTTTCGACGAGGTAGAAAATGGCCGGCACAAAGAAGATGCCGACAGCGCTGGCGGCCATCATCCCTCCGATCACCGTGGTGCCCATCACCTGCCTGCCCACCGCGCCCGCGCCGGTGGCAATCCACAACGGGACGCAGCCCAGAATGAAGGCAAACGAAGTCATCAGGATGGGCCGCAGGCGAAGGCGAGCGCCTTCCAGCGCGGCGTCCACCAGGTCCATGCCCTGATCGTATTTGTCCTTGGCGAACTCGACGATCAGAATGGCGTTCTTGGCGGCGAGCCCGATCAGCATCACCAGCCCGATTTGCGAGTAGACGTCGTTCTCCACCTGAATCATGTATGCCGGGAAGAACCAACCGGCCACTACGCGGCGCAGCCACAGGAAGAGGAAAGCGCCGAACACGGCCACCGGGGTGCTCAACAGCACACTGAACGGCAGAGACCAGCTTTCGTATAGCGCGGCCAGAATCAGGAAGACGAACAGCAGGGAAAAGCCGAAGACGAGTGAGGCTGGGACGCCTTCCTGCGAGCGCTTCTCCTGGTACGACATGCCCATGTAGTCGTAACCCATTTCCGCGGGCATGGTGGCGGCGAAGGTCTCCTCCAGCGCCTTCATTGCCTGGGCGGAACTGTAACCTGGTGCGGAACCGCCCACAATTTGCGCGGAGCGGTATAGGTTGTAGCGCATGGTAAATTCGGGTCCGGGCCGCGCTTCGAACTTAGTAAGTGCCGAGAGCGGAACCATTTCACCCCGGGAATTGCGCACGTAATACTGGTCTAGATTCTCCAGGCTTTTGCGATAGTCGGAATCGGCCTCGATATACACCTGCCACTGCCGGCCGAAGCGATTGAAATAATTCACGAACAACCCACCCAAATAGGCCTGGAGCGTGCGGTAGACATCGTTGAGCGGAACTCCCTGTTTGAGGACCTTCTCGCGGTCCACGTCGATGTATTGCTGCGGCACGCTGGGAAGAAACGTGCTGACCATGCCACCAATTTCGGGCCGTTTCTGCGCGGCGGCCATGAACTTATTCAGATTCGACGCCAGGAATGCCACGTCCTTTCCGGCTCGGTCCTCCAGAACAAATGTGAAGCCGCCGGATGTGCCGACGCCGGGAATCGCGGGAGGCGAAAAGCTCAAGGCGAAGCCATCCGGTAGTTTGCCGAGTTCCGAATTGATGTGCTGCACGATTTCCTGGTATTGCTCGGCGCGCGACTTACGCTGGCCCCACTCCTTCAACGTAACGAAGAAGAAGCCGTTGTAAGTAGTGCGCACGAAACTCAGCAGGCTGAAGCCGACGACGCTGGTGGTGTATTCCACTCCCGGCGTGTGGGCCAGAATGTTCTCGATCTTGCGGGCGGTATCGCCGGTTCGCTCCAGCGACGCCGCGTTGGGAAGTTGCAGGTGAAGGAAGAGGTAGCCCTGGTCCTCGTCCGGCAAAAAACTGCTGGGCACCTTACCGCTGAGCACCACCCCGACGACGCCGAAGCCTACCAGCAGCAGCACCGCGACCGCGCTTTTGCGGATGAGTGCACCCGACCATCTCACGTATCCATGGGTCACGCGGTTGAAGATCTCGTTAAACCAGTTGAAGAAGCGGCGCAGCGGTCCGTGGCTCTCCGTGTGTGGACGGAGCATCAGCGCGGCCAGTGCCGGACTGAGCGTGAGAGCATTGAACGCCGATAGGATCACCGAGATCGCAATCGTCACGGCGAACTGCTGATACAGCCGTCCAGTGATTCCTGGAATGAATGCCGTAGGTACGAAGACGGCGGAGAGCACCAGGGCGATGCCGATGACCGGGCCGGAGATTTCACGCATGGCCTGGAAGGCGGCGTCCTTGGGAGACATGCCTTCTTCGATGTGCCGCTCTACGGCTTCGACCACGACAATCGCGTCGTCCACGACCAAGCCGATGGCCAGCACGAGGCCGAAGAGAGACAGAGTGTTGATGGAGAAGCCGAAGGCCGGAAAGAAGACGAACGTGCCGATGAGCGAAACAGGCACGGCGAGCAGCGGAATCAGCGTGGCGCGCCACCCCTGCAGGAATAAGTAGACCACTACCGTCACCAGCCCAATGGCAATCAGCAGGGTCATGACGATATCTTTTATGCCTTCCGATACAGACCGCGTCGTATCCAGCGAGACGACGTAATCCATGTCCTGCGGGAAGCTGCGCTTGACCTTGGCCATCAGTTTGCGGACGCCCTCGGCGGCCTGCACGGCGTTGGTGCCGGGGAGCTGGTAGACAGCCAGAATCGCGCTGGGCTTGCCATTCAGCCGCCCGACGATGCTGTAATCCTGCGAGCCCAGTTCGGCACGCGCCACGTCCTTCAGGCGGACCGTGCCGCCGTCGGGTGTCTCGCGGATGATGATGTCGCCAAACTCCTCGGGCGAAGTCAGGCGGCCTTTGGCACGCACCGAATACGTGTATTCCTGGCCCCTGCCGATGGGGGCCGCGCCAATCTGGCCGGCCGGATTCACCGTGTTCTGCGCCTGGATGGCGGAGACGATCTCGGGCACCGTGATGGCCAGTTTCGCCAGTTGATGCGGTTGGACCCAGAGCCGCATCGCGTACTGGCCGGCGCCGAATACCTGCACGTCGCCAATGCCGGCCACGCGCGTCAGTTGGTCGTTCAGGTTGATGTAGGAATAGTTGGCCAGGAACTGCGCGTCATAGGTGCCGTGCGGCGAATATAACCCGATGATCATCAGTGGGGCGGTCACGGATTTTCGGACAGTTACGCCGTAATTAGTGACGTCGGTGGGTAACTGCGACGCGGCCTGGGTTTCGCGCATCTGGGCCAGAATCAAGTCAGTGTTGGGATCGGTCTTGACATCAAAATCGATAATCGATGTCATCTGGCCATTGGCGGCATTCAGCGAATACATGTAGTTCAGGTTGTCGACGCCGCTCATCTGCTGTTCGATGGGAGTGGCCACGGACTGTTCGACGGTCTGCGAATCCGCGCCCACGTAATTCGCCTGAATCATTACCTCGGGCGGGGCGATGTTGGGGAACTGCGAGACGGGCAGCGTGACAATAGTAATCGCGCCGACAATCACCAGCAGGATCGAAATGACCATGGCCACGATGGGCCGGTTGATGAAGAATTTGGACATGTCAGTTACTTCCTCCGTCGTCGGGCGGCGCCACGTAAGGCCGCGGGCTCACTTGCTGGCCGGGCCGCACTTTGAGAACGCCCTCGGCAATCACGCGATCGCCGGGCTTCAACCCTTCCTTCACGATCCACTGCCGGCCCACGCGATCCCCCACCTGTACCGTGCCGATGCGCACGGCGTTGGCGGCGTCCACCACAGCCACCTGATAGCTACCCTGCAGTTCGGTGACGCTGCGCTGCGGCACTAACAGGGCGCCGGAGGTGGATCCCACGATGGCTCGCACGCGGCCGTACTGGCCGGGCCGCAGTTTGTTGCCCGGATTGGGAAAGAGCCCCGTAAGTTCGATGGCGCCGGTCTCGGGATTCACCTGTCGATCGGCGAAGGAGAACTTACCCTTGTGCGGGTAAGTCGAACCATCGGCCAGCACCAGGTCCAGTTGTAAGCGCTGCAGGGCTAAATCGTCCTTCCTGAAAGTGAGATACTCCTGCTCGCTCACGGTGAACTTGGCCTTGATCGGATCCAGCGTGGATACTGTGGTTACGGCAGTACTGGACGGGCCTACCAGGTTTCCCACCTGCACCTGCGCCGCGCCCGCCACCCCGTTGATGGGTGACGTGAGCCTGGTGAAGCCGAGATTCAGCCGGGCCGTTTGCACGCCGGCATTGGCTGCTTCCACCGCTGCCGCGGCGGCCTGAATCTGCGCACGCGCCGTTTCCACTTGAGCCTTGGCGGCTTGCACCTGAGCCTTGGCGGCCAGGTTGTTTTGCGTGGCGTTGTCCATATCCTGCTGCGTAACTGCGCGTTCACGCGCCAGCGGCGTGTAGCGATCCTCATCTAACTGGGTCTTGTGCTGATTGGCCTCTGCGGTGAGCAGTTGGGCTTGAGTCTGCTCCAGTTGGGCTTTGGCCTGAGCCAACTGTCCGTTGGCCTGGGCCAGTTGGCCCTGCGCCTGGTCCACAGCCGCCTGGAACGGACGGGGATCAATCTGAAAGAGCAGGTCGCCCTGCTTGACGAACGACCCTTCCGAGTAATTCTGGCTGAGTAAGTACCCGGCCACCTGGGCTTTAATGTCGGCGTTGACTAATCCGTTGAGCGTGCCGATCCATTCGTGATAAATCGGAACATCGCGCTGCTCTACCGGCACTACCTCCACGGAAGACAACTCCGTGGGTGCTGCCGCGGTCTGGCTGGCGCAGGCAGCCGTGAAGAGTAGGGCGGCAATGGCGCAGATTCCTAGCCAGATGGTTCGTGTTTTTGCAAGTCGGGTTGTCATGTGTGTTCCCCTCGTTAAGAATTGCGAGCAACTGATGTTGGTGATGGACTAACAGCCGCCGTCTCGGGCGGGACCCAGAAAGCGGCGGAGTTGCGGCCGCTCGCGGGCTGCCAGATTCTCCAGAATGTGACGGGTGTCGATGCCCTTGGCGACAAACTCTACGCCGTGCTCTTGCATCTCGCGGAGCAGGACCTCGCCGGTTTCGTCAATAAACGTCACATCGCTCAGGTCAAGGATGGCGCGACGGCTCGGCGACTCGCGTCGCTGCCGTTGCCACTCCGCTCGCAGGGCATCTACCCAGGGACCTGCCAGTTGACCACAGAGCGTCCATTTCGGGACGCCGCCGATTTCGCTACTGCAAAGTTTAAACATCAGGTGCCGCCATGCAGGGTGCACCTGGCAGGCCAATTGGCGCCGATTGTCAAGCTTCACAAAAGGCAGGAGATGCGTGGAGCAGGGAGCGTGATGACCGTGCCTGGAATCTGGCAGTGCCCGTTTTCAGGCAGTGCCATTGCGGCGCGCGCGGGACGCCGAGATGCCGAGCTTCTGCATCCGCGCCTGGAGCGTGGAGCGCTTCATGCCGAGCACTGCGGCTGCGCCTTTCGGGCCCGCCACCACCCAGCCAGATTGCTCCAGCGCCGTCTCAATTTGTTGCCGCTCGGTATCGTCCAGAACCGACCGCATGTCTCCCGACCCCGTCAAACGGGCCTCCGGACGCCTTGGCGCGATGGGCCGCAACTCCTCAAGAGAAACCCGCAGCACCGGACCTGTCGACACGATCACGGCGCGCTCGAGAACGTTTTGCAGCTCGCGGATATTCCCCGGCCAGTGATATTGGACCAGCGCCTCCATGGTTTCCGAAGGGATGGTGTCGATGTGACGGCCCAGCCGGCGGCTGAACTGTTGAACGAAGTGGCGCACCAGCAGAGGGATGTCCACCGGACGCTCTCTCAGTGACGGAACGCGAATGGGAAAGACATTGAGGCGGTAGTAGAGATCGGAGCGAAATTTGTTTTCGTCCACCATCGCGGCCAGGTCGCGGTTGGTGGCCGCAATCAGGCGCGCGTCCGTGCGCAGCGTGCGAGAACTGCCGAGCCGTTCGAACTCGCGCTCCTGCAACACGCGCAGTAACTTGGGCTGCAACTCCAGCGGGATCTCACCTACTTCATCCAGAAACACGCTGCCCCGGTGCGCCAGTTCAAAGCGGCCCACGCGTTGCGAGATGGCTCCGGTGAACGCGCCTTTCTCGTGGCCGAACAGCTCGCTTTCCAATAGTCCCGTGGGAATTGCGGCGCAATTGAGCTTAACGAAGGCGCCGGAACTGCGCCCGCTCAGATTGTGCAGGGCGCGCGCCACCAACTCCTTGCCCGTGCCGGTTTCGCCGTAGATCAGAACCGTCGAATCGGTGGGAGCAACCGTTTCCACCTGCTTCAGCACGTAGCGCAGCGCCTCGCTCTTGCCGACGATCTCCTCGAAATTCAGCTCGCTGCGAATCTCGTCTTCCAGGTAGAGTTTTTCCTGCGCCAGCCGGTCCTTCAGGTCGGAGATTTGGCCGTAGGCAAGCGCATTCTCCACGGCGATCGCCACCTGGTTGGCCACCTGCCGGAGAAACGTCACGTCCTCCGCAGAGAAGGTGCGCTCCACCTGACTGCCAAGGCTCAGGATTCCCAGCACGCGGTCCCGGCTGGTCAGGGGAAGGTGGCAGAATGGCTGCATGCCAAGCGTGGTCGCGTCCGCGTCGTTGGCCCACTCGGCGCCATTCAGCACGATGGCCTGGCCGCTTTCGAAGGTCTGCATCAGGCGGCCGCCCTTATCGACGGGAATCTCCAGCCCTTCACGCAGACCGGCATGACTTCCGGCGGCGTCCAGCGCGAAGATGCGAAGCACGTGCGAATCGGGATCGGGCAGGGCCACGCTCACGCCGTCGCACTGCATCACGCGGCGAATGCCGGCGGCAATTTCGCGGAGCACCTCACGCAGATCCAGATTCGAGACGAAGCGATTAGTGAGATCCAGCAGCAGTTCCAGGCGCTCCTGCGCCCGGCGCGACGCCTCGAAATTCATGGCGTCGTCCATGGCCAATGCGATCTGGGCGGCCACCAACGCTACAAAACGGACCTCTTCCTTGGTATAGGCGCCGGCGTGATGGCTGGCGATGGCGATGCTGCCGAGTCGACGGTGCGCCGTGGTGAGGGGCACCGCGCAAATCGAACGAAGCTCGCATTGCCGAAGCACTTCCATGTTCAGCGGAAAGCGATCTTCGCGCCACACGTCGCCAACTACCACCGCCTGTTGGTTCTGGTGGACCCACCAAGCCAGACTCTGCTCTTTCGGGAGGGGCGGAGAGTGATTTTCCCCACAATCGCGGCAAAGGTGCCAGTGCACTTTGTTGGCGCCCTCATCGAACTGCGCGATGGCGTCGAACGGTACGATCTGGCGAAGTTCCTCAACCAGAATGTCGAACAATTCCCGTGGAGCGCGCTGCCCACGAATGGATTCGGCGAGGCGTATCAATGACTCATAGCGCGCCGCCGTTGTATCGTCGTTGATTTCGATCGCTGCGAAGCCTGCCATTTGGTCCTGATCGAATGGATGCTGTAAATCTCCACACGGATGCGACTTTAATCTTTTTGTGTGCCAGCATGCTTTGGCTTGCATGGTGCTTTCATGAGTGCAGGTTCAAACATCGCTGGCTGGAGGAAGAAATGGCGGAGGCCAAATTCGAAGACCTATTTCGTCAGTACCTGGAGGAACTGTACGATGCCGAAAAGCAGATCGTGGAGGCGCTGCCGAAGATGATCGCTGCCTCCTCGTCGGAGGAACTCGCCCGAGCGCTGCAGGACCACCTCGGCGAAACCAAGGAGCAGGTCACGCGCCTGGACAATATTTTCGAACTTATCGGCGAGCAGCCCAGCGGCCGCGAATGCGAGGGCATGAAGGGGCTACTCAGAGAAGGCGAGAACGTGATCGCCCGCATGAGCAAATCGCCGGTGCTCGATGCCGCCATCGCCGCGGCGGCACAGAAGGTGGAGCACTACGAAATTTCCGCATACAGTACCGCCCGCGCCATAGCGGAGATGCTGGGTCAGGAGAGCATCGCAGACCTGCTGCTGGAAACTCTGGAAGAAGAAAGGGCCGCGGACGATACGCTGTCCGAAGTCGTCGACAACATCCTCACGGGCGATTCGCTCGGCGATGAGGGCGATGAAGAGGAAGAGGAGGAAGAGGAATCCGTTTGATCATCGGGTAATTCCGGCTTCGCTACTGCCGCGTAAATTCAACATCCCCGCCATCGACACTGACTTGAGGCGCGCGACTCCGATGGGAGCCGCGAGCGTGGAATAGCGCCCAGGCGCGTCATCATTCCTGATCTGCTGCGCATTTGCACACACTGGACGGTTGCCTGCACAGCAAGTTTGCACACGCTTGACGCTCTACAGGTCAGCGGCCAAACTTTCGTTTAAAAAGGGACTTCATATGGGTGCTAACCCGAAAATTATTACCTTTTCACACCTGCGCTGGAACTTCGTTTACCAGCGGCCGCAACATTTACTTTCCCGAATTTCCTCAAGACACCGCGTGTTGTTTGTGGAGGAGCCCATTTTTTGCGCGGAGTTGACCCAGCCTGAATGGCAATTCAGCGAGGCCGAGCCCAACGTGCTGGTGTGCACTCCGCGCACTCCCTCGCGCGCGCCTGGCTTTCACGATGAGCAGATGCCGTTTCTCAGGGAGCTTCTGCTTGACCTGTGCAAGCGGGAGGAAATCGAGAATCCCATCCTATGGTTTTATACGCCCATGGCGCTGCCGCTGGCGGACGGATTGGCGGCGCGCGCCATCATTTACGACTGTATGGATGAGCTGTCAGCTTTTCTGAATCCGCCGCCGCAGATCCTGGAGCGCGAGCAGGCGCTGCTCGATCGCGCCAGCCTGGTCTTCACTGGCGGTCCCAGCCTGTACCAGGCAAAACAGCACCGCCACGCGAACGTCTACTGCTTCCCCAGCAGCGTGGATGCGGCGCACTTTGCCAAAGCATCTGGGGATGAAATCGCCGAGGCGGAGGACCAAAAGGATTTGCCCCGCCCGCGCCTGGGCTACTTCGGTGTGATCGATGAACGGCTGGATCTCGAGCTGTTGAGAGCCCTCGCGGACGCGCATCCGGAGTGGCAAATCGTGATGGTGGGACCGGTGGTGAAGATCGATCCCGCGACGCTGCCGCGCAATTCGAATATCACCTACTTCGGGCAGCGCGGTTATCAGGAGCTGCCCAGCTACTTGAAAGGTTGGAACGTCTGCCTGATGCCGTTCGCGCGCAATGATGCGACGCGATATATCAGTCCGACCAAGACCCTGGAGTACATGGCGGCCGAAAAGATGATCGTGAGTACGCCGATTACCGACGTCGCGCAGCCATACGGGGACGTCGTATATTTGGGCGGAACTACGGAAGAGTTCGTCAGCGCCTGCGAGCGGGCATTGCATGCTCCGGCTGACGAGCGGACCGCCCGAACCACCGCGATGCGTGAAATTCTGAGCCGGACCTCCTGGGACCAGACGGCGCAGCGGATCGAGGCGCTCATCGAAGAAACACTGCAGGCGCCGAAGAGGTTCGCCAAGCCGACGCGCGTGCACGCACTGGTGGCGGGTGCTGGGCCCACCGGGTTGAGCGCGGCATATCATTTAGGCGAACGCGCCGTGCTGCTGGAGCAGAACAGCAGCGTAGGCGGATGGTGCCGCTCCATCGAAAAGAACGGCTTCACCTTCGACTATGCGGGCCACATCATGTTCTCCAATGATCCCTATGTGCACGAACTGTACGCCATGCTTCTCGGCGACAACGTGCACTGGCAGGATCGGGAGGCGTGGATCTATAGCAAGAACGTGTATACTCGATACCCGTTTCAGGGTTCGCTGTATGGCTTACCGGCGGACGTCATCAAGGAATGCATTGTAGGCGCGATCGAATCGCGGTACGGAGCATTGAAGCAACCCACGGTAACCGAGCCCGCGAAGCAGCCCACCAATGGACACGCCAACGGGCATACGAATGGGCACACGAACGGCCACGCGAACGGAAACGGCAACGGCGCCTGCAAGCTGGAACTGAAGGACTGTTGCGCGGATGGAATTCTGGAAGCTGCGGCGCCGCTGGTGGCCAAGCCTGGCGCCGGAGAGCCGCGCAACTTCGAGGAGTTTATTTATAAAGTGTGGGGCGCGGGAATCGCCCGCCACTTTGCAATCCCGTACAACCGGAAACTCTGGGCCGTGCCGCTCAACGAAATGGAAACCTCCTGGCTGGACGGACGGGTTCCCATGCCCGATCTCGAGGAAATGATCGAAGGGGCGCTTTCCCCTTCGCCCAAGCCGATGGGACCGAACGCACGCTTCGGCTATCCCTTGCGCGGGGGCTTTCAGGCGCTGATGGACGGCTGGATGCCGAAGCTGAAAGGCGACGTGCTGCTGAATCACAGGGTCGCGTCCATCTCTCCCACTCAGCACATCGCGCGGTTGCAGGATGGCACTGAAATGCAATACGACTATTTCATTTCCACCATGCCGCTGCCGGTGCTGATCCGCCAGATGGGCGACCAGGCTCCGGCGGAGATTCAGGCTGCCGCGAAGAGTCTGCGGCATGTCTCGGTGCGCTGCGTCCACATCGGGGTGGGCCGCGAAAATCTCACCGACAAACACTGGATCTATTACCCCGAGGACACCGTCTTTCACCGGATCTTTGTGCAAGGCAATGCCAGCCCATACTGCAATCCTAAGGGTGGTTTCGGGCTGACGTGTGAGATCACGTATTCCCCGCAGAAGCCCTTGCCGGCGGAAGGGGATGAACTGATTCAGCGATGCATCGAAGACTGCCATAAGGTGGGTCTCTTCCGGCCGGAAGATCCGATTCTGGTGGCGACGCAATGCGATCTGCCCTTTGCCTATGTGGTTTACGATCACGGGCGGAGCAAAGCAGTGCGCCAGATTCGCGATTGGCTGCTGGACCACGATATTATTCTGGCCGGCCGCTACAGCGAATGGGAATACTACAATTCGGACCACGCCTTCATTGCGGGAAAAAAGGCGGCCGAGAAGGTCCAGGAATTGGATGCCGAGAAGACGGGCGCCTACCCGCCGGCCGATGTGCTGAGCGGAGCCGTTCTCCAATCCGCAGGGGATTAGATCGGCCCTACTTGAAGCGAAGGAAGATGCGGGACTCTCTGGGACCGTACGTCAGTTCCATGTCCTTCAGCTTGTGTTTTTCCATGGCGAAGTAGAGGAGCCCGGAAACCGGCTCCTCGGTCTTCTTTTCGGGCAGGATCTTGGCGTCCAGGCTCTTTTGCAGGGCAGCCTTCGTGGGGTCCTGTTCGGTTTTCGCTTTGGCCGGCGCGTTGTCGTATTCGGTGGTAGGCGAGCTCATGCCGCCCATGCCGCCGAGGGTGAGGCGCGGCTTGCTCTTCTTCCCTTCCCCTTCGGTCACCTTACTCACCACCAGCGTGGTCTGGTCGGCAATTTGGCTCCCCACAAAGGGCTTCGATGTATCGTTGCCATCGAAGCAGCGCAGCAGGAATGCGTCGCGATCGATGGTCACGGTCTTCCCATACTTCGGCTGGATCTTCACCGACGCCACGAAATAGTGGCCGTCCAGGTCTGAACCCACCAGATCCTTGATATCCGCGGGATCCGTATACAGAGTGGCCGTGAGGACGAGTTCGTCGTTCTCGCCGGTGGCGGTGGCCGTCTTTTTGGCCGCCCCGAAAGCGAAAAACACGAGCAGCCCGAAAATAAAGGTGAGACGAAGCGACATGCAAACCCTCTACTCAATTATAACGGCCCCGGCTGTTACAATTGGACTTTCACCCATTCTCCCAGGAGTCTTACCCCATCATGGACGAGAAAGATCGTGCGCGCGCGTTGGATCTGGCACTAGGCCAGATCGAAAAGCAATTTGGCAAAGGTTCGATTCTGCGGCTCGGCTCGAAAGACGCCATCGTGCCGGTGTCGGTGATTTCGACGGGTTCGATTTCGCTGGATGCGGCGCTGGGTGTAGGCGGCCTGCCGCGCGGCCGCGTCATCGAAATCTTCGGACCGGAATCTTCCGGCAAAACCACCATCGCCCTGCAGGTAATTGCGGAGGCTCAGAAGAAGGGCGGCATCGCGGCCTTCATCGACGTGGAGCACGCGCTGGATCCGGCGTATTCCAAGAAGCTGGGCGTCGATATCGACAACCTGCTGGTGTCGCAGCCGGACTACGGCGAGCAGGCGCTGGAGATCACCAACACGCTGACTGCGTCGGGACAGATCGACGTGCTAGTGGTGGACTCGGTGGCCGCGCTGGTTCCCAAATCGGAACTGGACGGCGAGATGGGCGACAGCCACATGGGCGTGCAGGCGCGGATGATGTCGCAGGCGCTGCGCAAGCTCACGGGCGTGGTTTCGAAGTCGCGCACCTGCCTGATCTTCATCAATCAGATTCGCGAGAAGATCGGCGTGATGTTCGGCAATCCGGTGACCACTACGGGCGGCCGCGCGCTGAAGTTCTATGCGTCGGTGCGCCTGGACATCCGCCGCATCGCCGCGATCAAAGATGGCGACGCCGTGGTGGGCAATCGGACCAAGGTGAAAGTCGTCAAGAACAAAGTGGCGTCGCCGTTCCGCGAGGCCGAGTTCGACCTGATCTACGGGGAAGGCGTCTCCAAGGAAGGCGACCTGCTGGACCTCGGCGTGGCGCAAAACATCATCGAGAAGAGCGGCTCCTGGTTCAGCTATAAGGGCGACCGCATCGGACAGGGACGCGAGACGGCGCGCCAATTCCTCAAAGACAATCCGGATATTCGCACCGCCATCGATACCGAACTGCGCAAGGCTCTGGGCTTGATCAAGTCGGATGCAGCGGCGGCGCCGGAACCGGCTCCGGCTGCTCCACCGCAAAAAGCCGCACCCAGCAGACGATAGCTCTGTAGTTGCGAGATGAGTGAAGAAGAACGGCAGCGCGTCATCCGGCAGAAACTGGCACGGATGGAGTGCCGCTCGGGCGACGCCATCTCGACCGGATTCCCGCGTCTGGATGCGGCATTGGGCGCGGGTGGGCTGCCGCGCGGACTGATTGTCGAAATCTTCGGGCCATCGTCCAGCGGTAAGACTACGCTGGGGCTGCAGATCGTGGCGCACCTGCAAGAGAGCGGGCTGTCAGCGGCGTGGATGGATGCCGATCACGGCTTCGATGCGGGCTATGCGGCGCGGCTTGCTGTGAACCTCGACAAGTTGCCCATCGTGCAGCCCGAGTCAGCCGAAGAGGCCCTGGAAATCGCGCGGCAGCTGGCAGTCTCCGGCGCCATCGATCTGCTGGTGCTGGATCCGGTGGCAGCGCTGGTGCCCAGGATGGAACTGGAGACTGCGCTGGGCGATAGTAGCCCTGGGATGCAGGCGCGCGTTTTGTCCTCAGGGCTGCGGAAGCTTTCCGCCTCGGTGGCGCGAAGCGGGATGGCGGTCCTGTTCCTCAACCAGATTCGGAGCGGAGGGGCGGAAGGCGAAGTCAGCGCCGGCGGTCCCGGATTGAAACTTTATTCCGCGGTGAGGATGCTGATGGAGCCGGCGGGGCGCGCAGGAGTGCATTTTCGAATGATCAAAAACAAAGTGGCGCAGCCGTTTGTTGAAGGTGAGTTGCAGTGGGGAGCCGCGGTGGGCTTCGCGAAAAGCCTGTAAAATGGCCCTGCGGAGGTGCAGTAGGCTAAAAAAACCAATAAAAACGGGGTTTTTCGGGTCAATTCCCTTTACATCAACAGGGCCTTCCCTTATGATTGATAACGTTTGCGGCCCAAGCGGCCGTATTCAGGCCTGTTCGACGGAGAATCATAAGGAGATATATGGCAGCTCAAAGAATGACCCAGACGCAACTGGTGCGATCGCTCGCGGAAGGCTGCGAAGTCAATAATAAGACCGCTCGTACCCTGCTGGATTCGCTCGCCGCAATGGCGATTACGGAAGTGAAAAAGAACGGCATGTTCGTGTTGCCGGGAATCGGGCGCTTGGTGCGTGTTGATCGCAAAGCGCGAACCGGCCGCAATCCGGCCACGGGCGAAGCAATCAAGATTCCCGCCAAGAAGGTAGTGAAGTTCCGCGTGGCGAAGGCCGCGAAGGACGCGATCGTTCCGCCGAAAAAGAAGTAGGCCTGTTTCGGGTCTGGAAATGAAAACCCCGCGACGCCCAGACGGGCTGCGCGGGGTTTTTGTTTATTCGCTAAAAATCTGAAGCCGATGAACGCTGCACAACTTGCGGGCAGTTTCAGGAAGCTTACGCCTGCTTCTTCGCTTCGAGCCTCGCCTCGTCTTCCAGGGCCTGTTTCCGCGCGGCGATTCTTTCCTCTTCGCGCTTCAAGGCCTGCCGCTGATCTTCGAGCCGTTCTTCATCGCTCTTGATGGCAGTCTTGAAGTTCTTGATTCCCTCGCCGAGTCCCTTTCCCAATTCGCCAACCTTCTTGCCGCCAAACAACAGGACAGCAAGCAAACCGATGGCGATGATCTCGGGTCCGCCCAGGCCAAATATGCCAGCAAATAATACGGGGTTCATCCTGGCCTCCTTACACCGCTATTGTATCGAATTCGACCGCCTTTGGGTCAATGGGCCGCAGGCTACCGGAACATGGACCGGACATCTTCCAGGTCCTGCCGCATGTTCGCCGAGTAGGGAGCCATCAGAATGTTGATTGCAAACCACGTAGTGCTGATGGAGAGGAGGATGCGGGTCACCTTATTCTTGCCGAAGACCAGCCGCAGAACGATGGCCGCGAGGAACGGCGCGATTGCCGTGGCCACCCTAGCATGCGGAGTGAGGTCGTCGAAGAGGCTCGCCGGCAACATGCCGAAGTGTAACGCGCCACCCTAAAGGTGGATCAAGATATCGTCGGATAGGCGCGGCCCGTCAACCGAGGGCAGGCTGGAGCAAGTTATCGGATGGGCAGTGCGGGATAATAGTTCGAAAGGGCCAGATGGATATTCGCGATCAGGTGCGCACTTCGATCAACATCGTGGACGTGGTGGGCGAACACGTGCGGTTGCGGCCTTCCGGTCCCAGCAGGTACATGGGGCTCTGTCCCTTTCACAACGAGAAGAAGCCATCCTTCACGGTGCACGTCGTGCATCAGTTCTACAAATGCTTTTCCTGCGGTGCGGGCGGCGACGTTTTCAAGTTCCTACAGGAGACGCAGGGCATCAGCTTCTACGAAGCGCTGAAACTGCTGGCCGACCGCTGCGGCGTCGCCATGCCCAAGCGGGGCAATTATTCGGACGACGATTCGCGGCGGCGCGCGGCCCTGTTTCGCATGCATGAACTGGCGCAGGAGAATTTCCGCGCCAATCTGAAAAGCAGCGCGGGAGAGGCGGCTCGCAGCTACCTGGCGCGGCGCGGCGTTGCGGCGGAGACCATCGAGCATTTCGGACTGGGCTACTCGGAGCGTGCGGGACGGGCCCTGCAGCACGTGCTCGAAGGCCAGGATTTTTCGGCTGTGCAGGTGGAGGAATCGGGGCTGGTGGGCAAGCGGCAGGACGGCAGTTTCTACGATCGCTTCCGCAATCGCCTGATGTTTCCGATTCACGACGAATCCGGCCGCATCATCGGCTTTGGCGGACGCGCCCTGTCGGCCGACGACGAGCCGAAATATCTGAATTCGCCGGAGACGCCAATCTACAAAAAGAGCCGGGTGTTGTACAATCTGCACCGCGCCAAAGAAAGCATCCGCAGGGAAGATCGCGTGATTCTGGTGGAAGGCTACATGGACGCGATCGGCGTCTCGGCAGCCGGCTTTCCGGGCGTGGTGGCGAGCTGCGGAACGTCGCTGACGACCGAGCAGATTCAGGCGTTGAAACGCCACTCGCAGAACATGGTGATGAATTTCGATCCGGATCCGGCCGGCGCCAACGCCACCGAGAAGCGCATCGAAGCCCTGCTGCAGGAGGGCATGCAGGTGCGCATTCTGGAATTGGAAGACGGCCTGGATCCGGATGAATACTGCAAGGATCGCGGAGCGGAGGCGTATGCCGAAAAGCTGCGCCAGGCCAAAGGCTATTTCCACTGGCTGGCCGATAGGGCGCGCGCGAGGTTCGACATCCACACGAGCGAAGGCGTGGTGTCGGTACTGAAGTTTCTGCTGCCCGCCGTGCATCGTATTTCCGACCGGCTGGAGCGTGTGACCATCGCCAACGATCTGGCCGGCTACATCGGCGTGGATCGCGGCATGGTGCTGGACAGCTTTCGAAAGTCCGTGGCGGACCGGCAGGAAAAAACGTTCGAGCGGCCTCAGGTGGTGCTGCGCCACGATGAGCGCATGCTGCTCAGCGCGATTCTGAGAGACGCAGAGATCCGCGATGAAGTACTGGAGGAGTTGAAGAGCATCGACGCGATCCACGCGTTTGCATCGCGGCACATTTTCCAGGTGATGTTCGGGCTGCACGATGCGGGCGGGCAAATTGGTTTCGATGAGATCCACGCCCGGCTGGAAGAAGCGGATCAGGGTCTGCTGGCCGAAGCAGTATTGAATGATGATAGCCAGGCGTCGCGCGAAGAAGTGATGGCGGCCGTGGCCAGCATGCGGCGTTCGCACGTGGAGGAAATGCGGCGGCAGTTGAAGCTGAAGATCAGAGAATCCGAGCGCGGCGGCCACTGGGAGGACGCGCTTCGCCTCACCGGCGAACTGCAAACTTTGGAGCGCGACCAACGGGCGAGGCGATGACATTTCGGCGGCCCAATGTGATACGTGTCGTGGTGTACAATGATCTGGATTAACTACGTACCGCGGGGAGTACGGAGCTTCAGTGGCGCTTGATGACAAATTCGAAGGTCTGCAGCGGCTCGTGCAGATGGGCAAAGAGAAGGGCTACGTTCTTTACGACGAAGTGAGCGAAGCTCTGCCCGGCGATATCAGCGGCGGGTCTGAGCTGGACGAAGTTTTGTCGGGCCTGGATGTGGCGGGCATCGAGATCCTGGAAGACGCCAAGGATTTCGAAAAGAAGCTCGAAGACGCCGAAGAACTGCTCGACCTGGAACTGCCCGCGGCGCTGGGCGGCGAGAAGGTCAACGACCCGGTTCGCATGTACCTTCGCGAGATGGGTACGGTGCCGCTGCTCACACGCGAAGGCGAAGTGGAAATTGCGCGCCGTATCGAGCGCGGACAATTCACTGTCCTGAAATCGCTCTCTCGTGCTCCGCTGGCGATGCAGGAAATCATTGTGCTGGCCGACGACATGCTGAAGGAGCTGATCTCGGCGCGCGATGTGGTGCAGATTTCGGATCCGATTCTCACCGATGAGCTGGTGGAAGAGAAGCGGCAGGAATTCTTCGGCGCGGTCGAGGATTTAGGCAAGCACTACAAGAAGATTCTGCAATGCCGGCAGAAGCTGCAAGCCATACCGCGCGGCATGAAGCCGAAGCAGTATCGGCGTCAACTCTGGGAACTGGGGCGGATGGTGGTGAAGACCAGCCGTCTGGTGCGCACCATGAAGTTCCAGACGCCGGTGATTCGTCATCTGATCGACCGCATTCGCGCCGCGGTGGAAGAACTCAAGCCGATCGAAAACGAAATCGCGCGAGTCCAGAAGAAGCTGGAGACGTGGCCGGGCGCGCGCGCGGACGGCATGAAAGACCTCCGCAAAGAGCAGCGGGCTTTCGGGCTGAAACTGCAGCAGAACGAAGAACGCTTCGGCGCCTCCGCCGCGGAACTGAAACGGACGCTGGAGATCATTACCAAGTCTCACCAGGAAGCCGAGTCGGCCAAGCGCGAGTTGATTGAGGCCAACCTGCGGCTGGTGGTGAGCATTGCCAAGCGATACACCAATCGCGGACTGCAGTTCCTGGATCTGATTCAGGAAGGCAACATCGGCCTGATGAAAGCCGTGGACAAGTTCGAGTACCGCCGCGGCTACAAGTTCTCGACCTACGCCACTTGGTGGGTGCGGCAGGCCATTACGCGGGCGATTGCGGACCAGGCGCGCACGATTCGCATTCCGGTCCACATGATCGAGACGATCAACAAGCTGATCCGGACGTCGCGGCAGATGGTGCAGGAACTGGGTCGCGAGCCGACGAATGAAGAACTGGCGAAGCGGCTGGATCTGCCGGTCGCGAAGGTGCGGAAGGTGCTGCGCGTGGCGCAGGAGCCGATATCGCTGGAAACGCCGATCGGCGAAGAGGAAGAGTCGCATCTGGGCGACTTCATTGTCGATCAGAACGGAATTTCTCCGTCCGACGCGGTCATCAATTTAAATCTGCGGGAACAGACGGCGCAGGTGTTGAAGACGCTGACACCGCGCGAAGAGAAGATCATCAAGATGCGGTTCGGCCTGGAAGACGGCAGCGAGCACACGTTGGAAGAAGTGGGACAGAACTTCGCGGTGACACGCGAGCGCATCCGTCAGATTGAAGCCAAGGCGTTGCGCAAGTTGCGTCATCCCAGCCGGAGCCATCGGCTGCGGGCGTTTTTAGAAAACGGCACCCGCGGAATCTAGAAGGCGCTGAAACGCAAAAAGCCCGGAAGCAGGATCGCTTCCGGGCTTTTTTCTTTCCGATTGTTACCAGCGGGGCTCGCGGCGTCCGCCGCCACCACCACCGCCACCGCCAGGACGCCGGCCACCACCGCCGCCGCCACCGCCGGGTCGACCGCCGCCACCGCCGCCGCCGAAGCGACCACCGCCACCGCCGCCACCGCCGAAGCCGCGATCGGGCTTGGGCCGGGCTTCATTGACATTCAGCGCGCGCCCATCGAGAGTGTATCCATTGAGAGCTTGAATTGCCTGATCCGCTTCCGACTCATTCTCCATTTCAACGAAGGCGAATCCCCGGGAACGGCCGGTATCGCGATCGGTCATAATTCTGGCGCTATTGACGGCGCCGTATCTTTCGAAGAGACTGCGTACCGACTCTTCGGTTGCGTTGAAATCCAGATTGCCTACGAAAATATTCTTCACTCAAATTCCTCCAAACAATTTGAAAGCGGGGCTCATCGGGAGAGGAAGCGCTAGCGGAACGACGGTGCCGTCGGCTGGGTACACTCACGGATTCGCAGAAGCTATCAAACGCGCTTCGACTATAGCACGAGCGGGTGGCTGAGGCCAAGGCGACGGCCGCGGGGGAGCGTGAGGTGCCGAACAAAAGCAAAAAGCCCTCCGGGGTCAAGCCGGAGGGCTTTTCGTGATGTAAACCGGGCAACTTCCTACTCTCCCACAGACTTGCGAATGCAGTACCATCGGGGCTGAGAGGCTTAACTTCCGTGTTCGGGATGGGAACGGGTGGGTCCCTCTCGCTATGGTCACCCAGAAACTGGCGACTTATCAGCAGGACCGTAAGGTCCTCTGACTCTGAATATTGACGGGCTTAAACACTTTCAGCGGAAAGAACAGCTTAATTTGTATACGTAGTAAATTTTATGGTCAAGCCGAACGGGCAATTAGTAACGGTAAGCTCAACGCATTACTGCGCTTA
>DASZMZ010000120.1:0-20688 GCA_035551455.1 Candidatus Sulfopaludibacter sp.
GTCCTCCCACGATCCGTCATACAGGCGCGCGTCGTACCCGAGGTATCGCGCCACAAAATAGACCACGGTGGCCTGCTGCCCGATGTGGCAATAGGAGACGACCCGGTCGCCCGTTTTCACGCCGTGCGCCGTGAACAGGTCGGCCAGTTCCGCCGGAGACTTGAAATGGTTCATGGCATCCACCAGCGTCTTGTAACTGATGTTCGAAGCGCCCGGTATGTGACCTGCCCGCTGCCCGTTCGGAATCTGCGCACCCGTGTAAAAGCCGGGATCGCGCGCGTCCACAATGTCGATGGCCGGTCGATGCAGGTTGGCCTGCATATACGCGCGGTCGGCCACAATGTCGTGCTGCGGACACGGTACGAACTTTGCGGGCTTTACCGCGCGGACCGCCTGCGTCACCGGCCGATTCTCGCTTTTCCAGGTGACGTAGCCGCCATCCAGCAGACTAGTCCGGGCGCCCATCCCCATGGCGTCCAGAGTCAGGTAGGCGCGCGTGGTCAGACTGAGAGCGTCGTTGCTGACGTAGAGGACGACCCGCGACTGGTTGCTCACGCCCAGCGCGCCGAAGACCGCGGCCAGCCGTTCCATGGGCGGCAATTCGGTGGTGAGGGAAGTCTCTCCCGCCTTGGTGACGATGTCGGTGTATTTGAGCTCGAGCGCGCCCGGAATGTGTCCGGAATCGTACTCACCCGGGCGTCCCACGGCCAAAATGACCAGATGCGGGTCGTTCATGTGGGCGGCCAGCCAGGTGGTGGAAACCAGCATGGAATCCCGCGTTCCATGGCCGCCGCACGCCAGACCCGCTGCCGCAAGAAAGAAGACCCAGTTCATTTTCCCTCTTCTCGAGACAATCTACAAGAAGCATACGCGCACTCCTGTAGATTGTCACGGGGAAGATCAAAATTTAACAATTCCGGCGGCCTACTTGCCCGCCGGCACTTCCGCCCCGAACTGAATCGTGGAGTCCACCTTGAAGAGGTGCACACTGGCATCCATCGGTCGCATCATCAGCAGCACGATGCGGCGACCTTCGGTATGCAGCGCGAAGTGGGTGGCGCTGCCGATTTGCACCGGAAAGTTCCGCGCTCCGAAGGGCGGAATCTGCACGTGAAAACTCTCCGAGCAGACCGGCGTCAACTCGCCCGTGCCGCCCCGGCCTGGATTCGACACCAGCGATCCCGACGAGTAGCAACCCGTAGCCGTCACGGCCGCGTCCGATGAGTTGATCAGGGCAATCTCCGCCCCCTCGAAGCCCGCCGCATCGCCCGAGAACCAGGGATTCGCCGTCGCAAACGCCGGCTCGCGAATGACTGCGCGAAGGCCCGCACTGCCCACCAAACACTCGGCCGTGGCCTGCACCGCCACCGACGCCGACGCGCCTTCGGGCACCGTCTCCCGCACTTTTACCCAGGCATCGAACGATCCGTCCGCCACAAGCCGTAGCGACGTGTGTGCCAGCGGCGCCAATTCCACCTGCATGGCCGTCTGCCCGCCCAGCGCTACGAGACCGCCGGTATTGCGGTGACCTTCCACCTCCACCTGCACCACGCGCCGGCTTAAATTAGTGAGATCGATGGCGGAGGTGCACTCGCCGCTATACCGCAGTCCGGGCAGCACGCTTTCGATGGTGCGATGCTGGGCCGGCATCGCGGCAGCCAGTATCAGTTCAACCATCGCCAGTGCAAGAAGCGGCGGGCGTAACACGCCTCCATAGTAACAACCATCTAAACAGTGCCAGTATGGAAGCAAGCATGTTGAGGACGCTTCGCACGCTGCGCCGGTCGCCCGGATTTGCCGCAGCCACCATTCTCACGCTCGCCCTGGGCGTGGGCGCAAACACCGGCGCATTTTCGGCGCTCAACACTCTGCTGCTCAGGCCGCTGCCCTATCCGCACCCCGACCGCCTGGTCACGCTCTACGAAACCACGGCCGACCGCAAACCCCGCGACGTGGCCGAAGCCAACCTCTTCGACTGGCGCAAACGATCCGCGCTGTTCGAACAGATGGCCGCCTTCCGCCCGCGCTCCTTCGGCCTCACGCTCGGCACTCAGGACGCGGTCACTGTGATTCAGACGGGCATGACCACCGCCGGCTTTCTTCCCGCCATCGGCGTCGCGCCGTCGCTCGGCCGCACATTTACTGAGGACGAAGAGGCGTCCGACAGCCGCGTTATCGTGCTCAGCGATCGTCTCTGGCGCGCACAGTTTGGCGCCGACCCTGCCACCATCGGCCGCAAGATCTTTCTCAATGAAGAGGCCTTCACGGTGATCGGCGTCATGCCTGCCGGCTTCGAATTTCCGATGGACCGCGTGCTGCCGCAGGCCTTCATCCCACTCAGCCGCCGCGATTATTGTTGCGTACGCGCCGGGTCGCTGGCCGGAATCGGACGGATCAAACCCGCGGTGTCGCAAGCAGCCGCCCGGGCTGAACTCGAGGCCATCGGCGCGCAGCTCGCCGCCGAGTATCCGGCCACCAATGCCGCCCGCAGCGTTGGGCTGCGTCCTCTTGCCGAAACCATGGCAGCCTCACGCCGCGAACCCCTGTTATTGCTCATGGCCGCCGCCACCCTGCTGCTCCTGATCGCCTGCGCCAACGTCTCCGGACTGATGGTTGCCCGCGGCTTCGCCCGCAGTCACGAAGCGGCCATCCGCGCCTCTCTCGGCGGCGGCGCGTGGCAGATCGCCCGGCCCTTTTTCGCCGAAGCAATCGTGCTGGCCGCGGCGGGAGGACTCGGCGGACTCTTCGCCGCCAGGCTGGTGCTCCGCATGGTGCCGCGCTTCATTGCGGGCGCTGCCGATGTGGGTCCGCTCAGGCTCGATGCTGCGGCCTTCACCTTCGCCCTGGCGCTCGCCGCCGCGCTCACGCTCATCATGGGCGCTGCGCCACTGCTGGCAGTTCGCCGCGCCGATTTGAACGGCCTGATGAAGGCCGGGGGCAAAGTCAGCGCCCGCGGTCCGCGCAGTTATGGCCGCGCCACTCTGGTGATGGTGCAGGTGGCCTTCAGCGCGGTTCTGCTGCTGGGCGCTGGTCTGCTGCTGCGGAGCTTCCTGCACCTGCTGGACACGAGCCCCGGCTTCCAGACCGCCCACGCTCTGCGCTTCGGCCTCGGCCTGCCTGAAAAGCGGTACGATACCGACCTGAAACTGGTGGACTTCCACCATCGCCTGCTGGATCGGCTGCGTGCTATTCCGGGCGTCACGGCGGTTGGCGCGGTGCTGCGATTTCCGCTGCGCGGCGGGGCGGGGGGGACAGGTGGCGCCTTCCAGATCGCCGGCGACAATCTCCCGGTCCCGCAGCGTCCGCACGCCTGGATCAACGCGGCCACTCCGGGTTACTTCGCGGCCATGGCCATCCCGCTGCTCGCCGGGCGCGACTTCTCCGGGATTGACGATAAGCCGGGGATCCACCGCGTCGCCATTGTGAATCAGGCTTTCGCGCGCGCCTATCTGCGGCAGCGGCGTCCGCTCGGCACGGTGCTGGAATTGCGGTGGGTCAGCGACCTCAATCCGCCGGGCTCCACCTGGGAGATCATCGGTGTGGCGGGAGACACGCGCCAGTGGAGTCTCGACCGTCCGGCTGTCCCGGAGATCTTCCTTTCGATGACGCAGATCGGCTCGGACAGTGCCGGGTATGTGATTCGCGCCAGGGGCGACGATGCGGCTCTCGCCCGCGCCATCGCCGCCGCCGTGGTGGCGCAGGATTCTCGTCTAGAACGCGTGTCGGTCGTGCCGATGAAGGTCCTGGTGGAGCGCAATCTCGCCAGTCGCACGGCGGCGTTGGAGTTGGTGGGCGGCTTCGCCGTCCTGGCGCTGCTATTGACGGCGGTGGGCGTCTACGGGATCGTGGCATTCCGCGCCGCCGAACGCTCCCACGAAATGGCGATCCGCATGGCGCTGGGCGCGTCCGCCGGTCACGTCCGCGGCCTCGTCGTGGGAGATGCGCTGCGCATGTCGATGACCGGAGCAGCGGTCGGCGCCGCCGCCTTCCTGTTCGTCGCGCCGCTGCTGCAGAGTCAATTGGTGGGAGTCGCCGCCTTCGACCCGGTCAGCATCGCGGTGGTCGTGGGCAGCCTATGCGTGGTCGCGCTCGTTGCCTCCGCCATCCCTAGTCGGCGCGCCGCCCGCAACTCTCCCATAACCCTGCTCCGAGTCTCGTAGGCCCGGTAGTCTTTCTCGGGGGGCCGAAAAAGGTGTCAGGCACATTTATTTAATAAATGTGTCTGGCACATTTTCGGGGCCCCTTTTCGGGGCCCTTTGGCGGTCCGATGCGTCTAAGGGGCATGGGTACCCTCAGGATTCTTCTGCCTCTTTCCATCGCTGCCCTCGCGGCCGCGCAATCTGGCCCCGTCGTCACATCCGCCGCCAGCCCGCAAATCGGAGTCACGTCCGATTCTCTGGCCAGCGTCTTCGCCTCCAATATTTCCACCCTGACCGAGATCGCCGACGGTCCGCCGTGGCCCACCAGCCTGGGAGATATGACCACCGTTTTCTTCACCGATTCCGCCAACAAACAGCAGAACGCACAGATCCTCTTCATCTCGCCCTCGCAGATGAACATCTACCTGCCCGCCGGCTTCGCTCCCGGACCCGGCACCCTTTCGTTCCCCACCACCGGACTGCCCCCCGGGGTGGGCACCGCCGCCCTGCGTAACGTGCCCGTAACGCTTCAGAAAGTCGCGCCGGCCCTGTTCAGCGCATCCGGCACGGGCAGCGGAGTGGCCGCCGCCACCGCGGTGCGCATTACCCTGCCGACCCAAATCCAGAGCCCCGTGCCCGTCTTCACCTGCGAGACCGCCGGCGCCTGCCAACCCGCCGGAATCGACCCTGGCGTGGACGCACCCGTCTACCTCTCCTTCTACGGCACCGGAATCCGCGGCGCCAGTTCGCTCGCCAACGTCACAGTCACCATCGGCAACGTCACCGTTCAGCCGCTCTATGCCGGTCCGCAGCGCCAGACCCCGGGATTGGACCAGGTCAACGTCCAGCTCCCGCTCTCGCTGCACGGCGCAGGCACGGTCAACGTGACCGTCACCGTGGACGGAGTCATGTCGAACGCCGTTCAGGTGGATATTCTATAATCGAGCCAGGGAGAAATCTGGGATGCTGAAGTCTGTCTGTATTGCCGCTGTACTGTTTTCCACCCTTTCCTTTGCTGCGGGCATTCCGCCCCGCACCATTACCGGCACCTATATTGAAGCCCGCACCGCCGACATTTTCACCGGCCCCTGCTTCGCCAATGGCGAAGTCGAAATGGCCGGCAAAGAGGCCGTTTTCGGCTGGAAAATCAACTCCGGCAAGTGGCAGGGCGTCGACCTGCAGGGCCTCTCCGTGGTAGGCGTGGTGCGCGCCGAGCATACCCTCGGCAACGTCTACGAGCCCATCAACGCAATGCGCGCCGTCCTGATTCTGGACAGCCACGCTACCGCCGAACAGCAAGCGGCGCTGCGCAGCTTCGCCCTCAAAGCCGGCGGCGACCTTTTCAAGAATATCGTCAAAGTGGACAACGCCCCCATCGAATTCACCGTCCAGGACGACAACATCCACAGCGCCGTCGCCAAACTGAGTGCCGGTTCGCTGGCCGCCATCAAGACCCGCGCCATCATGGCCGCCGACCATACCTGCGGCAATGAAGACGCCTTCTATCCGCCGCTCAACGACCTCGATCACGCCATGCCCGCCTATGCTCTGGAAGACGTCTACCAGGGCGGGGGACTCGGCGAAACCTGGAAGAACGGCCCCCGCCGCTCCAGCTTCCTCGGCACTTTCCACCTCACCACCGATTAGTCTGTCGAATTTCCCAGGCTCCGTTCGTCTATCCTGTGAGACGGCCACTGACGGCCGCTCACAGGAGACGAATTTATGGAAAACTACCTTCTCTTACTTCACGGCAATGGCCGCTACAGCACGCTGAGTCCCGAAGAAATGCAGGCTACCTTCGCCCGCTATCGCAATTGGGGCCAGAAGCTCCGCGAGGCCGGACGCATGGCCGGCAGCAATAAGCTGGAAGACGGCAGCGGTCGTGTACTCAGCGGACAGAACGGCGGACTGCACATCACCGACGGCCCCTACGCCGAAACCAAGGACGTGGTGGGCGGCTATTATCTGATCAATGCCGAAAGCTACGAAGAAGCCGTCGAACTGGCCCGCGACTGCCCGCATGTCGACTTCGGCGTGATCGAAATCCGCCGCGTTGAAAAGATGTGACCGACCTCGTCGACCATCTGTTCCGCCGTCAAGCCGGCCAGATTGTCTCCACGCTGACGCGCATCCTGGGACCCCGCCATCTCTCGCTCGCCGAAGATGCGGCCCAGGATGCCCTCGTGAAGGCGCTCCAGCAGTGGCCCCACACCGGCGTTCCCGCGAACCCTTCGGCGTGGCTCATCCAGGTGGCGCGCCATCGCGCGCTCGACCTGCTCCGCCGCGACGCCCTGCTCGCCGTCAAAGCTCCCGAAATCGCGCGCGCCATCTCCCGCACCGCCTCGCCCGCCGAAGAGGTGGACGATCAGCTCGCCATGATGTTCCTCTGCTGCCACCCCGAGATTCCGCGCGACGCCCGCGTGGCTCTCACCTTGAAGACGGTAGGCGGTTTCGGCACCAGTGAGATCGCGCGCGCTTTCCTCATTCAGGAGACCGCCGCCGCCCAGCGCATCGTCCGCGCCAAGCGGCTGATCCGCGATCTCAATCTCACTTTCGAACTGGAGGGTCTGCCGCGCCAGCGACTCGATTCCGTCCTCGAAGCCTTGTACCTCATGTTCAACGAAGGGTATAGCGGCGACAACGAATTCGCCGAAGAGGCCATCCGCCTCGCGCGTCTGCTGGCCGCTCACCCCGCCACAGGCGGCCCGCATGTGGATGCGCTGCTGGCACTGTTCCTGCTACAGTCGGCCCGCGCCGCCGCCCGCATCGACGCCGAAGGAGGTCTGCTGCTCCTCGCCGATCAGGACCGCTCCCGCTGGGACGCCGCGCGCATTTCCGAAGGACTCCACTGGCTCGACCGCGCCGCCACCGGAACCCAACTCACCGCCTGGCACCTGGAGGCAGGCATCGCCGCGGCTCACGCCACCGCGCCGGATTTCGCCTTCACCGATTGGGCCTACATCGCCGAGCAGTACGATCAGCTTCTGGCGCTCAATCCGTCGCCGGTGATTGCCCTCAATCGCGCTGTCGCCGTCTCTCGCGCCGAAGGTCCCGAAGCCGGCATCGAGGCCGCCGGCGCTATCGAGCACCACCCCGCCCTCCAGCGCTACCACCTGCTTCCCGCCACACTCGGCAGTCTCTGGCGCGCCCTCGGAGACCACCAAAAAGCGGAGGCCTATTTCCGCAAAGCTTTATCGTGCGACTGCTCCCCGCCCGAACGCCGCTTCCTGCAAAAGCAGTTGGAAGACCTCGGATAACGGCCTACTTCACCGGAAGGGCTTTGAGCGAAAAGACTTTCTGATCGTTCGCCTTCAGACCCACCGTCTCCGCCTTGCCGATATACTTCGCCAGGAATTCGGGATTCTCGTACTGTCCCGGCTCCATCTCTTCCCACGCCAGCAGCTTGTAATCGCCCGGAGGCAGATTCTTGAAGTCGAACATTCCCTTCTGATCGGCGACTGCGGTGCGGAATAGCGAGTGGCTCCGCGAATCCGGCGCCAGAACCACCGTCACTCCCGCCATCGCGGCGCCATCATCGCCGGTCACGTTGCCGCGCACCTCACAGACTTCGGTGCTCAACGTGATCTGTACCGCTCCTGCGACGCCGGCGCTCAAATCCAGCCCGTCTTCGCCCACTTCGCGCTCCGCATACCGGACCGCCTTCAAGTACAGTTGCTCCGACCCGTTGTCGGCCCGCACTTCGTACTTGCCCGGCGTCACGCCGCCCCAGGAAAGCTTGCCGGCTTCGTCCGCCTTGGCGTTCGGCGGATTGATCGAAATGAAGTCCACCGGGTTCAGCCTCGCCGAGAGGTGCTTCAAATCCACCTTGTCGCTGCCTCGCCCTTCCACCACAATCGACCCCGACAGATCCACCGGCGCCGCCGCCTGCATCACCACGCCGCTCAGGTGCTTGTCCTTCACCTGTACCGGCATTTGCCCGCCCATCGGCGAGAGAAAATCCTGCGTGGCGCTCAACAGATAATCGCCCGGCGGCACGCCACGGAATTCAAAGCTGCCGTCCGGATTCAACTGCGCCCGATTCGCCGACAGCATGCCGAGTATCCCCGACCCCTTCGGCGTCAACACCACCAGCGTCATTTTGCCCTGCGTGGGCGCGTTGTCCCAATGGCCTTTCACGCGGAACGAATCCACCTTCACCATGTGGACATCGATCCGCCCCACCTCTCCGCCCACCTGCACATCCACGGGCGACGCCGTCTCCTGGTCGGACACACCGGGGTAGTAAGTGGTGACGTATCCGGGCTCGGCTTTATCCGTCGCCGGTTTGGCCGAATTCGCCAGGCTGCTGGTGACGTTATTGACCAGGTTGGATGCCATCACGATGTACTTACCCGCCTTCAGATTGGCTACGCGATACTCGCCCTGATCGTTGGTCATCGCCTGTCCCGCCGGCGCCCACAGGCGTTTCCCTTTCTCCCACGCCGCCAGCATGGGCATCACCATGGCATTCTGAATCGGCTCGCCGTCCACATCCAACACCTTGCCCGTGATCACTGCATTCGGCGCCAGTTTCCAGTTGACGTCCTTCAAGTCCTGCCCGCGCGCCAGTTCCACCGGAGTGCCCGACGTGGAATTCCCGCGCGCCCCGTACGCTCCCGGCGCGAAGCCGTTCTTCTGCGCCATGAGCGTGAACCTGCCCGGATCCACATTGTCGAACGAAAACTGGCCCTTCTCGTCCGTCTCCGCTGTCACATTCTTCCCGTGACCCGAAAGGATCACCGAGACTTTCTTCAATGCCTCACCGGTGACGGCATTGACGATCTTGCCTTGCAGCGAGGCCTTTTCCTTGTCCTTCGCTTTCTCTTTGTCGGCTTCAGCAGTTTGGAATGCAGCCAGCGCCAGCACTCCGCTGAACAGGCATACAGCCAGTCGCACGGAACGTCTGATGAGCATATTCGGACCTGTATCTATTATTGCGCCGAAAATTTCACTTTGGCGTTCAGCGCCGGCAGCGCGCCCAGCGATTCCAGAATGTAGGGCATCCCTTCCGACCCGAGCGGCGAGACCCCATCACTCACGTGAAAATGCAGATGCGGCTCGGTGCTGTTCCCCGAATTCCCCACCAGCCCGAGCACCTGTCCGCGCGTCACGCGGTCGCCCATCTTGACGCGCAGTTTGCCCGGCTGCAGGTGCGCGTAGAAAGCGTAGCGACCGCCTCCCAGATCCAGCACGATATGGTTCCCGCCCACCGTCTCCAGCGTGATCGGCACCGCGCGCGAGTTCTCGCCCGGCACGTTCTCGGGAATTCCGTCCTTCACTTCCACTACCGTCCCGTCGGCCACCGCCAGCACGTCCTTGCCGTACGCATGATAGTTCCTGTTGTCCAGCGGATCGCCCGTGTGCGTCTCTTCGTCCGCGCCGATCTGCACCCAGTCGATGGCAAAACGCTGCGCGATGTGAAGGCCCCCGTCTACCGCCAGCATGGCCCGCCGGTGCTCCGACGCATTTGCCGGTCCGTTGGCCGCAATCCAGTTCTCCCCCCGCAGCGGAGGACCCAGCACCGCCAGCTTCGCCGTCGACACCGCCGCCGCACCGCCCTCCGCGCTCATATCTCCCACCCACACCCGATGGCGCAGCGTCGCCGGCGGCTTGGCGTTCGCATCCATCACCACCGCGATAAACACCACCGCTGTACCGCCCGGAGGCAGCGTGCGCTTCTCGGATCCCGACTCGGCATCCAACCGGTGCAGCACGTTATTCAACTGTGCACCCGCGAACGACGCCACCACTTTACCGTCGCCCACCACTTCGACCTTCGCCAAATCCATGTCCGCACGGCCCCCATTGGTCACGCGCAGTTCGTAAAACAGCCGCGTCTTGCCCCCCACCAGCACCGGGGCCGGCGCTACCGGAACGTACAGATCCACCGGGACGCCGAAGGCCTTCATGGCAGCCGCCGTCAGTTTCGCGCGGGGTTCAGGGCCCGCCGCGCCCTTATCTCGCGTGAACTCCAGAGGCAGCGGCATCCCCTGCGTCCACGTCCCCACCATCTTGTCGCCCGAGAGCGTCGCTTCGTATTTGCCGGATACCGCTTTGACGTCCAGCTTTACCTTGTCGCCCTTCAGTTCAATTCCATCCAGCGGCAGCACCGAGCCCTGATCCAGGCTGTTCAAACGGCCGGAATACAGACCGTCGGAGGCCTTCTCGATATGCAAAGTGAGCCGCAAGCTGTTGCCGCCCGCCGAAAGCGCGCCGCGCCAATCGCCCTCCAGCACCTGTCCGAATGCCGGAAGCGCCAGTAATAGGAAAGCGAGTCCATTGCGTAACATACTCAGGTAGTCTCCACCTCAGGTAGTCTCCGCCAGAGTTGGTTTCTTACAGGTCTCCCGCCACACCGTCGCCATGAGGTAAACCAGGCTCAAGGAACGCAGCAGCTCCAGCACCGGTAAGAGCACCAGATTCCACGCCAGCGCCCATAGGCTGCGCTGCGCCGCCACATTCAGCCACGCCATGCCCACCCGGAAGAATAAGGGATACCCGCCCCAACACGCCACCGCCGCCAGCACCACTGTCATCAACGCCGCCAGCACGCGCATCGGCCTGCCCTGCCAGGGCTTGGCATCCTTCACCAGGAGAATGAGAAACGCAATCCAGCATAGAGGCAACACCACGACCTCCACCGCCCAGAAAACCTGACGGATCCAGTTAGAAATGGCTGGCGCACTTGACCTGCCGATGCTCATCTGCATCACAAGCACCATCGCCATGGTGGCCGCAATCGCCAGGCTTTGACGCTGCCCGGGTTGCCCCGTCCCGCGGGCCTCCCGGTATAACATCACGAAGAGAATGGCGAGTAGCAGTTGCGTGGCATACACGATGGCCACCAACCAGGGATCGCTCAGAAGGGACCGACTCGTGGACCAGGTATACAGACCTTCCACGATGTCGCCGGCACATCCCGCGGCGGCCAAGAGCGTCGCCCATCGCAAATTCATGCTAAGGCACGATACCACGCAGCGCTGCGATAATGGATCTTGCGAATCGCCCCACTCATCCTGCTTCTGGCCGCGACCCTGACCAGCCGTGCCGCGGATTTCCTGGTCTACGCCGGTACTCATACCGGCAGCGGCAGCAAGGGCATCTATGCCTGGCGTTTCCGCACCGAATCGGCCAAACTGACGCCCCTCGGAGTCGCCGCCGAAACCGGCAATCCGTCATTCCTGCTGGTCCATTCCAGTCACAAATTCCTGTACGCGGTCAACGAAAATGGAGGCGCCGGTGTCCTCGGCAGCGTCAGCGCCTACTCCATCGACGCGCGCACCGGCAAACTGGCGCCGCTGAACTGGGTCTCCTCCAAAGGCGGCGCGCCCTGCCAACTGGCCCTCGACCATACCGCCAAGTGGCTGGCCGTCGCCAACTGCGCCGCCGACACGATCGCCATTCTGCCCGTCCAGTCCGACGGCCGGCTCGGCGAGGCCGTGATCACCGAACAGCGGAGCGGCGCCCATCCGCGCAGCCTGCTCTTCTCCCCCGATAACCGCTTTCTGCTGGCCGCGGGACTCGGCGCCTATCATTTCGACGCCGCCAAGGGCTCGCTCTCCCCGGCCGGTGCGCTGCCCGCCGAGCCCGGTCCCATCGCCTTCCATCCCGATGGCACGGTGCTCTACGCCGTCAATGAAAAATCAAACACCATCACCGCCTACCGCTACGACCCGGCCACCGCCGCGATTCAGGAGTTCGCCTCACTCCCCACCGCGCCCGAAAACTTCATCGGCGCCAACAGCCCCGCCGGAATCCTGATCAATCCCGCGGGCACCGTGCTGTATGTCTCGAACCCCGCGCTCGACGTGCTCACGCAATTCGCCATTGATCCGGAGAAGCACTCGCTCACGCCCATGGAATTTCCGCCCGTGATGGGCAAGGCTCCCGCCCAAGTGGCGCTGGACCCGACGGGAGCGTACCTCTTCTCTGCCAACCAGAAGTCCGCCAACCTGACCATCTTCCGGGTCCATCCGCACACCGGCCAGCTTCAGCCGGCGGGTCCGGTCGCGAAGAATGTTCCGAACCCTACCTGCGTCGTGTTCGTGCCGTAGAGCTACTTACCAAGGACCTTCGCGGCCTTCTTCACATCCGCCTCGTCCACCTGCACCAGCGCGCCGAAACGGCCGCTACCGGCACACAACGCCTGCACCGCGAACACGTTGATTTCCTTCTCCGCCAGCTTGGCCAGAATCTCAGCCACGGCGCCCGGACGCTCCTCGCCCGTGACGTGGAAGGCGATCGTCTTCTTCCCTAACTCGATCTTGAGCTGTTTGGCGGCCTTCTTCAGCAGCGCCGCGTCTTCCGCCACCAGGTCAATCCGTGCCTTCGACTTACTCACGGGATAGCCCCAGATGGCGGTGAAATTCACCCCGGCTTCTTTCAACGCGCTCAGAACGTGCGCGCCCTTACCCGGTTTGTTGGCAACAACCACCGAGTAGCATTCCACTTTATTCATGCCCTCAGTGTAGCGTCACTAACCCGCAACCCCAACCGCCGCTTCTCTCATCGCCCCCACCGTGAGATCCAGCTCCTCATCGGCGGTATAGAAATGCGGAGCCACCCGGATGCCGGCCTGCGGCCGGTAATCCACCAGAATCTCGCGACGGATCAGCTCCTGCGTCACCTCTCTGCCGTTCGGCACGTCGAACACCACCACGCCCCCGCGCTTCCCGGGGTCCCGGCAAGTCCGCACCGCGATCCCCGCCTCGTCCGCCAGCGCCAGCAGCCGCGCCGTCTGCCGGATCGACTTCTCCCGAATCGCCGCCACGCCAATCTCGTTCACAATCTCGTACCCCGACCGGGCCGAGTACAGGGCAGGGATGTTCGGCGTCCCATTCAGAAACCGGTATGCTGTCCCCGCATACCGAATCGGACCCGCTTCGAAACCAAAAGGATTTTCGTGCGCCACCCAGCCCGTCGCCACCGGCTCCAGCTTGTCCCACAGGTCGCGCCGCACATACAGGTAACCCGCGCCCGGCCCGCCGCAGAGCCACTTCACGGAGCCGCCCGTGGCGAAATCCACATCCCACGCCCGCACATCCACCGGCACCGCGCCCGCCGATTGGTACAGGTCCGCAATCACCATCGCGCCCACCGAGTGCGCCTTCTTCACGATGGCCGCAATGTCCTGCACATACGAGCTGCGGAAGGCCACGTGCGACACCGAAACCAGCAGCGTCTCCTCGTCGATCGCATCCAGCAGCGGCTCCACCGGCATCGTCATTCCATCCGGCGACGCCACCGTGGTCACGCGCGCCCCCATCCGCGACAGCCCGTGATACACGTAATCGTTCGAAGGAAAATTCAGCCCGTCCGTCACCAGCTTATTCCGGCGACCGGACCAGTCGAAGCAGCTCGTCACCAGGCTCTGGCACACCGAAACATTCTGGTGCATCACCACTTCGCCATCGCCCGCGCCGATGATGGACCCGATCAGGTTGCCCACCGTCACCGGCATACCCCACCAGCCCTCTTCCCAGGCCCGTATGCCCCGCGTCGCCCAGGCATCGGTGAACTCGCGCATCCGGTCCACCGCCCTCTGCGGCATCGCGCCCAAAGAGTGGCTGATCATGTAAGTGGTGTGGCTGAGAATGGGAAATTCTTTGCGCCAGGCAAGCAGCGGATCCGTGGTTACATCCGTGGTTACATCCATGGGTACCATGGTATCCCGCGTCAATAGGATAATGGCAGAAACATGAGAACTCCGTTGTGCTGTCTGCTCGCAGTGGTCGCCCTGGCCCAAACTCCAGCCCGCCAGCCGAAACCGCTCCCTCCCCCCGGTATCGAAATCTCCGCTCAGGATCGCGCCGAGCTCCAGGCCGGCCTCGACCATCTCCGCGCCGAGATCGCAAAACTCAAAACCAATCCGCTTGTCCCCGACGTCCTCATCTACAGCGAGGCCGTCCGCTTCGCCCTCGACTATAACGAGTTCTTCAACGCCAACGAAGTGGCCAAAGCCCGCACCCTCCTGCAGCACGGCGAAGAGCGCGCCCGCCAGCTCGCCGACGGCCACCCCGCCTGGACCACCGCCACCGGACTCGTGGTTCGCGGCTACATTTCGAAAATCGATCAGAGCGTCCAGCCCTACGGCCTCGTCGTGCCGCCCTCCTACTCACCCAACGCGCCGCATCGCTGGCGGCTGGACACGTGGTTTCACGGCCGCAACGAAACCCTCACGCAGGTCAATTTCCTGGCCGACCGTGAACGCAATGTCGGCGAATTCGCGCCCCGCGACACCATCGTGCTGCACCTCTATGGCCGCTACTGCAACGCTTCCAAATTTGCCGGCGAGGTGGATCTCTTCGAGGCACTCGATTCCGTCAAACGCCAATACGCCATCGACGAAAACCGCATCCTCGACCGCGGCTTCAGTATGGGCGGCGCCACCGCCTGGCACATCGGCACGCACTATGCCGGACTGTGGGCCGCCGTCGCGCCCGGCGCCGGCTTCAGCGAAAGCGAGCAGTATCTCAAACTCAAGCTCACCGGTCCCGACGCCGTCCCGGAGTGGGAGCAGAAACTCTTCCACCTCTACGACGCCACGGATTACGCTGCCAACCTGTTCAACACTTCCACCATCGCCTACAACGGCGAAATCGATCCGCAGAAACAGGCCGCCGACATGATGGAGCATGCTCTTGCCGAGGAAGGCCTCCGCCTCATCCGCATCGTGGGTCCGCAGACCGCGCACAAATACCATCCCGATTCCAAAATCGAACTGGCCCGCATGCTCGATGCCGTCGCCGCGCAAGGCCGCAACCCTTACCCGCGCAAGATTCGCTTCACCACCTGGACGCTCGCCTACAACCAGATGAAGTGGGTCACCGTGGATGGCCTGGAGCACCACTGGTCGCGCGCCCGCGTGAATGCGGAGATCGGCGGCGATTCCGCGGTGAATGTCGAAACCTCCGGCGTCACCGCGTTCACTCTCGATTTCGGACCCGGCGGCTGTCCGCTCGACCTCGCCCGCAAGGTCGCCCTCACCATCGATGGCGACAAACTGAGCGCCGCCGGCCCCATGAGCGACCGCTCCTGGCAGGCCCACTTCGCTAAAGCCAATGGCCGCTGGTCGGAGGTATCTTCCACCGAAAGCGCCGGCCTGCACAAAGTCCACGGCTTGCAAGGCCCGATCGACGACGCGTTTTTCGATCGTTTCGTTTTCGTCTCGCCCACCGGTACGCCGGCCGCGCCCGCCGTGGCTCCATGGGTCGCCAGCGAAGAGAAGCGCGCCATTGCCGAATGGCGGCGCCAGTTTCGCGGTGACGCTCAGGTCCGCGACGATAAGGACATCACCGACGCCGATATCGCGTCCAGCAATTTGATCCTGTGGGGCGACCCGGGCAGCAATCGGATCCTCGCCCGCATCGCCGACAAGCTTCCCATGAAGTGGCCTACGAGCGGCGCCCAGGCCCTCATCATGATTTACCCCAATCCTCTGAACCCGAAAAAGTACGTTGTGCTCAACAGCGGCTTCACCTTCCGCGAAACCGATTACGCCAGCAACGCCATGCAGACTCCCAAGCTCCCCGATTTTGCCGTTGTCGATACGGCCGCGCCCGCCGGGGGCAAATGGCCCGGCAAAGTCTTGAAGGCCGGCTTTTTCAACGAAGCCTGGCAATGATTCGCCGCCATCTTGCGCGATGGTCCGTGAAAAATTCCTGGTCCCGGGAGCGGTTTTCCCAGGCTGTTCTGTACTGTAAGCCTGGCAATCCGCTAACCTGAGCAACGTGAAAGCCCTTGAAGTTCTCGTAGACGGCGTCGCCATCGGTATCTACGTACCGCCAAGCGGCACGCCGTTCTTCGCCTCGGTGGCAAACGTTCCCCACACCTACATGCGCGGTCAGGTTCAGGCAGCAGACGACAATGAGGAATGGCAATGGCAGTTGCCGGACATAAGCGAGGGCCAGACAATTTCCTTTCGGATGGTCGACGCACAGCCCGGTTCAGGAGTGCCTCCGCATCGAATCGATCAGAGAGATCCGGCGGATGTGGCCGAATGCAAGCGCCTCGCTGCCGAAGCCTACGCCCAAGTGTTGAAGCGCGGCAACGACCAAGCCCCTGAATCCGATTGAAACTAGACTGGGCGGCCGCTGTTGTACAAAGCCACCTGGTTGCTCCTTGAGTCCCCACCCCTGTCCGCTTCCGGACACCCAATCGCGGAACAGGACACCGCCCCGTCGTCCCCCCGCTGCATTCATTAGCCCGGTGTCCGGCATCCCGCGTGCCCCATCCCCTTCGATGCTCTTCGATCTTCGCTACGCCTTCCGCACCCTCGCCAAATCGCCCGCCTTTTCCACCATCGCCATCCTCGCCCTCGCCCTCGGCATCGGCGCGAACACCGCGATCTTCAGCGTCGTGAACGCGGTCCTCCTCAAACCCCTCCCCTATCGCGACGCCTCGCGCCTCGTCCTGGTTCAGGAGCGCATTCCGAAAATCGCCAGCACCTTCTTCTCCGCCTCAGCCCCCGATGTCCTCGATATGGCCCGCTGGACCCGCACACTCGATTCCGTAGCCGGCTTCGAGGGACGCCGAGTCAATTTCTCCGCCGGCACGCTCGAACCCGGCCGCCTCACCGGCGCACGCATCAGCGCCAATCTCATCCCAACGCTCGGCATCGCGCCCTTACTCGGCCGCACGTTCGCCGCTGAAGAGGACGCCCCCGGCCACGACGTCATCCTCCTCAGCTATGGCCTCTGGCGCGACCGCTTCGGCGCGGACACCTCCGTCACCGGCCGCCGCGTCCAACTCGACGGCCGCCCCTACACGGTCATCGGCGTGATGCCCGCTGAGTTCGTTTTCCCGCCGCGCGGCACGCCCCAAACCCTCGCCGAGCCGGCCCAATTCTGGGTGCCCATGGCCTTCACTCAAGAGGAACTCGCCGACGTGGTGGATAACTTCGATATCGGCGTCGTCGGCCACCTGCGCCCCGGCGTTTCCATGCCCCAGGTGGCCGGCGACATGACCAGCCTGTCCCACCAAATTCAGGCCAAATATCCGCAGGCCTACAAAGACGGCCTCACGCTCGATATCGCCGCCACTCCGCTCGCCGAAATCGTCTCCGGCCCCGCGCGTCCCGTCCTTGTCATGCTTCTGTCCGCCGTCGGCTTCGTGCTGCTCATCGCCTGCGCCAACATCGCCAATCTCCTGCTCAGCCGCGCCGCCGGACGGCGTCAGGAAATGGCCATCCGCACCGCCCTCGGCGCCAGCCGCCTCCGGATGCTGCGCCAGGTGCTCACCGAAAGTCTCCTGCTCGGCATCTCCGGAGGACTCGCCGGAGTCACTCTGGCCTGGCTCACCCTCGGCACCTTCGTCGCCACCCTGCCCGCCAGCATTCCGCACTCGCAGGAGATCACGCTTGACCCGCGCGTCCTGGCCTTCGCCGCCGGCCTCTCCCTGCTCACCGGCCTCCTCTTTGGCAGCGTCCCGGCCCTCAGTAATTGGCGCGGCGCGGTGGGCTCAGCCCTTCGCGAGACCACCCGCGGCACCACCGCCGGAACCGCTCGTCACCGCCTCCGGAACAGCCTCGTGGTCTGCGAAATCGCGCTCTCCCTGGTCCTTCTCATGGGCGCCGGACTCCTGGTCCGCAGTTACGCCAGCGCCATCTCTACCGACCCCGGTTTCCGGCCGCAGCACGTCCTCTCCTTCGCCATCTCCCTGCCCAAATCGCAGTACCCGCCCGAGCGCGTGCCGCGCTTCTTCGAGGCGCTGAACGCCAAGCTGTACGCCATCCCCGGAGTCCGCGCCGCCGGAGCCGGTAACTTCGTCCCCACTCAGGGTTCCGACTGGAACCGCACCTTCATGCCTGAAAACTGGCACACCGCCGATGGCCGTATCCCCCTCGGCGCGTTCACTCCTGTTTCCGGCGAGTTTCTCCAGGCCCTCGGCACACCTCTCCGCCGCGGCCGCTACTTCACCGCCGCCGATCGCCGCGGCTCCCCCCCCGTCGTCATCGTCAGCGAAAACCTGGCCCGCCGCTACTGGCCGAATCAGGACCCCATCGGCAAGCGCCTCCACTATGGCAGTCCCGATAACGACCGCCCATGGGCGACCATCGTCGGCGTCGTCGCTGACACCAAGACCGGCAGTCTCGAAGTCGAACCGCTGCCGCATTCCTACCAGCCTCTGGAACAACTCGAAGATGGCGCCGTCACCTCCCTCTCCTACATGATCCGCACCGAGACCGACCTCGCCAGTGTCGCCGCCTCCGTCCACCGCGCCGTGGCCGCGCTCGACCCCACCTTGCCCCTCGCCAATCTCCGCACCATGCAGGACGTCGTCGATCAAAGCCTCGCGCCCCGCCGCTTTAGTACGCTCCTCGTGGGACTCTTCGCCGCGCTGGCCCTGTTCCTCGCCGTCCTGGGCATCTATGGGGTGATCGCCTTCGCCGTGACGCAGCGCACCCAGGAAATCGGCATCCGCATGGCGCTCGGCGCGAAGACCGGCGACGTCCTCCGCCTCTTCCTGCGCGAAGGCTTCACCATGGCTCTCACCGGAATCCTCATCGGCTCGGTCGCCGCGCTCCTGTTGGGCCGCTACATCGCGACTCTGCTCTACGGCATCAAACCCACCGACATCGTCACGCTCGCCGCTGCCGGAGCCATCCTCGCCGCCACAGCCCTCACCGCCACTTACATTCCGGCCCGCCGCGCCATGCGTCTCGATCCGATGCTCGCCCTCCGCCACCAATGACCCTTTACACGACTTAACGCGCCTTTTACACGGAAGCCCTCGGCACTCGCGCTCTGCGCTGCGTCATCCAGGCAGAGAGAAAAATGAAAATCCTGATCGCCGTGGCGGCCGCTCTGCTGGCCATTGCGCCAGTTGCCGCGCGAGAGGCTAAAGGCAGCCTGCCATTCTCCGAGGGACGCACGCTCGAAGCCCGGAAGCAGTGGGACGCCGCCCTCGAAAAATATCAAAAGGCGCTGGACGAAGACCCCGCCAACATCGTCTATCAGATTGCCGTCTACCGCGCCCGTTTCGCCGGTGACCAGGCCCGCCGCGACGCCGAAGTGCGCGATGCCCTCGCGCAGGTGAAGCAGCGCAGGCAGGAGGCCCGCGACAAACTTGCGCGCATCGCCACGCTCCCCGAACTCCGCCCGCTCAGTCCCGAGCCCATCGAACTGAAGCTCGTCAATCAGTCGCCCAAAATCATGTTCGAAACCGTGTGCCGGTATAGCGGCATCAATCTCATCTTCGACCCCGAATACCAGCCTGGCAAGAGCCTCACGCTCGATCTCAACAGCGCCACCATCGGTCAGGCCCTCGACTACATCGCCTCCGCCACACGCAGCTTCTGGAAGCCCCTGTCTGAAAACACCATCCTCGTCACCAACGACAATCCCAACAAGCGCCGCGACTACGAGGACCTCGTCACGCGCGTCTTCTACCTCACCAACGTCAACACGCCCGCCGAATTGCAGGAGGTCATCAACACCGTGCGCACCATTGCCGATCTCCAGCGCGTCACGCCCTACAACAATCAGTTCGCCATCGTCGCCCGCGGCGAAGCCGACCGCATGGCGCTCGCCGAAAAGATCATCAACGATCTCGATAAGCCCCGCAGCGAAGTCCTCGTCGATATTCTTGTGCTGGAAGCCACCAGCACCTTCAGCAAACAGATTTCCAGCGCGCTCGCCTCTACCGGACTGAACATGCCGGTCAACTTCACGCCGCGCTCCAAACTCCAGGTCCCCACCACCACGAGTTCCTCGTCCTCTTCCACCGCCAGCAACGCCGTCTCTCTAGCCAGTCTCGGGCACCTGTCCAGTTCGGACTTCTCCGTGACGCTCCCCGGCGCCCTCCTCCAGGCGGCCCTCAGCGACGCCAAAACCCGCATCCTGCAAGCCCCGCAGCTCCGCACCGTGGATAACACCAAGGCCATCCTCAAAATCGGTGAACGCGAGCCCACCGCGTCGGGCAGTTACTCCGCGGGCACCGCCGCTACCGCCGTCAATGCCCTGGTCAACACGCAGTTCACCTACATCGACGTGGGCGTGAACGTGGAAATGACCCCGCGCGTCCACGAGGATGGCGAAGTCTCCATTCACATTGAACTGGAAATCAGTAGCGTCACCGGGCAGGTCAATCTCGGCGGAGTCAACGAACCCATCATCGGCCAGCGCAAAGTGGTGCACGATATCCGCGTGCGCGAGGGCGAAGTCAGTCTGCTCGGCGGACTCATGAATCAGGAGGACTCACAATCCCTCACCGGAATCCCGGGACTCGCCGCCATCCCTTTCCTCAAACGCTTCTTCACCGGCACCGCCACCGACCGCAGTTCCAGCGAACTGATGATCGTCATGGTCCCCCACATCCTCCGCCGCCCCGACATCACTCCCGATAATCTCCGCACCATCGGAGTAGGCACCGCGGGAGCCGTGAAACTGACTTACAAGTAGGAGGCAGAAGAAGGAGCCAGGAGTCAGGAGCCCAACTAACGGCCGCGCCCTGCTGAATTCGGTCTTCTATCTCCTAGTTACCCACCGCGACAGGAACGGGCACTCGCAGTTCGAGGAGCCGGAAGTCAGAAACCCAACGAACGGCCGCG
>DASZMZ010000121.1:0-16576 GCA_035551455.1 Candidatus Sulfopaludibacter sp.
AGAGGGAGTTGCAGCGAGAGGTGACGAAGAGGAACAGCGAGTTGAACTGGCGGTTCCGTATGCGGTCCTGCAAGATTGGGAGATACCCTCGCGCCCCTGTCATGTAGTCATTGGATCATATTCGCCGCACGGAGCGCGTGATAGAGTCGATACGGGTAGCGACGATGCGCGTTTTGATTTTGGTCTGCGCTGGGGTGTGCGGGTTCGCCGCGGAACCTGTGGCGGACGAGGCGGTGCGCATGAGAGTGCTGTCCGCGATTTTTCCGGCGATGCCCGTTGAGACGCTGGACCGTCGCATCGATTCCACCTGGCGTCTGGATATTCAGCCGCCGCTTTGGTTTCCCGATGCCTTGGCACATAGTCCCGCTTATCGCGTCACGGGCTCTCCGCAGGACGACCGCGAGCGGTGCGCCGCGCAGGATCTGGTGAAACTGATCCCCAGCACAGAACGGGAATTGCGCTTTCGGCTTTATCCCTGGCCGGGTGCGTCGCGCGGCGAACTGCTGGCCGTGCTGCAGTATCGCTTCATCAATGCCAAGCCCTCCACGGCCTGCCCGACTCTTGCCGGCCTGTACCGCATGGTTCCCGATGGGAAGAAGTGGAAGGTGGCCGATTATTTTCCGCTAGCCTCCGCGCGCCACAATCATTTGGAGGGCGTCTGCTTCCTGCGCCTCACCGGAGAGGCTGAAGACGAGTTGGTGGTGGAATCCGATTCCGGCGATAAGGCGCGCTTCGGCTCCGACCTTCACGTGCTGTTGCTGGGCCACGGCCGCTTTCAAGAATTGCTGAATGTGCCCTCACGGCTGCACATCAACGTGCAAGGCGATCAATGGACCCAGACTCTGGATGTGGAGCGGACGCTCCAGCAACACGGCGAGCGGTTTTGTTTCGAGAAGACGGTGTGGGCCGCCGGCCATCGCCGTTTTTCCGTGCCGGAGATCACCAAGCCCTGCTTTGCGCGCGGTACGGGCGTGGGTCCGCCGTTGTAGAATCTGGCGGTATGCCGAAATATGTCATCGAACGGAATATTCCCAACGCGGGTAGCCTGACTCCGGAAGAGCTTCACGCGATCTCCCAAAAATCCTGCGGCGTCCTGCGCAGCATGGGTCCGGAGATTCAGTGGCTGCAGACTTATGTCACCGGCGATAAGCTCTACTGCATTTATATCGCGCCGGGTGAGGAAGCCGTTCGCACCCACGCGAGCCTCGGCGGCTTTCCCGCCGACCGGGTGAGCGAAGTGAAGAGCGTCATCGACCCTACTACGGCCGAAGCTCACTAGTGGTAAATGTCGCTCGCTTAACGTCCGCGGCTCTGTAGGTCACGCGCACGTCAGTAAGCGCCCTTTTTCGATTTCGGCCATGGGCTGCTCGTGAACGTTTGAACCCGGCCCCGTTTATTCCGGGTAGTAACCTTCGCGCGCGCGCACCTTGCGATTCTTCGTATCGGCCAGTGTAATCTCCACCGTGCGCCAGTTGTGGCCTTCCACGGAGGGAGGCTGGAAGGCCAGCAGGTAGCCGTGCATCAGATCCTGCGACACGGTCTCGAAGACTTTGCGGATTTCGCCCGGTCCGCTGATGCGGAAGGCCACTCCGCCGGTGGTCTTAGAGAGCGTGCCTAATTGCTTCAGCAGTTCGGGACTCTTCAACGCGTCGCCCTGCGCGATCGTGTAGATGGGGACTCCGGCGCTTTTGGCGCGCTGCATGGCGATCTCCGTGGTCAGGACGCTGAGATTGTCGGAGCCGTCCGTGAAGACCACGATCACCTTTTTGCCGCTGCGCGCGGCGAGGTCGTGATTGACGCGCACCAGCGCATCGTAGAGCGCGGTGGCGCCGAATGCCTGGGTGCGCAGGACTGCCCGCTCGGCCGCCGTCTTATCGCTGGTGAAGGGCTGCAATTCGTTCACCTTGTCGGCGAAACTGTAGACCGCGACGGAATCGATGGGCCGCAGTTCGCCGATCAGTTTGAGGGCGGCGCTTTTGAGCGACGGCAGCGCGTCGTGCATGCTGCCTGTGGTATCGAACAGAAGCGCGAGTGACACGCTGGAGGCGCGGCTTTCGAAAGCGATGGGCGAGATAGGCTTGCCGTTCTCCAGAATGGTGAAGGACTTGGACGGGAGATCGTCGACATAGCGGCCGCGATCGTCCGTGACTGTGGCGTAGACTTCCACGAGGCGCGCGGTGGTGCGGAAGACCGCCTCGGTGGCTGCCGGACCGGTCGCATCGGCGGTTGTGGGCGTTGCCACCTCGGTCGACGAAGCTGTAGCCGGCGTTTCCGCCGAGAGCCGCGTCATGCCTTTCACTGTTTCCGTCATGCCGCCGAAGCCGCCGGCCAGATAGGAGCCGGGCGCCACGGTGGAGCTCACCAGTTCGGAAGCATAGAAAACCGGCGGATGCTTCACGTCCTCATCTTTAATGAAGCGGTGCTTGGCGAGAAGGGCCGGGTCTGCCGCGACCATGAGATTACCGGGATCCAGCAAGGCGGCGTATACCGCGCCCGAGAGCGCGGCGGGCGCGTGGGCCGCATCCAGGCGGGGCACACCCTGCAATTCCTTGACGCGTTCGTAGGCTGCGAGGCGCGCGCCGCTCAGGCGCAGCAGTTGAGAAGGCACGGCGGAATCCAGATCGGCAGCATTGCCCGCCAGAGCTCGCAGGATGGCGACGGCCTTCGTGCCATGGTCGTTGCCCGCCAGTTCCTGACAGACCAGGCGGAAGGTGCGGGTGGCCTGTTCCGGGGTGAGCGCGCCGGAGTTGCTGCCGAGCACGATCAACTCGACCAGCGAATGCCACTCTGCCATCACGCTGTTTCGGGCGGCCGGTTTGAGAGCGCTCACGCGCTCGGCGAAGTTGGGAAGAACCTGCAATTCCGCGGCGCCCACGGCGGGCAGTCGCGACAGGTAAGGCAGCAGTGAACTCCACTCACCGTAATGCTGCACCAGCAATTCAGCGGCGGCAGCGTCCAGCGGAGACTTGCGATCCCGCTCCATCTGCGCCACCGGCCCCAGCGCTTCCAAATTCTTCACTTCCATGAGGGCATCGTCATTCGATGCCGCGGAAGCGGTCCACGCCGCCTTACCGCCGGGATAGTGTACGTGTCCATCGGCGTCGAGAGGCACGTTCTGGAAGAAGGGGCCGCGCCAATTGCCCACCTTGCGGTCGAGGCCCTGATAGATCTCTCCGGATTCGCGATACCAGGTGTAGAAGAACTGCGCGCGCTTGGGCGTCTGTGTGAAGAGAAGCTGATGGGCCGCGTCCGCGTGGGCCAAGGCGTAATAGTAGGCGGCCAGAGTGCCGTGGTCCTTTTCGAGGACCTTGTGGAAGAAGGCCGGAGCGTCCTGCGGATTGGCACCCGCCAGTTCCGCCCATTGCGCCTCCGCGGCTTTGCCGCCCGGCACCATCACGGTACCCTGAGAGACGGCGAAAGCATCCCCATACTGGGTCAAGAGGCCCGAATAGAGAAGGACCAGATTGCGGAGTCCTTCGCCTTTGACGAAGGCCGTGGCAGCTTCGGGAGACATCGCGCTGAGTCCGGCGTAGGCCTTGGCGAGCCTGAAATCGCGCGCGAATGCTTCGGCGATACCGCCGGGGAGGTTGGGATCCTTGAGGAGTTTGCTCCAGGCGGCGCCGCCGAGCAGTCGCGCGTTCTCGGTGGGGATTTCGAAGGAGAAAGTCTTGTGCGCCACCAGGGCATCGCGCAGGGCGAGTTCGTCGATGCCGAAGGCGGCGGGGAAACTCTGGCGAAGGGCGTCGGCCGGACGGTCGCCCGGTTCGATCAGCACATCGCCTTCCTGCTGGACGAGGCGCCATCCCAAGAGCGGCAGCAGGTGGGCCGCGTTGGCCGGCGAAATCGCCACCAGCGTGGAGGTACCGCGCTTCTCGCCCAATCGCGTCAGTTCCACCACGGTGGCGGCGAAGGTCTGAATAGTCTCGGCGTACTTCGGCAAGGGGACGCCGTTGAACATGGAGTTCTCATGTTCGATGGCCTTGCAGTACAGCTCGAAGAAATTGCCGTAGGTGGGGGCGGAGGGCAGGTGCGCGACGGCGGCCATGGCTTTCAAGCCACCGGGCACCCAGGCTTCGCCCGCGATGGTCAGATTGTGGTCGGCGGCATCGAGTACGGTGGTCAGTTCACCGACGGGTCCTTTGCCCAGGTTCTCGATGCGGGTCCGCACTTCGGTGGCGTCGGCGGCCTTCGGCTCCAGTTCCAGGTACTTCTTGAGGTGCGTACCGGCGGCCGGGTAATCGGCCTTGGCTTCGAGGATCATGCCGAGGACGCGCTCCGAATCCGGATACATATGGGTGGCATCCAGGCGGACCGCTTCGGTGGCGCTGGCGAGCGCGCCCTCCAGGTCCTTCAGGTGGAAACGGATGATGGCGTTGGAGCTGTACGCTTCCGGATGCGTGTGCGCCGCGTCGGCCTTCATCAGGTCGGCCGCGGCAGTGGCGGCAGCCTGCCATTCCTTCTGCTCCATCTCCAGCCGCATCAGACGCATGCGGGCATCCAACGCCTTGGGCGCGACGGTGATGGCGTGCTGCGTGGCTTCGCGCTCGCAGGCCACGTTCTTCTGGTTCTGGCACACAGCCGCCAGCGTATTCCAGCCGTCGGCGAATTTCGGCGCGGCTTGCACGGCGGCCCGGAGGTTCTTTTCGGCCTCGGGCCAGTTCTTCGACTGCATGGCTTTGGCCGCGCGGCCCCATGCGGTGAGCGCGTCGGACGGTACGGAGATGGCCGCGATATCGGTGAATTCCTGCGTCCCCTGGCGGTAGAGCGTGATCATCGGCAATTCCGGGTTCAGCGACCAGCTTAGGTTGGCAAGATTGATGGAACTGGAGACGTACCCCGAGAGTTTCGCCTGCAGACGGCAAGGCACGGCGGTGGCGCCGACGCCCTGCATCCAGTTGGATTCACCGGTTTGGCCGAAGCGGGAATCGCCCGTCTGGGTAAGGTCGGTGGGGATCTCGCCATCCTGGACGTGCCAGAAATACTGGCCCTTGGCGTCGGTGGTGGCCTTCTTCAGGGGCGGCGATCCGGCGCAGGCGCGCTCGATGGTCACGACGGCGTGCGGCACGGTGCCGTCCTGCATGACCACCTTGCCGCGGAGCAGGAGAATTTCGGCCTGCAAGGGCGCCAGGAACAGGCACAGACCTGCAACTGCGGTAAGAATAAGCCTCTGAACAGCCATAAGCGATATGTGGAGTATACCAGCGGCGTGACTGAAACGTGACACAAGCCGCTCCGAAACGCGACCCGCCGGCGTTACAATCGTGGATATTATGATGCCACTGAAGGAGTGGCTCAAGCCGCCTCGCAGTCTGCTGGTGATCCTCGTTCTTCTGACGCTGGTCTCAGTTTCCGCACTGGGCTGGTTCGGGTGGAAGTTGGCGGACCAGGACCGTATGCTGCAGGCGCAGCGCACCCAGGAACTGCTGGAGCAGACCGCCGACCGCGCCTCCGCCACGCTGCGACGGGCTCTGGCCGAGACGGGCGAGCGGCTGGGCGGCTTCCTTTCCGGTCAGTCCGCCGATGCCCCGGAAGACGGCCTGCTGCTCCTGATGACGGAGAGCGGGATGACCGCGCTGCCGGCGCAGCGCCTGCTGTACCGGCCGTTCCCTTCGCCGTTTCCGGAAGCGTCGGCGGACACGTTCGCCGCCGCCGAGTCGCTGGAATTTCAGCAGCGGCAGCCCAAACTGGCGGCGGAACGGTATGAGGAGCTGGCTGCCTCGGGAAATCGCGCGGTGCAGGCCGGAGCGCTGCTGCGGTTGGCGCGCGTGCTGCGCAATACGGGTCAGGCGGAGTCCGCCCGCCAGAAGTATGGCCGATTGGCGGAATTCGGCGCGGTCAATGTGGCCGGCGCGCCGGCCGACCTGGTGGCTCGCAAAGCGCTCTGCGAGATCTCCGGCCGCAAGAGCGATGCCGAGGCGCTGGCGAAAGATCTGCTGCGCGGACGGTGGCATCTGACGCGCGGTCAGTTCGAATATTACCGGGCCGAAGCGGCGCGTCTGAGCGGTATCGATTTTCCTCCGCCTGCCGAGTCGGTGGCCCTGACCGATGCCGTCATTCAGCTCTGGCGCGACCGGCAGCGGGAGCCCGAGGTGCGCGGACAACGCACGGTCTGGGCCGGGGGACGTCCGTACTTCCTGATGTGGCGCGGCGGTAAGGAGAGGCGCGCGGTGCTGCTTACACGCGCCGAATCCATTCTCAACCAGGTGGTGACGGGTGAGGAGGCCTTCTGCGCCGCTGTCGATAACGAAGGCCGCATTGTCGCCGGACGCAAGGATGGCACCGGGCGCGCCGCGGTCAGGCCCGCTGCCGAGAATCAACTGCCGTGGACCTTATACGTCACCGGCATGCAGGCGCTCAAGGAGAGCGGGGTTCGGGCGCGCCAACTTTATCTCATGCTGGGCACGGCGGTGATGGTGCTGTTCCTGATCGCCGGCACGTATTTCATCGCGCGCGCGATTCGGCGGGAAATGGAGGTGGCGCGGATGCAGTCGGAGTTCGTGTCCGCGGTGTCGCACGAATTCCGCTCACCGCTCACCTCTATGCGGCAGCTCTCGGAGATCCTGGCGCTGAATCGCGTGCCGAGTGAAGAGCGGCGGCACGTGTATTACGAGACGCTGGTGCGTGAGACCGTCCGGCTGCAGCGGCTGGTGGAAGCGCTGCTGAATTTCGGCCGCATGGAAGCCGGCGCGCGCCAGTATCGGTTTGAAGATCTGGACGCCGCGGCGCTGGTCCATCGCGTGGCCGCCGAGTTCGAGCCGCAGGTGGTGGGCGCCGGACGGCACATCGAACTGCGCGGCTCTGAGGACGGGTGCCACATCGAGGCGGATCCCGAAGCCATGAGCGTCGCGCTGCGCAATCTGCTGGATAACGCCCTGAAGTACTCGCCCGATCAGCCCACGGTCTGGGTGGAATGGGGCATGCACCGCGAGTGCGTCGCCATTCGCGTGCGCGATAAAGGCATCGGGGTGCAGGTGTCGGAGCGCAAGGCCATCTTCCGCAAATTTGTGCGCGGGAGTGCCGCCGCTGCGGGCAACGTCAAAGGCTCCGGGGTGGGTCTGGCGATGGTGCGCCACATCGTGATGGCGCACGGCGGCGAAGTGACGGTGGAAAGCCAGCCGGGAGAGGGCAGCACGTTTACGCTGTTCCTGCCGGCCACGGGGAAGGCATGAAACGCATTCTGGTGGTGGAAGACGAGCCGGGTATCGCCCTCGGGTTGGAGGACGATTTGAAGATGGAAGGCTACGACGTGGAGATTGTCGCCGATGGCGGGGTGGCATCGCGGCGGGCCAAAGAGGGCGGGTTCGACCTCATCCTGCTGGACATCATGCTGCCGGGGAAGGACGGTTTCGAGGTCTGCCGGGAAGTGCGGCGCGCCGGCGTCCGCACTCCCATCCTGATGCTCACGGCGAAGACCCAGGAGGCTGAAAAAGTGATGGGCTTCGAACTCGGCGCCGACGATTACGTCACCAAGCCCTTCGGCACGCGCGAACTGCGCGCCCGCATCAAGGCGCTGCTGCGCCGCGCAGCGGACAACCCGGCGGTGGAGTCCTATCGCTTCGGCGATGTCGAAGTCGATTTCGCGCGCGGCGAACTGCGTCGTGCGCAAAAGCCCATCGAGCTCACCCCCATCGAGTTCAAACTGCTGGCGCTGTTTATCCGCTCGCGCGGCCGGGTGCTGAGTCGCGATCAGCTTCTGGCGGCCGCGTGGGGCGCCGAAACGTTCGCGTCCGAACGCATCGTGGACAACCACATCGCCAATCTGCGTAAGAAAATCGAGACCGATCCGGCGCGGCCTTTGTATCTAAAAAACCTGCGCGGCCTGGGGTACCGCTTCGATGGCTAATTCCTTACGCAATCGTGACACTCGCCGTAGCGGAATGAGGCAATCGCTCCGTATACTGATCTTGCTGGCGTCGGGTGGAGTGGCGAGTTTCCTGGTAGCGCAACAGCCCCCGGCACAGGTGGAGCAGAAGCTCGAAGAGGCCATCTATAAGGAGATGGTCTTGGGTGATTTACCAGGCGCCATGCAGGATTACAAAGCGGTGCTGGCACAGACGGAAAAACCCCGCGAGGTGGCGGCCCGGGCGCTGTATCAATTAGCGCAGTGCCAGGACAAACTGGGGCAGCGCGCTGCCGCGCAGACGGCCTATCGGCGGGTGGCCGCCGAGTATGCCGATCAGACGGCCATCGCTGCGATGGCTCGGGGACAGGTGGGGTTTGCCGGTCCGCGCAATTTGAATTTCGAAGAAGGCGTGGTGGGGAAAGTGCCGCCGGGCTGGACCGTCCCGGTGCTTCCCAAGGACCCCAATTATTCGGCCGAATTGCGCCGCTCCGGTTGCCGCGGCACTGCCGCCTGCGCCGTGGTTCTGGTATCTCCCAATGCGCCGCGGCCGTTCGGCACCATGATGCAGAGCGCCAGCGCCGATGGCTACCGCGGCAAGACCGTGCGTCTGCGCGCGTGGCTGAAGGTGGAGGCCGCCCGTCCGGACGATTACGCGCAGATCCGCCTCGCCGTGGACCGCGACGGTTTCTGGGACAACATCGACGATCAGCCGGTCCGCTCCTCGGAGTGGACGCGCTGCGACATCGTCAGCAAGATCGAAGAAGATGCGCGATTCATTCTGATCGCGATCATCTCCAACGCGCGAGGCCGCGTATGGGTGGATGATGTTTCGTTTGAAGTAGTGCCTGGCAGGTAATCGACAAATCCATTTCGTGGAGGACCTTTATATGTATTCGTGTGTCCGTAGTGTCGCTGTGCTCGCCTTGTGCGCGTTTGCCGCGCAAGCCGACAAGACTTACAAGCCCGGCGAGTACGATCTCTTCAACGAGGCCAGCAAAGATCTGGTGGCCAACAATTTCACCAAGGCCATTACCGATCTCGACGCGTGGAAGGCCAAAGTCCCCGAGACCGACTATGCAGCCGACCGTGCCGTCTTATACATGAAGGCCTACATGGGCGCCAAGCAGTGGGCCAAGGCGCTCGACCTCACCGCCGAAGTGCTGCCCCACATGGATACCCTTTTCGCCGACCCGAAAGAGGGACCCGGCCAGGAGTTGCAGATTCTGTTCAATGCCGCCGCCGCCACTCCGCAAGTGGCCAACCCCACGCCCGCCGAGGCCGACGCCGCGCAACAGGCCGCGCACCGGCTGATGACGTTCGACCGTCGCCCGCCCGGCGTCACCGATGAAAATTGGACCAAACTGAAGCACGACGTTCAGGCGCCTGCCAAGACCGCGCTGCTCTATCTCGCGGTGCTGCCGGGCAATCGCGCCATGACCAAAGAGCCGAAGGACTGCGCCGCCGCCGAAACCGCCTATGAAAAGGCGCTGCAGGATTACCCGGACAGTGCCACCATCGCCTACAATCTGGGGACCGCGAAGAGCTGCCTGCACAAGAACGCGGAAGCCATCTACCTGTTCGAGCGCGCCGCGGTGCTGGACCCGACTCTCGGCGGTACGGCGGATCCGGCGAAGATCCGCAGCATGGCCGATACCTTCTATACTCGCGTCCATGGCAGCGATGAGGGACTGAACGACCTCAAGCAGCAGGTGAAGCAATCGCCCACGCCGCCTGCCGGATTCTCGATCAAGACGGCATCCCAGGTCGCGGCGGAAAAGGAAGCGCAGTTCGAACAGAGCTATCCGCAACTCGCTTTGTGGATGAAAATCAAGGGGGCGCTTTCCGATACCAACGGCGAGCAGTATTTCGAATCGCAGCTCAAGAACTCCGCGGTCCCGCAACTGCGCGGCGTGGTGGTAGAGGCGAAGCCGGCCTGTCATGCCAAGGAACTGCTGGTGGCCGTGCCCGTGCCGAACCAGCCCACCGGCCCGGCGGAAATCGCGCTGAAGCTGGACAAGCCGCTTTCAGGGAAGATCGAACCGGGGGCGGAGGTCCACTGGGAAGGAGTTCCCAGCGCTTTTACGGCGAGTCCTTTTCTGCTGACGATGGATACGGAGGTCGCGAAGATTCAGGGGCTGAAGACCACCCCGTGCGGCGCGGCCCCGCCTCGGAGGAAGAAGAGATAGGCTGCTTCGCTCTGGAGACGATCGCACGCGACCGCGGCTACCCGACTTCCTTTTCCACGGCGTCGGCGAACGTGTCGATCTCCGATAAGGTCGTGTAGATGTGCGGCGTGATGCGGAGGCCCGTGTATTCTTCATGCGGCACGTAGGCCGTATAGATACTGTATTTATTGATCAGCGCTTCCCGCATCTTGGCCGGATCCGGCCCGTTGAACGCCAGAAACCCGATGCCGCAGGATTGCGCCGGATCCTCGCTATGCAGCGTCTTACACTTCTTGTTCTGCACCAGCCGGTGCGCCCAACGGTCGCGCAGATAGCGCAGGCGCGCGGCTTTCCGATCGATGCCGATCCCTTCGTTGAACACCAGCGCCGCACTGATTGCATTGTGATTGGCCGCCGGATGCGTGCCGATCTCTTCGAACTTGCGGATGTCGTCCACCTGCGTCGCCCCCGACGCCATCAGCGACCACGTGCTCGCAATCCGCGATTTGCGCACATACAGAAAGCCCGTTCCCACGGGCGCGCCGGTCCACTTGTGGAGACTCACGCCATAGTAGTCGCAATCCAAATCGGCTATGCTGAACGGAAAATGACTGAACGCGTGCGCGCCGTCCACAATCACCGGAATGCCGCGTGCGTGCGCCATCTGGCAAATGCGTTTGATGGGAAAAATCTGGCCCGTGCGGTTCGTGATATGGCACACCAGAATCAGCTTCGTCTTCGGCGTGACCGCGCGCTCAAAGCGCGTGTACAGATCGTCCATCGAAGGCGGAGGCACGGGGAAGGAAATCGTCTTCAGCACGATTCCCTCGCGCCGCTCGCGCTGCCGGAAGGTCTCGAGCATGCGACCGTAATCCTGATTGGTGGTCAGCACCTCATCGCCGCGCTGCAGGTCGATTCCGTATTGCGCATTCTCCAGCGATTCGCTGGCATTGCGCGTGATCGCCATCTCGTCCGCGCCGCAACCGGCCACTTTTGCCAGACGATGGCGCACGGCTTCGATCTGCGGCTCCAGCCGGTTGATCAGCGTGTGATACGGGCCCATCTCGCTGTAGTCCAGGTACTGGCGCAGCGCCTCCTGCACAATCTTTGGCGAGGGTCCCACGTGGCCATTGTTCAGGTTGATGACGTTGCGGTCAATCGTGTAAGACTGGCGAATTTCGGCCCAGTAATCCTCGTCCTTCGCCACCTCTTCCGCCGTGCGATCCTTGGTCGCGCTGGCTGCTGCCCGGATCCGCTTCAGCGTTTCGTCCTGCAAGGCGAACGCAGCCGCGCCCGCCGCCATTTGGAAAAGGTTTCTGCGGTTCATTCAGGGATACTATCACAGTGAGGTTTGGACCATGCCTGACTACGCCAATCTTGCTCAGGACTACGTTGCCGCGTACGATGAGGACGAAGCCGCGCTCTTGCGGCTCAACACCCACTACGGCCGCTCGTTTTCCATTTACGATCTGCATGCCGAGATCTGGCGGCGCAATTACGCGCTGCGACAGCGCTCCTCCCACGTGCCGAAAAACTTCCTCAAACTCGAAGAAGCTCAACTTCTTCTCGCGCAGGACGCCGGATACAGCAGTTGGGCCGCTCTCACACAGGGCGGTCCGCGCGTGGCTCCGTTCGATATCGACGACAAGGAGGGCCGCGCCGCGCCCCGCCGCCGTTTGAACGACGCCGAGTGGGATGAACTGATCGGCCTCATCGGCGAACGAGGAATCGCTTCGGTCTCAGCCAACGGGTTGATGACCGACGGCGTACTCGGTCGCATCGCATCGCTGGCTTGCGTCACGCGCCTGCAGTTGGGAGGCTCGCGCGAACTCTCCGACGACGGTCTGCTTCATCTCGCCCGCATGGGCCAATTGCAGCACCTCGAACTCAGCGAATATCCCGGCGGTAAACTCACCGACCGGGGACTCGAGGTTCTGCAGCACCTGCCCGACCTGCGCCATTTCGAAATGACCTGGCAGGCCGGAATCACAGACGCCGGTCTGGCCAATCTGCGCTATTGCGACCGGCTGGAGCGCGTCGATGTGATGGGGTCGCCCACCGGCGATGGGGTCATCGCGGCATTACAGGGCAAACCGAATCTCGCCGTTTTCCACACAGGCCGACTGGTGACCGATGCCGGGTTGTCTCTGCTGAAAAATTTCCCGGCGCTTGCCAACCTGCTGATTGATGGGCCGTTCACCGATGACGGTCTTGCGGAATTGGCGGGTATGGACGCGCTCACGGATCTCGACCTCTTCTGGAACGTCACCGGAATCACGGCGCAGGGCTTCGCGCATCTGCGCAAGCTGCCGAACCTCGAGTCGCTGGGCTGCGACGGAAACCTCGCCGATGATGCTGCCCTGCGGTACATCGGAGAGATGCCAAGCTTGCGCAAGTTGCGCGCGCAAGAGGCCGCGGCGACCGACACTGGTTTCGAGGCGCTGGCCGCTTCGCGAACGCTGGAGGGCTTTTGGGGCGGGGAATGCCCGAACTTCGGCAGCCGGGCCTTCCTCGCCTTTTCCCAAATAGCGACGCTCCGCCGGCTCGGCGTCAGCCTGCACAACGTGGACGCAGCGGCGCTCTCGGCGCTGCCGCGCTTCCCCTCGTTGCGCGAACTCACGCCCATCGGTTTGAAGGACGATGACTTCCGCTATGTGGGGGAGTGTCGTCTGCTCGAACGCCTCACGTGTATGTACTGCCGCGAGACCACGGACCTGGCGACGGAGCACATCGCCGGCCTCCCGCTGAAGTATTACTACGCCGGTCTGACACAGATCACCGACCGCAGCCTGGAGATCCTGGGCCGGATATCCAGCCTGGAGCAGGTGGAACTCTACGAGTGTCTGGGCGTCACCGATGCCGGTCTCCCCGCGCTGGCCGCGCTGCCGAATCTCCGCGAAGTCAGCTTCAACGGTCTTCCCGGAGTCACTCTGGAGGGCACGGCAGTCTTCCCTCCGAGTGTCCGGGTGAATTACACGACGTAGCTAACGCGCCTAGACAAATTTGTAAACGCCGGGGACGGGCAGCGGCGGCACTGCTACGCCGTCCTTGTAGTCGAAGCTCTTCGGAAGAATGTCGAGCTTCGAATTCATCATCATGTCCCAGGTCACCTTGACGCCGGAGTACGCCGCCTCGCGTCCCATGATGCACGTCATCGTGCTTTCGGCCACGGCCATCGACTCATTGAGATAAGGACCGTTCCCGCGAATGCTGTTCACCATATCGGTGTGCTCCTGAACGTAAGGATCCACCGCCGGACGGCCGCCTCGCTGCGTGGCGCTGTCGATCAGGCCTTTCGATCCCACAATCCGCTCGCTCACATTCCCCGCCATTCCCTGTCCCTGAAATTGGCGGCAATGGCTGGCCATGTGTGCGCCGTTGGGGTAGACAAAGTCGGCGAAGATGTGGTCGAAAATGTTGCCGTACTCCTCCTCGCGAGGCCGCCACGCCGCGCCGCCCGATGCCACCACTTCCACTGGATGCGTCCCCATGAACCAATTGCAGACGTCGATATTGTGCAGATGCTGCTCCACAATCTGATCGCCGCTCACCCACACGAACGAATACCAGTTGCGATTCTGAAACTCCATGTCGCCCCACTTCGGGTCGCGCTTTTTGTTGGGGAATTTCGTAAAGTTCAGCACCGGACCGCCCACCCAGTTGGCGTTCATGGCCACGATGTCGCCGATCTCGCCGTCCTTCAGCCGCTTGTACTGATCCAGATACCAGGCCTGCGACCGCCGCTGTGCACCCGATTTCACCGTGAGTTTCAGTTCTTCCGATTTCTTGGCCGCCGCCATGAATCGCCGCACATTCACCGGGTCCGTGCCGAAAGGCTTCTCGCAGAAGATGTGCTTCTTGGCTTCCACGGCAGCCTCAAAATGAATCGGACGGTATGCCGGATACGTTGCGAGCATCACGATATCCACATCGCTCGCGATGACTTTCTTATACGCGTCGAAGCCCGTGAACTGATGGTCCGGCTCTACCTTCACGCGTGAAGAGAGCGCCGGCGGCAGCTTCCGCAGCGTGGTGATGGAATCCTGCAGGCGGTCTTCGAAGATGTCCGCCATTGCGACGAAGTCCACGTTCTCCGTACCCGTCAGCATGTTCTGCACGGCCTGTGTGCCGCGCGCCCCGCAGCCTACCAGTCCTGCCCTCAATTTCTCATTGCCGGCGCCACGCACCAGTTGCGGTTTTACGATCTGGAAGGCCGACGCCCCAGCAATCGCGGATGTCAAAAAGTTCCTGCGGGAATGCTCCATAGTGCACCTCGACGCCGCCCATTCTAGCTCCCCGCGTCCCCAACTCCCACCCCCATCCCCTAAACTAAGTGAATATGGCCACGACGCCGAACGCCCTCGAGGCAGTTCCCCAGCCGCTTACCGCTCTGACTGACGATGAGAAACTCTTTCAGAGCACCGTGCGCCGTTTTGCGCGCGAGCAGATCCGGCCCTACGTTCGCGACATGGACGAGGCCTGTCTTTTCCGCAAGGACATCATCAAACAATTCTTCGAAATGGGTCTCATGGGCATCGAGATCCCGGAGGAGTACGGCGGACAGGGCGGCACCTTCTTCCAGTCGATTCTCGCCGTCGAAGAACTCTCGGCAGTCGACCCTTCGGCCGGCGTTATTGTGGACGTGCAGAACACCATCTGCAACAACGCCCTCCTTCGCTGGGCCACCGCGGAACAGAAGGCCAAATACCTTCCGCGTCTGGCCGAAAACACTGTGGCATCGTACGCCCTCTCAGAGGCCGGTTCCGGCTCCGACGCCTTCGCCATGGCCACCCGCGCTGAAGACCACGGAGACCACTTCCTCCTTACCGGCCGCAAGCTCTGGATCACCAATGCCGCCGAAGCCGGCTTCTTCCTCCTGTTCGCCAATGCCAATCCCGAGGCTGGGTACAAGGGCGTCACCGCCTTCCTGATCGAGCGCGAGTTTCCCGGCTTCCAGGTTGGTAAGAAAGAAGACAAACTCGGCCTGCGCGCCTCCTCCACCTGCGAGTTGATTCTGGACAATTGCCGGGTCCCGCGTGAAAACGTGATGGGCGACGTCGGCAAGGGCTACAAGATCGCGATTGAGACTTTGAACGAGGGCCGGATCGCCATCGGTGCACAGATGATTGGCCTGGCGCGCGGCGCGCTGGACCATTCCATCGCTTACGCTAAGGAGCGCAAGCAGTTCGGCAAGATCATCGGCGAATTTCAGGGCGTGCAGTTCGAACTGGCCCGGATGGCGGTGGAGGTGGAAGCCGCGCGGCTCCTGGTCTACAATGCGGCTCGGCTGCGCGATGCCGGTCTGCCGTTCCTGGCGGAAGCCGCCATGGCGAAGTACTATAGTTCCGAGGTCGCCGAAAAGGTCGCTTCCAAGGCCGTCGAAGTCCATGGGGGTGTTGGCATTACGCGGGACTACCCCGTCGAAAAACTGTACCGGGATGCCAAGATCGGGCGAATTTACGAAGGCACCAGCAACATACAATTGGTGACCATTGCGAAGAAACTGTTAGGCAAGTGAGTCCGTCTCACAAAACTGAGGGGATAATGCGAGGAATCGTTCTTTCGGCCGCATTCGCGGCTCTGTGCGCTCCAGTTTGGGCGGCCGATCAGGCACCGGCCCCGAAACCGGACATCAATGTAGACGAAATCATCCAGAAGTTCGCCGCCAAGGAAGCAGAATTTCAGGAAGCGCGCAACAACTACGTCTACCGCCAGAGCGTCAAGATGGAGGAGCTGGATTCGGGCGGCAATCCCACCGGCGGCAAGTGGGAACTGGTGGAGGACGTCATCTTCAGTCCCGACGGCAAGCGCATGGAAAAGGTAATCTACGCGCCCGTCGTATCGCTTCGCAATATCCAACTGTCTCCCGAAGATGAGAAGGATTTGCGCGACGTCCAGCCCTTCGTGCTCACCACCAAGGATATCGGCGATTACAACATCAGCTATCTCGGCCGCGAAAAGATTGACGAGATCGGCACCTACTCCTTCGCCGTGAAGCCCAGGAAAATGGTCTCCGGCAGGCGCTACTTCGAGGGCAACATTTGGGTGGACGATCGCGACCTGCAGATCGTCAAGACCTACGGGAAGGGTGTCGGCGAGCTGCACAAGGGATCCACCAAGAATCAGGCATTCCCGCGCTTTGAGACCTATCGCGAGCAGATCGACGGGAAATATTGGTTCCCCACTTATACCCATGCCGACGATACGCTGCACTTCACTTCGCCCGCCCCCATGGATCAGCACATCCGCATGACGGTTCGCTACACCGACTACAAGCGGTACGAAGGCAAGTCCACAATCAAGTACGGCGACGTCGTGGATGACACCACGAAGACGGCGACGCCCCCCGCCACAAAGAAGAAGTAGTCTAATCCTAGCAGCCCGTGGCAGAAACCGAAAAGGACGCTTACTGACGTGCGCGGCTCCGTAGATTCAGTGACTTACAGAGATGGTATGAGAAGGCCGGTCTCCCACGGGACGGTTTACAATCCCGGTAGACGCACTCGATGAGGTGCAGAAAGGAGACCGGCTTGAAAAAGGATAACATTGCGAAACTACAGGTGAGGAA
>DASZMZ010000122.1:0-13874 GCA_035551455.1 Candidatus Sulfopaludibacter sp.
TGCCGCGCGTGAAGGATGCCGTCACCGAACCGGTCCGCAAGGCCCTGGCTCGCGGGTCGGAAACCATTCTGCTGGTGGACGATGAGGAGGGCGTGCGCAAACTGGTGGTGGCGGTTTTGAAGTCCAACGGCTACGACGTACTCGAGGCGAATAATGGAGTGGCGGCGCTGGCGGTCTACGAAAAGAACGGCCACAAGATCGATATGGTGCTGACCGATGTGGTGATGCCGCAGATGAATGGCTTCGAACTGGGGGAACAGTTGGCGGAGAAGGCGCCGGCGCTGAAGGTCCTGTACATGTCGGGCTATCGCGACAACACCAGCGGAGCCAGCGGCCAGGCCCCGCGGGCCTTCCTGCACAAGCCCTTCACCCCGGAAATCCTGCTCACCAAGATTCGGGAAGTCCTGGACACGAGCGGGTAGGGCGGGCCGGGCCGCGCATCAACTTTCGCGCGTTCTTCTCTTCAGCAAAATGCCCACAATTACGAGCGCGCACACCAGGACCCCGTCGACGCAGTAGCGCAGGGTATCGGAAGGGTGAAGCAGTCTCTGCGTGAATGGGTCCGCGAAGATCATGTCGCCGCCCACCTTGCCCAGAATGCCGGCTCCGATGTACACCATCCACGAGTAGCGATTCATCAGGTCCGCCAGCAGATTGCTCGAAAACACCACGAACGGAATGCTCACGCACAAGCCGAACCCGATCAGCCAGAAGTCGCCGTGAGAGGCGCCCGCAATCGCCAGAATATTGTCCGTGGACATGGTGAGGTCGGCCACCACCACATACCAGATGGCCTGCACCAGTTTCTTGGCCGAGGGCGCCGCTTCGGGCGGTTCGCAGACATCGCGCAGCACCTTGACGGCAATCCACAGAATGAAGATTCCGCCCGCCAGTTCGATATACCGGACGCTCAGCAGGCGCGCCGCAAAGTAGGTCAGCACCACGCGCAGCAGCACCGCGAAGAAGGCGCCGGCGGCCGTCCCCAGCCGTCGTTCGCGCCGCGGCAGAGACCGCACCGCCATGGCGATGACCAGGGCATTGTCACCGGCCAGCAGCAGATCGATAAGGACGATGGAAAGCGCGCTGACGAAGAACTTTCCGCCCGGCATCAGGCCGCCCGGACCGGCGACGTCCACGCGCGGCAGCGTCGAAAGTAGGCCTGCGCGGCGCGGACATCCTTGAAGATTTGCTGCTTCAACTCCGCCGGCGAATCGAAGCGGCGCTCATCGCGCACGCGCATCAGAAACTCCACGCGAATGCGCCGCGGCGTGTCCCCGGTCAGCGGCGAGAGCAGAAACGTCTCGATGGTCAACTGATCGCTGCTTCCAAACGTGGGACGGTACCCGATGTTCGTAATCGAATCCCATTCGCGGCCGTTTTCCAAATCGCGCGTGCGCGTGATGTAGACGCCGCGCGCCGGAATCAGCGTGCTCGCGGTGGCCAGATTCAACGTCGGAACGGTCTCGCGAGATCCCACTCCGCGGCCGCCCACCACATCGCCCTCCAGACCGTAGGCGTGCTCCAAAAGCCGCGCCGCCAGCGCCACGCGGCCCGCCGCGATAGATTGCCGGATGCCGCTGCTGCTCACCACCCGGCCCCGCCACTTCACCGCGCTCACGATCTCCGTTTCGAAACCGTAGCGCCGGCCCAACTCGGCCAGCACTTGAATGTTGCCCGCCTGCTTGTGTCCGAAGCGGAAATTGTCGCCCACCAGCACGGCCTTCACGCCCAAGCGGTCCACCAGCAGTTGCCGCACGAACTCTTCGGGCGTGAGCAGCGCCAACTCGCGCGTAAACGGCAGAATCAGCACCTGCTCGATGCCTTCCTCCTGCATCAACTCCGCGCGCCGCTCGGGCGACGTCATCAGCGCCGGGGCGCGATCCGGCGCCACCACGCAGGCCGGGTGCGGGTTGAACGTCAACACGCTGGCCTTCCAGCCGTGCTCCCCGGCCATGGCTTTCAAACGCCGCAGAATGCGGCGATGGCCGAAGTGTACGCCATCGAAGTTGCCAATGGTGAGGGCGCTCGGTCCGAAATCGGCGGGCACCTCGTCGAGCTGCCGGTAGACTCTCATGCCGGCCCGTCCACCGTGATCTCCAGGCCGTCGTATGCCAGGCGGACGTGGGGCGGCAGCATGCTCTCGGCCCGCTCGTGACCCAGGTCGTGGCAGATGTGCGTGAAGAACGCGCGGCGCGGCTTCAGCTCTTCCACCGTCTTCAGCGACCGCTCCACGGTGGAATGCGTGGGGTGCGGCTTGTAGCGCAGCGCGTCCAGAAACAGGACGTCCAAGCCGCGCAGCATCTCCATCGAGGGCGCCGGAATCTCGCTGTGATCCGTCAGGTAGGCGGCCGCCCCGAAACGAAAACCGTAGATGGTCTGCTTCCCATGCAGGATGGGCACGGGGAGCACGTTGACGCCGAACAGATCGATCGGCGAGCCGTCCAGCACGCGCGCGTCGAGTTGCGGCACGTTGGTATTCCGCTGCGCGCCATCGAAGATGTACGGAAAGCAGCGGTGGATGGCCTCCATGGTATCGGGCGCGGCGTAGATCGGAATCTCGCCGCTCTGCCGGAAGTTGAATGGGCGGATATCGTCCAGACCCATCAGATGATCGGCATGCGAGTGCGTGAAAACAATCGCGTCGATCCGTTCGATGCGGGCGCGCAGGGCCTGCGTACGGAAATCCGGCGTCGTATCCACCAGCACGTTTCGCCCGCCGTAGCTCACCAGAATCGAAGGCCGCAGCCGGTTGTCCCGCGGATCGGCGGACGTGCAGACACTGCAATGGCAGCCGATGGTCGGCACCCCCACACTGGTGCCGGACCCCAGCACGGTAATCTTCATTTCGCCTGAACTTCGGCTGAAACCTGAACGAATCGGAAGCGCAGTTCGGTGACGGAATTCTCCAGCATCCGCTGTTCGTCCAGCGTGAGGTTGCCCTTGGTTTTCTCCAGCAAAACGCCCATCATGTCGATGGTATGGCGCGCCAGATCGAGCTGCGGCTCGGCTTTCTCTTCCTCGCCGAAATGCATCAGCCCCAGTTGCATCTGGGCCTGCGCCTGCATGGAAAGAATCAGAAACGTGAACGATGCCGGAGGAATCGGATAATGCGGCTCTTCCTGCATTGTCTCGGGGGTGGAATCTGCTTCACTCATCGTTCTTCATTTTACCTGAGGCGGGCAAAGGGCCGGAACAACTGCGTATGTTACATTGAAAAATCAGCCTAAAGTCTCTGTTTCCCCCCATGTCTGACAATTCCAATACGGGTGCTAAATTTCAAAAACTGGTGGAGATCATGGCCCGTTTGCGCGCCCCCGGTGGCTGCCCCTGGGACCGTGAACAGACCTTCGACTCCATCAAGCCGTTCACTCTGGAAGAGACCTACGAAGTGCTGGACGCGATTGACCGGCGCGATTGGAAAAATCTTGCCGAGGAACTGGGCGACTTCATGCTGCAAGCCGTCTTCTTCGCCCAGATGGCCCGCGAGCAGCAACTCTTCGAGATCGACGACGCGCTGGATGCCATCAACAGCAAACTGGTCCGCCGCCATCCGCACGTCTTCGGCGCGGAGCAGGCGCAGACCGCCGGCGATGTGAAGCGCATCTGGGGCGAAGTGAAAGCCGCCGAGAAAAAGGACCAGGGCAAAGCCGAGGAAGGCCTCCTGTCCGGCGTGCCGCGCGCTTTGCCGGCGCTGGTGGAAGCGCAGCAGATTGCCTCTCGCGCCGCGGCGGTGGGCTTCGATTGGGAGAACCCGGAGCAGGTGATCGAGAAGCTGCACGAGGAACTCGCCGAGTTGGAAGAGGCGCGCGGCATTGCCTCCCCAGACGCTTCGCAGGACGAGTTGGAGAATGAAATCGGCGACCTGTTCTTCGTCCTGGTGAACCTGGCGCGCTTCATGAAAGTGGACCCGGAACAGGCGCTGCGCCGCACCAACCGCAAATTCCGCGAGCGCTTCGGACACATCGAACGCAGCCTGGCCGCGCGGGGCAAGAGCCTGGCCGATTCCAACATCGAAGAAATGGAGGCGCTATGGCAGGAAGCGAAAAAGTGATCGAGATTCGCCAGCTTTTCCATCTCGACGAATTTCAGGACGTGCTCCGTCTCCAGAAGGAAATCTGGGGCTTCGACGATGTGGAACTGCTGCCGCTGCGCTTTCTGGTGGTCGTGAGCAAAGTGGGCGGCCACGTCTTCGGCGCTTACGATGGCGACAAAATGATCGCCTTCTGCTTCGCCATTCCGGGTATCAAGCCGGGCAATATTCCGTATCTGCACAGCCACATGCTGGGCACGCTGGCCGAGTATCGCGACCTGGGCATCGGCCGCAAACTGAAGCTCCGTCAGCGCGAAGACGCCCTGGCGCGCGGCATTCAACTGATCGAGTGGACCTTCGATCCGCTCGAAGTGAAGAACGCCTTTTTTAACATCGAGCGGCTGGGCGCCATCGTGCGCCGGTACAACGAGAATCAGTACGGCCTCACCGCCAGTCCGCTGCACGGCGGCTTGCCCACCGACCGCTGCTATGCCGAATGGTGGATCGATTCGCCGCGCGTAAAGACCATCCTCGCGGGCGGCCAGTGCGAAGCTTCCGCTCACGTGCGCATCGCCTATCCCTCCGATATCGGACGCATTCGCGCCGAAGACAACGTGCGCGCCCGCGCCATACAGCGCACGAACGCCGAAAAGTTCATGACCGCCTTCGCGCAGGGGATGGCCGTTACCCGCTTCCAACGCTCGCCCGACGAAGGCACGTACCTCCTGGAGCCGTACAAGTGAAAATCGAACGCATCACCCTCCGCCAGATCCGCATGCCGCTGGTCCACTTCTTCGAGACCAGCTTCGGCCGCACCTACGCCCGCGACATCATTCTGGTGCAGGTGGAAGGCGACGGCGCGTCGGGATGGGGCGAAGTCACGGCCGGTGAGAATCCCTTCTATAACGAAGAGTGGACCGGCGCGGCGTGGCCCATCGTTCGCGATTACGCGGCGCCCCGCGTCCTGGGCCGCACGTTAGAGAGTCCCGAAGAGGTCTACCCGCTGACGGCGCACATCCGCGGCCACAACATGGCGCGCGGCGGCATGGAGACCGCCATCTGGGACCTGGCGGCGCGGCTCGAAGGCGTGCCCCTCTGGCAGAAGATCGGCGGCGGCGCGCGGCGCGAGATTCCCTGCGGCGTTTCCATCGGCATTCAGGATTCGGTGGAGCAACTGCTCGAGAAGATCGAGCGCGAACTGGCCGATGGCTATCAGCGCATCAAGATGAAGATCAAGCCGGGTTGGGATGTGGACGTGGTGCGCCGCGTGCGCGAACGTTTCCCCACCATCAAGCTGATGTGCGACGCCAATTCGGCATACACCCTGGCCGACGCCGGCCACCTCAAAAAGCTCGACGACTTCTACCTGATGATGATCGAGCAACCGCTGGCGCACGACGACATCATCGACCATGCCGTGCTGCAAGCGCAGCTCAACACGCCCATCTGTCTGGACGAGTGCATCCGGACCGCGCACCATGCCGAACAGGCCATCCGGCTGCGCGCCGGCGGCATCATCAATATCAAACTCGGCCGGGTGGGCGGCTTCGCCGAGGCTAAGCGGGTCCACGATGTGGCGCAGGCCGCGGGCATCCCGGTCTGGTGCGGCGGCATGCTGGAAGCCGGCGTGGGCCGCGCCCATAACGTGGCGCTGGCGACGTTGCCGAACTTCGTCCTGCCGGGCGACGTTTCGGCCAGCAAGCGGTACTGGAAGCAGGACATCATTCAACCGCCGGTGGAAACCACGCCGCACGGCACCATCGCCATTCGGGATACGCCGGGTTTCGGGTACGACCTGGATCTGGATTTCTTGCGGAGCATCACGGTGCGTGAGGAGACGGCGGGTTGAACGCTTTCCTCTCGCTCTTGCGCGAGAACCGCAACTACCGGAACACTTGGGTGGGCCAGGTAGTCAGCGAAGTCGGGGATCATTTCAATAACATCGCGGTCTTCAGCCTGGCCGTGGCCACCACCAAGAGCGGTCTGGTGGTCAGCGGCATCATGCTGTCGCGAGCCATTCCGGCGATGCTGGCGGGGCCGCTGGCCGGCGTGGTGCTCGACCGTTTCGACCGCAAGCGCATCATGATCGCCAGCGATCTGATTCGCGCCGTCGTGGCGGCGGGCTTCATCTTCACGGTGAAACATCCGGCTGCCTGGATGCTCTATGTGTTGAGCGGACTGCTCATGTTCGCCTCCCCATTCTTCACCAGCGGGCGGGCTTCCATTCTGCCCACCATCGCGACGAGCGAAGAGTTGCACACCGCCAACTCGCTCACGCAAACCACGCAGTGGACTACGCTGGCACTGGGCGCATTCCTGGGCGGCACCAGCGTGATGACGTTCGGCTACCAGTGGGCCTTCGCCGGGAATGCACTTTCGTTCCTGGTCTCGGCTTTCTGCATTTCACGCCTGTTTCTCCCCGGCGGCGGATTCCGCGCGGCGCGGCGCGCCCTCACCGAAGCGCAGGTGGCCCGGCCCTGGCGCGAGTACACGGAGGGTCTGCGCTACATGCGGTCGGTGCCGCTGATTCTGGGGCTGCTGCTGGTGAATATCGGATGGGCCACTGGCGGCGGCGCGGCGCAGGTCTTGTTTTCCATCTTCGGCGAAATCGTCTTCAAGCGCGGGCCCACCGGACTTGGCGAAATCTGGGGCTGCGCCGGCGTGGGGCTGTGCATCGGCGGCGCCATCGCCTATACCATCGGCCGCCGCCTCAGTTTCCGCAACTACAAACGGACCATCGTGATCTGCTACGTGATCCATGGCGGGTCGTACATCCTGTTCAGCCAGATGCGGAACTTCTACTGGGCGCTGGTCTTCATCACCCTGTCGAGGGCCGGCGTGGGCGTGAGTTCCACGCTGAATATGTGGCAGTTGCTGCGCATCGTGCCGGACGCCTTTCGCGGCCGCGTCTTTGCGACCATGGAATCTATCCAATGGTCGGTGATGATGGTCTCGCTGTCGCTGGCCGGAATCGCATCCCAGTACTGGGATCCGCGCACCATCGGCGCCATCGCCGGCGTGTTGAGTTCGAGCACCGCGATATTCTGGGGTTGGGCGCATCTCACGGGGCGGCTGCCGGAGCCGGCGCGCGAAGGCGTGGCGCCGGAAGAAATCGAAGTCCACGGCGAGCCGGCGGCGTAGGAGGATCACTTGGCGGAAACGAGTCTGCAGGGAAAAGTCATTCTGGTGACCGGGTCGGCCAAGCGCGTGGGGCGGGGCATTGTCCTGCGCCTCGCCGAAGAGGGCGCGCGCGTCTGCATCCACTATCACCACTCCGAGGATGCAGCCCGGCAGACGGCCGCCGAGGCCGGCGGAGCCGAGTTGTTTCGCGCCAACCTGGAGAGCGTCGCCGAAATCGACGCCATGTTTGCCGAACTGGAGCAGCGCATGGGCCGCCTGGACGGACTGGTCAACAATGCCGCCCGCTTCACCCGAATCGATCCGCTCGACATCACGGAAAAGGACTGGGATTTCATCCACTCGGTGAATCTGAAGTCGGTCTTCTTCTGCTGCCAGAACGGCGCTCGGCTGATGAAGAAGACCGGCGGCGGCCGCATCGTCAATATCAGCTCCCTCGGGGGTCTCCGGCCCTGGGCCGAGCATGTCCATTACAACGCCTCCAAGGCCGGCGTCATCATGTTGACCAAAGGGCTGGCCAAAGCCTTCGCGCCCGACATCACGGTGAATTCGGTGGCGCCCGGCGTGATTCCCTTCGACGACATCGACGAGCGCGGCAAGCGGATGATTGAAGCTACACCGGCGAAACGCGGCGGCACTCCGTCGGAAATCGCCGATGCAGTGGTATATTTCCTGAAGGCCTCCAGCTTCGTCACCGGCCAGATTCTGGCGGTCGACGGCGGGCTGAGCCTGCGGTAATCGTACGCGTCTGTACATAGTCATAGAATTTATGAGCCGGGAATTACAGTTTCCGGGCGTTAAATAGCAGGAGGGGTGGGCCTAGAGACCGCCCCCGCAAATCAGAGGAGGAATTTCGTATGTCCCGCAAGCCTGCAGTCTTCATTTTGGCGGCGCTCATCTGCGCCTCGGCGCAAGCCGCTACCACCAGCACTACCGTCACCGTAAACAACGCGGCCGTAACCTTATCGGGCGGCACGTCCGGAACAGCCAGCGGCACAGCGACGTTCAGCCCCGGTATTCCCGACACCAGCGGAGCCTTCGCGGCCAACGTGGCCCTGGGCACCGCGGTATCAGGCACTTTCACGATTAAGCTGGCGGGCGGAACCCTCGCCGGCACCATTTCCTTGCCGGCATCCATCCTGACTGCCACCAGTCCGGTTACCGGCGGCAGCATGGTGATCTCCGGATCGACCAGCACCGGCACTTATAGCGGAGCCAGCGGGACCATTCCGCTGACCGGTACCGGCTCGGTGTCCGCGACCGGCCTGGCCGTTAGTTTCTCGGGAACCGGTTCGGTCACCACCGGCGGCACAACGGGCGGCGGCGGTGGCGGCGGGGGGACTTCCACTTCACCGGCAATCACCGCGGTTCTGGATGGCGCGGCGTACACCGCCAACATCGCCCAGGGCAGCATCTTCGTGGTGAAGGGCTCCAATCTGAGCGGCAGCGGCGTGACCTCCTACGGAATTCCGCGTCCCACCGTGACCACCTCCGGCGTCAAGATTACCTTCACGCCCACCAGCGGCGGCGCGGGCACGGATTGCTATCTGGTATACACCTACAATCAAGGCGGCGTCAGCCAATTGGCGGCCATTCTGCCTTCCAGCGTCTCGCCGGGCAGCTATAACGTGACGGTCACCAATGGCACGGTCAGCGCGCCCGCCGTCGTCACGGTCGTAAAGGCCAAACCGGGATTGTTCACGCAATCCACCGACGGCACCGGCCTCGCCACAGTTCAGAATTACATCTCGGCCTCGCAATACGATCTGAACCGGTACACGGTCGGCTCGGTCAGCGGCACCACGATTTCGCCCGGACGTCCGGGACAGGTAATGATCGCCTATGGCACTGGACTCGGTCCGCTGGTGGGCGGCGACAACAGCGCATCGCCGGTGTTTGACTTCAGCACCAACGGCTCCACCATCAAGGCGATCGTGGGCGGAGTGACTCTGCCCGTGATCTTCGCGGGACGCGCCGGGTACGCTGGGGAAGACCAGATCAACTTCACTCTGCCCTCGAACATTCCCACGGGCTGCACCATTTCCTTCCAGCTTTCCGTGGACGGCGTGCTCAGCAACCCCACGTTCATCGCCATCGCTCCCGACGCCACATCGAACGCCTGCGTGCTGCCGGGCTTCACGACTCAGCAGTTGCAGAAGTTCGATCAAGGCGGCACGTATACTACCGGGTCGTTCAGCGTGCTGAGCATATCGGAAACCGTACCCTCCTTTGGTACGCTGACCATCGGCCAAGCGGCCGGCGCGTTCACGCAGTTCTCGGCATATCAACTGGCGGGCGCCTCGGCGGCTACCGGCGTGTTGAATACCGGGTCTTGCCAGGTGATTCAATCCACCGCCAGCAGCGCGACCACGGTGACCACGGGAGGCACGGTGCTCGACGCGGGCGCCATCACGTTGACCGGACCTCCCGGCTCGAACATCACCAACGTTTCGCTCCAGCAGGACGCCAGCAACCTCTACTCGGCGACGCTCACCAGCATTCCCGGCCTGCCGGGCGGAGCCAACGGCACGATCGTGGCGGGCACGTATAACCTGAACGGCGCGGGCGGCAAAGACGTCGGCAAATTCACGGCCGCGGTCACGCTCGGAGCGCCGCTGACGGTGACCGGCGGACTGCCGGCTTCGGTCACTCGCAACGCCGGACTCACGCTCAATTGGAACGGCGGCAATGCCAGCGACCTGGTGGAGATTTTCGGATCGTCCACTTCGTCGGCGTCCGCCAATGCGACGACCACGTCTTTCGTCTGCATCACGACGGCGGGACAGAAGACCTTCACGGTACCGGCTTCGATTCTGAATCAGTTGCCGGCCACGGGCTCCACCGGCGCAGGATCGCTGACCGTCGTATCGGCGGTGAATCCCACTTCCGGCAACGGCGCATTCTCGGCGCCCCTGACGGCAGGCGGCGTCATCGATGCCGGCTTCTTCCTCGGCCTGACCGGCGTAGGCTCGACCCCGACGTATCAGTAAGCCTGGCCGAGCTCCGCTCGGATGGACAGACGGCAAAAGGCGACCGTCTGTCCTACACGTGCGCGATGATCACCGAGTGGGGACCCATGACAATGGGTGGTTCCACCGAGGCGAAGCCCGCGTCGAGGTGCATCTTCTCCAGTTCGCTGAAGGTGTAGGCGTCGCCGGACGCGGTCGAGACCAGCATGACCATGCTGAATGAGGCCGGCATGGGCGGCGAGACGCGGTCTTCATTCGGGACGAATTCCAGCGTGGCCGCCACCCCGCCCGGCTTCATTGCGGCGCGCACCTTCTTCAGCAGGCTGACGCAGGTGGGCTGATCGAAATGATGCAGGAAGTTGGTGAGCAGCACGGCGTCATACGGTCCGCCATACTCCACATCGAAGGCGCTGCCGGGCAGTTTTTGGTAGCGGTCCGCCACTCCGGCGCGCTCGGCATTCTGCTGCGCCACTTCCAGCACGGCGGCCCAATCCTGGGCCACAATGTGGGCCTCGGGATTCTGCATGGCAATCTGGATTCCGAACAAGCCGTGGCCCGCGGCGATATCCAGCACCTGCATGGGACCGCTGCGCCACCGCAGGACGGTCTGGCCGAGAGGCGCGGCTACGGGGGCCATCATCGGCGCCATGCTGTGGGCGAATTCCACCCAGATGGGATTGTCCGGTTCCACGCTGCCTTCGCCGGGCAGCACGGTGCGGCCAGTGCGGACAATTTCGGTCAGATGGCGGGTGCTTTCGATCATTTCCGGCAGCGCCAGAAAGCGCGCCGTGGACGCGATGCAGGCCGTAGATCGCGGATCCAGAAACTGCTCGCTCGTGGGCGTGTGGGAATAGGTGGAGTCCGCCTTCTGGAGGAAGCCCAGAACCACCAGGTAGTCGCACAAAATCCGGGTGCCGCGTTCGGAGGCGCTGCAGCGCTGCGCCAGTGTCGACGCATCCGCCGGCCCATCCCCAACGGCGCGGAACAAATCCAGTTCGATGGCCGCTATGAGCGCGGCTGTCCTTTGATGTGCACTGAGTGTTTCGACAATCAGTGCCGGCGACGCCGAATGCGGCGCCTGTCCTTGAGATGCCATGAAAATCCCCTCCTGGATTGGCAGTATACACTAAGCTTTGATACCGCCCGCTGCCCCCATTCGCCCGAAAGTCTCCCAGTTGCACGGTGAGACGCGCATCGACAATTATTACTGGCTTCGCGAGAAGACCAATCCCGAAGTGCTGGACTATCTTGCGGCCGAAAACGCCTACACCGCCGCGGTGATGCAGCCTCAGGAAGGCCTTCACGCCCAGTTGTACAGCGAGATTGTGGGCCGCGTGAAGGAGACCGACCTCTCCGTTCCGGTCCGGCAAGGCGATTACTTCTATTACACGCGGACCGAACAGGGCAAGCAGTACGGCATCTACTGCCGGAAGCGCGGCAGTCTCGACGCCGCTGAGGAATTGCTGCTGGACGGCAACATTCTGGCTGAGGGCCGCGAGTATTTCCGGATCGGCGTCTTCGAGGCTAGTCCCGACCACCGGCTGCTGGCCTACTCCACGGATTTCGACGGCGACGAGATCTATACCGTCCGCGTGAAAGACCTCTCCACCGGCGAACTTCTTCCGGAGCAGATCGGCGGGACGAGCGCGGCGCTGGCATGGGCCAACGATAGCCGCACGTTCTTCTACGCCACGGTGGATGAAGCCAAGCGGCCCTACAAAGTTTTTCGCCACGAATTGGGCGGCGGCGCCGACGCCCTGGTGTTCCACGAAGCGGACGAGCGCTTCGAACTGGATGTGATGCGCACCAAAAGCGGGGCGTATGTCTTCATCGAGACGTTCAGCCATACGACGTCGGAAGTTCGCTTTGTGCAGGCGGACATTCCCGCCGGCGATTTCCGCGTGATGTTTCCGCGTGTCCACGAAGTGGAGTACGACGCGGCGCACCATGGCGGCGACTTTTACATTCGCATCAACGACGCCGGCCGCAATTTCCGCCTGGTGAAGACGCCGGCCGCCAATCCGTCTCCGCAAAATGCGGTGGAAGTCCGGCCGCATCGCGACGCGGTGATGATCGAGGAGGTGGATGCTTTTCGCGATCATCTGATGCTGCTGGAGCGCGACAACGGCCTCCGCCAAATTGAAATCGAAAGGCTGTCGACCGGCGCGCGCCACCGCGTGGAATTCCCGGAGCCGGTGTATACGGTCACACCGGCCACTAATCCGGAGTTCGATACCCGGGTGCTGCGATTCTCCTACACGTCGCTGGTGACGCCGCTCTCGGTCTTCGATTACGACATGGATTTGCGCTCGCGGGAGTTGCTGAAACAGACCGAAGTGCTGGGCGGCTACGACGCCACGCAATATGCCTCCGAACGGATTTTCGCCACTGCCCCCGACGGGGTCCGCGTGCCGATTTCGCTGGTCTACCGGGGGGGCTTCCGACGCGACGGTGCGGCGCCCGCGCTGCTCTACGGTTATGGCGCGTACGGCCACGCGAGCGAACCGGCCTTCGCGTCGGACCGGCTCAGTCTGCTGGATCGCGGCTTCGTCTACGCCATCGCCCATGTGCGCGGCGGTAGCGAGATGGGCCGTCCGTGGTACGACGACGGCAAACTGCTTCACAAGAAGAACAGCTTCACGGATTTCGTGGCCTGCGCGGAACACCTGGTTGCGGAACAGTACACGTCGCCCGCCCGTCTGGCGATTCTGGGCGGCAGCGCCGGCGGTCTGCTGATGGGCGGCGCTGTCAATCTACGGCCCGACCTGTTCCATGCTGCGATTGCCAAGGTGCCCTTCGTGGACGTGCTCAACACTATGCTGGACGCCACCTTGCCGCTCACCATTCCGGAATACGAGGAGTGGGGCAACCCCACCGAGGAGCCCTGGTACAGCTACATCCGATCCTATTCGCCCTACGACAATGTCCGGCCCGCGGCGTATCCGAATATGCTGATCACCGCCGGGCTGAACGATCCGCGGGTCTCGTATTGGGAGCCGGCCAAATGGGCAGCCCTGCTGCGCGTTGTGAAGACAAATGACAACCTCCTGCTGCTCAAGACGAATATGGGGGCGGGTCACTTTGGAGCTTCCGGACGGTACGAGAAGTTCCGCGAGACGGCGTTCGAGTATGCCTTCCTGCTGAAGGTCTTCTCAAAAGAGGAGCCGCCGATTCACGCCGAGGGACGCCGATAACTGCAGGCCGGAGGCCTGGAACAGACGACGCAAGGCGATCGTCTGTCCTACTCGGATGACAGGAGGGCGGCGAGTTCGATCTTCAACTGATTGAATGGTACTCCCGTGTCAAGGGCGACTCCGAAATAGGAGTTGTGAACGAGATCTAGCGGTCTTGTTGCGAGACGGCGTCGGGGGCTTTGGTGGGATTGGCGTCGTGCTTGGGACCGAGGCCCAGAGCGATCAATGAGAGCGAATTGATTTTGCCGCTGTTGTCGATCTTCTGGTCGGTCTGGAAGCGCTTGAGGGCATCCATCGAACTCTGATTCCAGCCGCTGGCGGTGTCTTCCGTTCTCAGATAGCCCTTTGCCACCAGAGCGTCCTGGATTTCCTTGTAGCGCTCGGGACTGGGGACGGTCTGGCGGTTGCGCCAAGTGGTGCGGGGCGCGGCCTTTTTTGTTGTTTTCTTGGCGACGGTCTTCTTGGCAGGCGCTTTTTTGGCCGGAGTGGTGGGTTTGGCGCCGTAGGCGAGAACCGCCAACGACGCCGCAAGCGCGTAGCAAA
>DASZMZ010000123.1:0-24923 GCA_035551455.1 Candidatus Sulfopaludibacter sp.
TTTTGCAGCTTTTTCCGGGCCTTATCATCAAGTTGCTGTAGTCAAAAGTAGTTGAATTTAGTATAATTTAGGTAGCCTTCAACAATTGCACAGGCCCGATGAAAACGGTTCTAATTAGTGCTCATCTATACAGCCTGAAGAGATAGGAGCTGTGGCCCTATGGAATTCACCGTCAGCAAGTCCGATCTGGTAAGAGAACTGAGTCTGTCGCAAGGCGTGGTGGAAAAGAAAACCACCATACCCATCCTGTCCAACGTGCTGCTGGAGGCCGCAGGAGACCGGGTCACGCTCACCGCCACAGACCTGGAACTGGGCATCCGCTGTTCCTGCCCGGCGCGCATCAAAAAAGAAGGCTCCGGCACGGTTCCGGCGCGTAAACTCCTGGAATTTGTCCGCCTCCTTCCCGAAGGCGATGTGAACATGAAGTTCCTGGAGAACCACTGGGCGGCCATCACGTGCGGCCGGTCGCGCACGCGGATCGCCGGTATGTCGCGCGAGAGTTTTCCCGAATTGCCGGCCACGCCCGACGCCATTGCCGAAATTCCGGTGAAGACGCTGGCCTCGATGATCTCGCGCACCGGTTTCGCCATCTCGATGGAGGAATCCCGCTTCACGCTCAATGGCGCTCTCCTGCTGATGCGTCCCGAAGGTTTGACGATGGTGGCGACGGACGGCCACCGCCTGGCATTTGTCCAGGCGCCGCCGTCGGAGAGCGGTCAGGTGGATCAGCAATTCCGCGCGCTGGTCCCCAAGAAAGCCATGGCGGAACTGGTGAAACTGGCCGACGATGCGGCCCCCGACGCCAAAGCGATTTTTTCCGGCGACGACAATCATTTGTTTTTTCAAGTCGGCCATCGCCTCTTGATGACGCGCAAACTCACCGGCAATTTCCCGGATTATGAACGCGTTCTGCCCAAGGATCACACCCTCTCGGCCAAACTGCAGCGCGACGAAATCAAGTCTGCCATTGAGCGTGTGGCGCAGTTCGCCGACGAACGTTCCCGCGCCATTCGCGTCCAGTTCACCAATGGCGAAGTCCGTATTTTCTCTTCCTCTGTAGAAATGGGCGAAAGCGAAGAAAGTGTCACCAGCGAATATTCCGGTCCGGACCTGGAGATCGGGTTCAATGCGCAATACCTGTTGGATTTCCTGCGCGCCATTTCCACCGACCACGTTTCCTTCGAACTGAAAGATCAAAAAAGCGCCGGCGAATTGCGTCCGGCCGGCGACGCCATTACGGATCAATACCGTTATGTCGTAATGCCGATGCGAATTTGAAGAACCAAAACGTAACAAGATATGCCAAACGAAGTTACTCCCAACACCGGCGGCGGTGACGTTTACGATTCCAGTAGCATCAAGGTCCTTGAAGGTCTGGAAGCAGTCCGCCTGCGTCCGGCCATGTACATCGGTTCCACCGGTGAAATGGGCCTGCATCACCTGGTGTACGAAGTCGTCGACAATTCCGTAGACGAAGCGCTCGCCGGTCATGCCACTGAAGTCAACGTCATCATCCACGACGATAATTCCGTAACGGTGATCGATAACGGCCGCGGTATTCCCGTGGACATGCACGAAGAAGAGGGCGTCTCCGCCGCTCAAGTCGTCATGACCAAACTGCACGCGGGCGGCAAGTTCGATTCCAAAAGCTACAAAGTTTCCGGCGGCTTGCACGGCGTAGGCGTGAGCTGCGTCAACGCGCTCTCCGAACGGCTGGAGCTGGAAATCTGGCGCGACGGCTACACCTGGACGCAGGAATATTCCTGCGGCATCCCCAAGGCGCCCCTGGTGAAGGCCGGCAAAGCGGGCCGCAAGACCGGCACCCGCGTCACCTTCAAGCCCGACACCACCATCATGACCGCGGCCGAGTTCAATTTCGATACGCTGGCGCAGCGCCTGCGCGAACTCGCCTTCTTGAACAAGGGTCTGAAAATCACTCTCCTCGACGAACGCAGCGACCCGGAAAAAAGTCAGGAATTTATTTACAGCGGCGGCATCGCCGAGTTCATCCGCCACCTCAATCGCGGCAAGCAGGTGCTGCACGAAAAGCCCATCCATTTCGAGTTAGACCGGGACATGCCCAACGGCACCCGCATCACCATGGAAATGGCCCTGCAGTACAACGACACGTACTCGGAAAACGTCTTCAGCTTCGCCAACAACATCAACACCGTCGATGGCGGAACCCACCTCACCGGCTTTCGCACGGCGCTCACCCGCACCATCAATGCCTTTGGCCAGCAGCAGGGTCTTTTCCGCGACGTGAAAGAGAATCTCACTGGCGATGACGTACGTGAAGGCTTGACTGCCGTGGTCAGCGTGAAAGTGCCGCAGCCGCAGTTCGAAGGCCAGACCAAGGGCAAACTGAACAGCGACATCGCCGGGCCCATGACGCAGTTCGTCAATGAGAAGCTCAGCGAGTACTTCGATAAGAACGCTACCGTCGGCCGCAAAATCGTCACCAAAGCCATCGAAGCCTCCCGCGCCCGCGAGGCCGCGCGCAAGGCTCGCGATCTCACGCGCCGCAAAGGCGCCCTGGAATCCGGCGGCATGCCCCACAAACTGGCCGACTGCCAGGAGAAAGATCCGGAGCGTTGCGAGCTGTTCCTGGTTGAGGGAGAATCGGCCGGCGGCACCGCCAAACAGGGTCGCGACCGTAGATTCCAGGCCATCCTGCCGCTCAAGGGAAAAATTCTCAACGTCGAAAAGGCCCGTTACGACAAGATGCTGGGCCACGAAGAAATTCGCGCCATGATTACGGCGCTCGGCACCGGCATCGGCAAAGACGATTTCGACGCCACCAAGATCCGCTACGGCAAGATCATCATCATGACCGATGCCGACGTGGACGGCTCGCACATTCGCACCCTGCTGCTCACGTTCTTCTTCCGCCACATGCACGAACTGATTCTGCGGGAGCGGGTCTACATCGCCCAGCCGCCGCTGTATCGCATCAAGAAGGGCAAGAGCGAGAAGTACCTCAAAGACGAAAAAGAATTCACCAAAGAAATCATGCGGCGGGCCACGGAAAACCTGTCGCTCGAAATCCACTCCAACGGCGCCGGCGCCGAAACCGTCCTTGAGGGCACCGAACTCCGCACCTTCCTCACCAACCTCAACGAATACGAAGAGACCTTCCACAAGCTGGAACGGCGGATGCGCGATTCCCGCGTGGTGGACGTCCTGGCCAATATCGATCTGCGCCTGGATAACAAGGCCGAATTCCAGGAAGAAGCCAATCTCCAACCGGTCTACGAAGCGCTGAAGACCATGGGCCTGAACCCCATCATGCGCAAAGACGAGGAGCACTCGGCGCACGAAGTGGTCTTCCACGATTCCACCAATGCCGAACGCCGCATCGGCGTGGCCCTCACCTCGCAGCCCGAGTATCGCCGCTTCCGCACACTGGCCCGCACCGTGGCTCGCTTTAACAAGCCGCCCTTCGTCGTCATTAAAAATGAACGCCGCGAAGCCCAGCCCAACTGGGTAGACCTGCTGGAGTACGTGAAGAGCGAAGGCAAGAAGGACGTCACGGTGACCCGCTACAAGGGGTTGGGCGAGATGGACTACGACCAGCTTGCCGACACCACCATGAATCCCGAGAAGCGCGTCATGCGCCAGGTGCGGCTCGAAGACGCCGTACAAAGCGAAGAGATCTTCTCGACGCTGATGGGCGAAGACGTGGAAAGCCGCCGCAAATTCATCGAAGAAAACGCCCTGGACGTCAAAAACCTCGACGTCTAATCGCAACCGACACAATATACTGGCAGGATGCTGCCCTGGCGCGCTCCTGCCCTCCTCCTGCTGGCTGCTATCGTCCTACCGGCGGTCACCCCGCTGCCCGTCGGCGCGCTGTTGCAGCATCCGGCCCACTACTTCGATCTCGCCCATCAACGCCTCCGCCTCACCCCGCGCGGAGCCGCACAATACGACGTCACCGCCGCTCCCTTCCGCGGCGCGCTCGAAAACGGCACCCCGCTTGGCCTCCCAACCGACCCCAAAGCCGGCTACTGGCGCAGCCATCTCCCCTTCGCCTTTCCCTTCGCCGGCCAAACCTGGGACGAAGTCTACATCAACGTCAATGGCAGCCTGACCTTCGGCGGCCCTGAAAACACGGGTTCCGGCATGCCCGACACCTGGCCGGACGGAACCATTCGATCCCTGGCCTCTTCCTTCGATGTCGACTCCATTGCAGGTAAGCGCCGCCTGATTGTTCCCTTGTGGGGACTGAATTCGGTGGAGAAATCGCGCATCTCTACCAGCGCCTCGCGCGGCGGCTTTGTGGTCACCTGGCGGACGGTGCGCCAGCAGGATGCCCATCAAGCCTACACGCCGCTGGGCGAGAGCCTCTTCCAGGCGCGGCTTTCACCCGACGGCTCCATCGAATTTCGCTACGGCAGCGTCGCCGAAAAAGATGGCATCACGGGCATCTTCCCCGGCCCCTCATCCCCCGGCAAACTTCTCGATCGCGTGGAACTGCCCCCCGCACCGGGTGTGCCCCCATCGCTCGATCTGCGGCTCGCCACGCTCACCGACGAAGGCGCCGACCTCCACTTTTCCATCCAGCTGGCCGGCGCCATTCCGGCCACGTCCGCCGGCCACACCCGCTACGTTGCCGCGGCCTTCAACGACAAAGACGTCTACGGCATCCTCCTCGATATCGATTCCACGGGCCGAAAATCCCGAACCACCTGCGTCACCTTCAATCCCCAGGATCAGCCGGTGGGCCACGACTGCACCGCGAAGACCGTGGCAACCGCACACGCCAATATCGTGGATTTCTACCTGCCGAAAATCGGCCTCAAGAATTCCGCCGTCCCCCTCGAATGGAAGGCCGAAACCTTCGCCGACATCATGGCCGATCCCACAGTGCGGACCGGCGACATGCGCTCTGTCTCCCTGCCCGGCGCGTGGGTCTCGGGGTACCATCTCCACACCGGTCTGAAGCACACGGCGGGCAATATTTACGAGATCTTCCACTATCCCTTCCTCGCCAAGTCGCGGCAGGCCACGCTGCAGAATATCTACCAGCGCGTCCCGGCCGACGCCGAGTTCGCCATGGTCCTCACGGATTTCCGCATCGACGACATCCACAATGCCGGCTCCAGCAACGGCTCTGACGAAGGCGACCCCAGCCAGATCTTCAATTCGCCCGTGCTGCTGCAAACTGCCGGTCCGGTCTACATGGGACCGCAGTTCGCCGAGACCGTGGCCGACAAGGGACGGCCCTTCCACAACTACCCGTATGCCGTCGGATGGATGGCGCACGAGATGACGCACCGCTGGGTAGCCACCCTCAAATGGAAGCCGCCGGATACCGAGGCGCTGGTCGAACCTCGACTGTTCCACTGGAGCATGATGCTGAATACGTCGGTCGTCACTCCGGTCTGGAAACTGTACAGCGACACGCCATACCCGGAACAGTCGATCATGGGCGGTATGACTGTCGTACAGGAGCCCGGAGGCCGTCCGCACGGTGCCTTCGCGCCCTGGGGAGTGCCCACGGGACTCTGCTCACTCGATCTGTATCAGATGGGCTTGATCCCACCCGAAGAAGTGACCGACACCTTCTTCATCGCCGGCGCCAAAGAGACCGGCGTCAACGAATACCAGGGCGGCTCCCCGGTGCCGGTAACGATTGCCGGGATCGTCGAAGCTAACGGTCCACGCGCCGCGATTCCCCACGAATCGCCCCACGATTACCGACTCGAGATCTATCTTCTCCACGAAGACGGCCGGCCGCCCGACCCGGCAAAACTGGCCGACGCCCGCCGCATCCAAGCCGCTGTCGCCGAATATTTCCGGGTGGCCACCAACGGCCGTATGACCATCGAGCCGCTGCGATAGTTAGTGAGCGGTTTCCCCGCTTTGCACCAGTCCCATGCGCTTCAACTCAGCCCGCAGAGGGTCCACCGACCGCGCATAGATCATCTTGTACGCCTGGCAGAAATAATCCAGATCGTCGAAACGGCCGTGCGGACCGTGCCGGAACTTGGGGCATCCGCCGTGGCAGATCGATTGGTATTCGCAGACCTGGCACTCGGGATGGGCCAGCGTCTTCTTCGAAGCAAAGCTGTACCGCTTGGTGCGGCGCGCAATTTCCGACCAGGAATCCAGCGTGATGTTGCCCAGCTTCCAGCCGCCCTCCACGAAGAAGTCGCAGGGGTATACGTCGCCGTTGTATTCCACCACCACGTAACTGTCGCAGGTCTCGTGCATCGTACAGTTGCCGGGTTTCTGCCCCGCCAGCGCCTCCGCGATATTGTCGAAGAAGCGGACCCGCATCCGCCGCCGCTCCGGCCACCACACGTCGAACGTCTCACACAAGAAGCGGCCGTATTGCTCCGGTGTAATGGTGAAGGGCAGAGGATTGCCAGCGCCATCGAATTCGGCCAGCGGGATGTACTGCACGTTGTCCACCCCCAGCGACCGGTAGAAACGATACAGTTCTTTCGCCTTCCCCACGTTCGCCTGACTCAACACGCAGAGGATGTTGAACTCCACCTTATTTTTCTGCAGCAACTCGACGCTCTGCATCACGCGCTTCCAGGTGCCGCGACCCTCTTTGTTATAGCGGTAGAGGTCGTTGATCTCTTCAGGTCCATCGAGCGAAACCCCCAGCAGCCAGTTGGTGCTGCGGAACAGGTCGCACCAGTCCTGATCCAACAGCATGCCGTTGGTTTGCAGCGCATTGCTCACAGCCTGCCCGTTGCGCCCGTGCTCCTGCTGAAACTTCACCAGTTGCTGAAAGAAGCCCAGTCCCGCCAGCGTGGGCTCGCCACCCTGGAACGCGAAAGTGCTCTGCGGGTAGGAGTAGAACAGGTACGAACTCACCAGATGCTCCAGCGTCTCCGCCGTCATGCGGCGCGCCGGCAGCGCTTTATATGGGTCGGCCTCGCGATCCAGATAGAAGCAGTACGAGCAGTCCAGGTTGCAGACCGCCGATGCAGGCTTGATCAACAATGAGCTGATGCGCGGGGCTGCGCCCGTCCAGGCAGTCTCCGCCTGATGACCCTCAAGAATGGGGAATGGATTCCGGCCGGCTCCCATGCTCCGAGTTTAGCAGGCGGTAAAATAGAAATAGTGCTGTCCAGCTTCGACCCCCTGGTTTCCGAATGGTTCGCCACGCGTTTCGGCAATGCCACCGAACCGCAGCTACAGGGCTGGCCCCTGATTCGCGAAGGCGCCGACGTCCTGATTTCCGCCCCCACCGGCTCCGGTAAAACGCTCGCCGCCTTCCTGCAATGCATCGATGGCCTGGTGCGCCGCGCCCGTCTCGGACCCCTTCCCGACCGCACCGAAGTCGTCTACGTCTCCCCGCTGAAGGCCCTCAGCAACGACGTTCACAAGAACCTCGAAGTGCCCCTCGCCGAGATCGCCGCCCTCGCCGCCGAGCGCGGTGTCCAGCTTGCCCCCATCCGCACCGCCTTGCGCACCGGCGATACGCCGCAGTGGGAGCGTCAGCGCATGACCCGCGAACGGCCCCACATCCTGGTCACCACGCCGGAATCGCTCTACATCCTGCTCACCGCCGCCAAGCCTCGCGAGATGCTGGCGCAAGTCGGCACGCTGATCGTGGACGAAATTCACGCCGTGGCCGACGATAAGCGCGGCTCCCACCTCGCCCTCTCGCTGGCCCGCCTGGATCGCCTGGTGGAACAGAGCGGCCTGCCGCATCCCCAGCGCATCGGCCTCTCCGCTACCGTGAAGCCCATCGAAGAGGTCGCCGCCTTCCTCAGCGACAAGGCCCGCATCGTCAACGTGGGACATCGCCGCGCCATGGACATCGCCGTGGAAGTGCCTCGCGACGAACTGGGCGCAGTGGCCAGCAACGAAATGTGGGGCGAGATCTACGACCGCGTCGCCGCGCTCATCCAGGAGAATCGCACCACGCTCGTCTTCGTCAATACGCGCCGCCTGGCCGAGCGCGTCTCCCATCATCTGGAAGAGCGTCTCGGCGCAAATGTCGTGCTGCCGCACCATGGCAGCCTCTCTCGCGCCCTGCGCCTGGAGGCCGAGAAGCGCCTCAAGAATGGCGAATTGCGCGCCGTCGTGGCCACCGCCTCTCTCGAACTCGGCATCGATATCGGCACAGTCGATCTGGTCTGTCAGATCGGCACTCCGCGCTCCATTGCCGTGGCCCTGCAGCGCATCGGCCGCGCCGGACACTGGGTGGGCGCGCTGCCCAAAGGCCGCATCTTCGCCACCACGCGCGACGAACTGGTGGAATGCGCCGCCCTGGTACGCGCCATCCGCCGCGGCGACCTCGACCGCCTGGAGATTCCCCACAACGCCCTCGACATTCTGGCGCAGCAGATCGTCGCCGCCTGTGCCTGCGAAGATTTCGGCGAAGACGAACTCTTCGATCTCGTCCGCCGCGCCTGGCCTTACCGCACGCTGGAGCGCGCGGATTTCGACGCCGTCCTCGAGATCCTCTCTGAAGGCATAGCCACCGCCCGTGGACGCAGCGGAGCCTATCTGCATCGCGATGCCGTGAATCGCCGGTTGAAGGGCCGCCGCAATGCCCGCCTCACCGCCATCACCAGCGGCGGCGCCATCCCGGAGACCGCGCAGTACCTGGTGATTGCTGAACCCGAAGGCACCACCGTCGGCACGCTCGACGAAGATTTCGCCGTGGAAAGCCTGGCCGGCGATGTTTTCCTGCTCGGCACCACGTCGTGGCGCATTCGCCGCATCGAGCCCGGCCGCGTCCGCGTGGAAGACGCCCATGGCGCGGCGCCCGGAATTCCCTTCTGGCTCGGCGAGGCCCCCGGCCGCACGTTCGAACTGTCGGCCGAAGTTTCCCGCCTCCGTGAGGACATGGTCGCGCGGCCCGACCCGCCGCACTGGCAAGACGAATGCGGCCTCGACCGCAGCGGCGCTGAGCAGGCCGTTGCCTATGTGCAGGCCGGAGCCGCTGCGCTCGGAGCCGTTCCCACCACCCGCCGCGTGGTCGCCGAACGCTTCTTTGATGAAGGCGGCGGCATGCAGCTCGTGCTCCACGCGCCCTTCGGTTCGCGCATCAATCGCGCCTGGGGTCTGGCGCTGCGCAAACGCTTCTGCCGCTCCTTCAATTTCGAACTGCAGGCCGCTGCCACCGATAACGGCATCGTCATCTCGCTGGGTGAGCAGCACTCCTTCCCGCTCGAAGTCGTCTTCGAATTTCTGCGTGCCGCCACCGTCCGCGACGTGCTCACGCAGGCCCTGCTCGCCGCTCCCATGTTCGGCGCGCGCTGGCGCTGGAATGCCTCGCGCGCCCTCACCATTCCGCGCTATTCCGGAGGCCGCAAGGTGCCCCCGCCCATCCAACGCATGCGCGCGGACGACTTGATGGCCGCCGTCTTCCCCGACCAGGCCGCCTGCCCCGAGAATCTCGCGGGCGAGGTCCGCATCCCCGATCATCCTCTGGTCAAGGAGACCATCGCCAACTGCCTCTACGAAGCCATGGACCTGCGCGGCCTCGAGGCCCTGCTCACCGCCATTCAGGATGGCGAAATCGAGACCCGCTCCATCGATACGCCCGAGCCTTCGCCCTTTTCGCACGAGCTTCTCAACGCCAACCCCTACGCCTTTCTGGACGATGCTCCGCTCGAGGAGCGCCGCACCCGCGCCGTGCAGATGCGCCGCTCCCTGCCCGCCGATTCCGCCGATGGCCCCGGCGCGCTCGACCCGGCCGCCATCGCGCAGGTCGCCGCCGAAGCTTGGCCGCCCATGCGCGATGCCGACGAAGTCCACGAAGCGCTGCTGGGACTCAGCCTTCTCCCGGCGGACCCCGCCCTCGCGCCGCTCTTCGATGAACTCGCCGCGGCCCGCCGCGCCGCCACGCTCACTGCTGAAGGCCGCGATTTCTGGATTCCCGCCGAGCGTCTGGATCTGGTGCGCCGCGTCTATCCCCACGCCCCCATCCGTCCGGCGCTCACCGCGCCCGAGGGCATGCGCGCCATTCCCGAGAGCCCCGAACGCTGCGCTGCCGAGATTCTGCGCGGCTGGTTCGAATGCTCCGGACCAGTGACTGCCGCCCATCTCTCCACCACTCTCGCCATGCACCGCGACCTGGTGGATCAGGCGCTGGCGCAACTCGAAGCCGAAGGCCAGATCCTGCGCGGTAGCTTTTCTCCGGCTGACGAACTCCAGTGGTGCCACCGGCGCCTGCTGGCGCGCATCCACCGCCTCACCATCGGCAGGCTGCGCCGCGAGATCGAACCGGTCACCACGGCCGAGTTCTACGCCTTCCTCAATCGCTGGCAGCACGCCGCGCCCGGCACGCAGTTGCATGGCGTGGATGGCACGCTGCAGATCATCAAACAGTTGCAGGGTAGCGAGTTTGCGGCTGCCGCCTGGGAAACGGTGGTCCTGCCGCGCCGCGTCGCCAAATACAAGCCCGAGTATCTGGATCAGCTCTGCCTCTCGGGCGAAGTGAGTTGGGGCCGCCTCTCGCCCCACCCGGCGTTTGAGCGCGAGCGGGAAGAAAACAAGAGCCGCCGCGTGCGTCCCACGCGAGTGGCGCCTCTCGCCATCTTCTTGCGCGAGGATGCGCCATGGCTGCTCGCCACGCCATCGCCTTCGCCGAAAGATTCGCTCTCGCATCCCGCGCGCGAAGTCCTGGAAGCCATCGAATCACGCGGCGCGTCGTTCTTCACGGATCTCACGCGCGCCACCAGCCGCCTGGCCAGTGAAGTGGAAGACGCCCTCTGGGAACTGGTCGCGGCCGGTCTGGTCACAGCCGACGGTTTCGAGAATCTCCGCGCGCTCCTTGATCCCAAACGCCGTCGCGGAGAAGGCCGCGGCCGCACCGCCCGCCCGCGCCATGCCCCTGGACGCTGGGCTCTCCTGCGTCACACGGCAGTCGCCGCCGACGGCAACGCCGAAGCCTTCGCCCGCCAACTCCTCGCTCGCTGGGGAGTGGTGTTCCGCGATATCGCGGTGCGCGAGCCCCTGGCTCCCACCTGGCGCGATCTCCTGGTGGTGCTGCGCCGCATGGAATCGCGCGGCGAAATTCGCGGAGGCCGTTTCGTCTCCGCCTTCATCGGCGAGCAATTCGCTCTCCCCGAGGCACTCGACCTCCTCCGCGCCATCCGTCGCAGCGGAGAAATCGCCGAAGCCGAATCCTGCGACCTCCTCCCCCAACTCGGTCCCGCGACCCCCGCCCCCGCCATGCGGGCTTAAGGCCCATCGGCAACGCCGGCCCGGATCAAGGAGTTGATCTTGGCAGCCAACGTTATACACTTTGTATAACGATGCGGTTTGAGTCGGACGGCACCGTACTTCTGGTTGTGCATGTCTACCGTGTGGAGAACGAACATGACAAAGAAGAAAGCATCCGAATCTATATTCAACAAGCCACCCAGTAAGAAGCAAAAGTCCGTTCTTGCTCGGATCGCACGAAAGCAAGCGGCCGGGCAAGACTCCGAAATTGACTACTCAGACATTCCCGCTCTCTCCAACAAACAACTCGCGCAATTTCGACGAATGCCCAAAGTGCTGGTGGCGGCTCGCCTGGATCGGGAAGTCTATGACTGGCTCATGCAATATGGGCACGGCTATTCAACCCGGATCAATACCATCTTACGTACAGTTATGGAGAAGGCTCGTTAGCTACACAGCTTCGGTATTGCGCGGCGAATCGCGCGTATTACTCTAAAGTGATGCGCACTATCTCTTTGAAGCTGCCCGAAGACCTTCTGGTACAGCTGAATCAGGAAGCGAAGGCGCGGCGCGTAACAAAATCCTGGCTCGTTCGGGAGAGCCTCGAAAAAGCCCTACGCAAACAACCCCAGCCACGGACAGCCTCGTGTTACGATCTTGCGCGTGATCTCGCTGGTTCCTTGAAAGGTCTACCCAAGGATCTGGCGGTTAATCCAAAATATGTGGACGATTTCGGGCAATAGTGGACACGGGCCTGGGCTGTCGAACAATGGAAACGTCTCCGTCCGCCTCTTCTTACCTGCGAGCAAGTATTGACAGAGGCGGCCTTCCTCCTGAAGCGTGAAGGTCGCGACGCAGATGCGCTCTTCGCACTGCTGGAGCGGGGAGTGATTCGTCTGGCGCTTGCCCTCCAGAAAGAACAGCGCCACGGAAACAAAGTCATCCCGGTTCTGATGCCGGATTGACCCGGGTGGCGGCAACTTAATCGCGGAGCGATGCCAACTCCGTCCGTTGACTGTAAGCAGCACAACTTCGTTTTGGCTCGGATCGCAAAGCGGCAAGCCGCCGGGCAGGAGGGCTCGATAGTTCCACCACTTCCTCATCCGGAATACCTCGACGTGACGCCCTGAAATCGTCCCTCAGTCCGGGAGAGCCCGGATCGCTGAAGGTCCGGAACGACGGAACTGTCCTGGACGGCCACCACCGGCTCAGCATCTTAATTGAACGAGGCGAAAACATCGATCAACTTCCAAGAGAGATAATCAAAAGAGAATCATGAAGCCTGACTTTTTCTGGATTCCTGGACCATGGCGAGGGAGAATGGCGCTGGTGACGCGGCCTCGTGGCGGCGACTGGCTTGAAGACGAGGTCAGCGGCTGGCGACGCGCCGGAATTGATGTCGCCGTTTCTTTACTGGAAGAGGACGAAGCTGCACAGTTGGAACTGGGCCAGGAGGCCTCCGCCGCTAAAGCGCAGAACATTCGGTTCCATTCGTTTCCGATTCCGGATCGCGGCGTGCCCGCATCCACCAAAGATGCCCTTTTATTATTAGATCGTCTTGCCGCCGAGTTGGACGAAGGCAAGAATATAGCTATCCATTGTCGCCAAAGCGTGGGCCGTTCAGGGTTGATTGCCGCCGGGCTACTGTTGAAGTCTGGAATGAGTGTCGACGACGCCATCGGAGTGGTCAGTGCGGCCCGCCAGCAGACCATTCCCGAAACGCCGGTGCAGCTTCGATGGCTTCAGCACTTGCCGCACGAACACCTGGCTCTAACGCAGTAATCCCCACCTACCCGTGATACTTTTCCATCGTTCGCGGATTGTAGCCCCAGTGAAATTCCAATTCATACCGCATGGATCGCGCCAGCCCGTCCAGATCGGGGAACAGCGTCGCATACGTGATGTTCATGCGGTACAACTCGCGCATGCCCGTCTCACGCACCGCATTGGCAAGTACGATCTTCGCCAGGATATTCTCCGGATCGTTCGGATGCAGGATTTCTTCAATCGGTAAGTCGAGCACGCCCGGCACGGCGAATGTACCTGACTGCGCGATTAGCCGCCGGTTCATCGTGTGCGGCTCGCCCATCCAGATAATCCGGTTGTTGCCTTTCAGAAAGTACTTCTGAAAATGATCCCCCTGCCGCGGATCCATACGGCCCGGTTTGGGTGCGCGGCTGCTGTTGATGCGCGCCGGATTCATCGCCCACACCACGCCGTCGGCCAGCGTCCGCTCCAGCGCAAAAAAAGCGGCCACATACGGCGACCACGTGAAGTCGATCAGCCGCGTCGGCGCTCCGTGGTGCTGCATCATTGCCAGCCATTGGAAGTCGTCTTCCAGGGCGGGAGGCTTGTCCAGAAATTGATGCGCCTTGCGCTTGAAGATGCGCAGGATTCGCGCCTCCTGCTCCGGCCATGCTTCGGGCGCTACGCCGAAATTCCGCAGGTACCGTGAAAGCGAACTGTAAAGCGGCCAGCGTTCGTCCCGCTCGCCGCGAAATGCCCAATGCGAATACGGCGGCTTGCTGACAAGCTGCAGAAACGACTCCCAGGATTCCAGCCGGAAGACGCGATAGGAGCCTACCCGCTTTTTTGTGGCCATCCACTAACTATCGTAGCGATACAGCGCCTGCTCGATGGGGACTCCGCGCACCTCAATGCGCTTCAGGTCCGTAGTCCCCACGCCGTGCCCCTCGGCCAGCACCAGCGTGTTGTCGCAGGTCTTGAACGGCGCAGAGCCGCGCATCGCTCGCGGATTGTAACCCATCACCGCGGTGGATACAGCATCGGTGCACACCGGATTCAGCCCCGCCAGCAGCACTCCCGGCTTCACCACGCGCACGCGGCGAATCCACGGACCTTCCCCGCCCGCAATGGATTCCACGCCATCGATGATCTGCAGATGGATCGGCCGCGCCGCCGCCAGGTCTGCCACAATGTGCGGTACGCGGTAGCCTGGATCGTGATTGACGCCGAAGTGCAACTCTTGCGGAGCCGATTTCGAAGGCTGCCGCTTGCCCGCGTGGCCCACCGCCAAACGGCCGCTCTGTGGTTTCTCGTTGGGCTCATCCACGCCCGAATCGTCGCCGTACACTGACGCCGGCAGATTGCCGAAGCAGTTCTTCAACGAAAGCGTCACGCCGCATGTGTCGTGATTCTTCAGCTTGGCCATGCTCACGAAAACGTCGGTATCTTCGAAGGCGCGGTTCAGGTCGTATGCCGGATACATGTAGGCGCTGCCCGGCACTTTGAAGCGCGCGTACGTCTTGCTCTTGCCGCGATAATTCGTATTCTCGAACTCCACGCCGCCGGCCGCCGACACGAGTGCCCGCGGATTCCAGCCAGCATCCAGCATCACTTCTTCCAACGGTCCCGACCAGGCCCACGGACTCTCCACAAAGCGAATGCGCTTCGCCCCGGCGCGTCCAAAATGGTAGGCTGCCGCGCCCACCAGTTTTGGGTGCGTGTAGTGGGTGAGCGCCGGCGCCAGTCCGCGCACGCGCTGGCTCGGCGCGCCAGTCATGTTCAACTTCACGGTCACCGTCTTGTTGCGGACCAGTTTCTCCAAACCGCCCAACTGGTCGAACATCGTCCCGAGTTTCGCCGTAATGTCCTCGTCGTAGGAAGCGCATTTGGCGATGGAAACCGGCGCAGCGGGCGCGTCGGGAGTCCCTGCCGCGCGCACCAGAGGCGCGGCGCTGATCATTGCCAGCCATTCTCTTCGCGTCATGTCACAGCTCCAATCTGATCGTCGCGCAGACCGACACCTTGTCGATATCCACGCCCCAGCCCTCTTCCACCGGGTAAACTTCGAGCACCTTCTCCGCGCCTTCCGGTGTGATCAGCGTGGCGTGCTTATACTCGCCAAGATAATGGACGGACACATTCTCCACCGGATAGTCCGAGTAGTTCACAATGTGTACCACCTCGCTCTTCCCATCGGCCGAAACCAGCACGTTGGAAAGCATCGAGGCCACGTTGAACAGCCGTACGCCCAAATTGCGCCGGCCCACCATCGAATTCACGTCCTTCCAGATATCGTTGAGCCGCTCGAGTTCCGCCGGATCCAGCGTGATCTTTTCGCCTTTGGGACTCTGGTCTTTCCAGCCGGGCGGTCCCGTCAGCAGCATGCCGCCGCCGCGCGTGAAGCTCCGCAGAATGTCCTTCTGCTCCGGCGTCAGGGCGTCGGCGTCCACGTTCACCGCCATCGTGGCGCCGCGCAGCGATTCCGGCGTCAGATGCTCTCGCGGAATCGGACGCACCGGCGTGTGCTTCACCGCGATCATGTCCAGGATGCCGCCCGAGAGTAAGCCGCCCTTGGAAGGGTCCTGCACCAGCGCCAGCTTTCCGAATTCGCTCATGTGCCGCCACTCGGGATGGCGTTCGAAGAAGGCCGTCATCGCGCCCATGCGCTGCCAGTCGCGCAGGGCGTCTCCATCCCGCTTCGCCAGTTTGGCCGCCAAGTCCGTATCCAGCGAGATCACCCAGCGTCCGCCCGACGCCGCCGCATCAGCGATCACTTGCAGGTAGCGCTGACTCGTAATCACGGTATCCGCCGGCGGCTCATTGCCAATCCACAGCGGTGTGTCGCCCCAGGCGCGCACTGCGCGGATGAAGCCCGTATTCGTATCGATCCACACCGACCCGGTCGGTCCGGACTTGGCGTGGCCCGCCGCCTGCACCACCACGCCCGGCCACACACCCTGATAGGTGCCGATGATGGACGCGCCGGAGCCCAGCTTCATGCGGCTGCGCGAGGTCAGTTCGATCACCGGAGCTTTGCCCGCCGCGTCGCGGACGCTCGCCGTTACGTCGGCGGCGAAATCCCCCTCGAGCACCACCCCGGTCAACCGCGCCGATAAAGCCTTGCGCGTCTCGGCAAGCGGGTCGCCGCCCGGCGTGATCACCGCCAGCGTCACCAGGCCGCGCTCGGCCGCAGCCGCGACCAAGTCCGGCGTATAGCTTTTCAGGAGCAGGCAATTGATGGGATTGTCAGTGAGCAGTTCCAGCGACTTGGCATCGTTCCACTGCCACCGCGCGGGGACCCAGTCGGATGGCGATGGAGCCGCAGCGCCCCAAACCGGCGCGCAACCCAGCACGGCCGCCCAACAGACCGCTCGCATCCACATACCTATCAATGTGGCACAACCTTCAATAATCCGCATCTATACACGATCCTCGATACGCTATCCTCGAAAGATTGAATCTCCGAGGCCCATATCTCCGCGCGGCATTCTGGGGCGCGGCTGCCCCGTTGGTCGCCCGCTCCCGCTCCGCTAGTCTGCTCCGCCGCTACCAGGTAGCCCGATTGCGAGCTTTACTCCGGCACACTTACCAGACTGTCCCCTTCTATCGCCGCCGCTTCGATGACGCCGGTTTCCATCCCGACCAGTTCCGCACTTTGGACGACCTGCGGCGCGTCCCCATCACCACCAAGAACGATCTGAGGGCCGCCGCCGAGTCGGACGCCATCGCTGCCGATTGCGACCCGGGCCGCCTGATCCGGTATGGCACCGGCGGCAGTACCGGCGCACCTACCGAGGTCCGGTTCACCTGGTTCGAAGATCGCCTGCTGCGGCTGCTGCGTCTCGACGTCATTCATCGTTACGGACTCCGCCTCAGAGACCTGCGTTGCGCTGTGGTGTATTTCCCGGGACCGCACCGCACCGGACTTATGGAACGCCTCGGAATCCTGCGCTATCGCGCGATTCACGCCTTTCAACCCCGGAATGCCATTCGGGAGGCGCTACTGAAAGAAAGGCCGGACGTGATCCGCGGCTATCCCTCCGCCCTGTCTTCGCTGATTGAGATACTCAGCGAGGAGGACCGAGCCCTCATCCGGCCGCGCTGGATCTCCACCGATTCTGAAAAGCTTACAGACCTGGCCCGCACGCGAATCGAGGCGGCTTTTGGCGCGCCTGTTTTCGACATCTACGATTGCTTCGAGTGCAACGTCATCGCTCACCAATGCCCGAAAAGCAACCACTACCACGTACTGGATTCTTCGGTAGTGGCCGAAGTCCTTCACGAGGGCATCCCGGTGCTTCCCGGCGAGTCCGGCGAATTGGCCTTCACGTCATTGCATGCCTGGGCCGCGCCGCTCATTCGTTACATGCCCGGCGATCTGGTGCAGCAAGGGCCGTCCCATTGCAAATGCGGCGCGCCCAATTCCTGCTTGTCCGAAGTATATGGCCGGACCCACGACCTTTTTGTACTGCCCAGCGGCCGCATCATTCATCCTAAGATCTTCGCGGTGGGGATCTACCCGCTGTGTCCCTATCTGAGCCGCTATCAAATCGTGCAGGACGCCGCCGCCAGCATCGTTGTCAAACTGCAGCCCTCCGCAGGCGTCCGCCTTCCCCCGGAGCAATTGGAGACTGCCCGGAGCCGAATGACTCGCGAACTTGCTGAAGACGGCGTCTCCTTGAGAATTGAAGTCGTCGACGAGATCCCCTCGGAATCGAACGGCAAGTTTCGACCCTACCGTGCCGCCAGCGCCGTGTAAGATCCCGTACAATACTGGATTCTGACTGGTACACTTCCCATTCCGCCAAACCATGCGCCGCATCTCGGGGCCGACAGAGCGCTCGAACTCGCCTGCCGGTATGACACCATGCGGCTCGAAACCTACCTCCACCGGGAGCATCTGAGCGATCGCATTCGGGTGGCATCCTTCGGTTCCGCCACTGCTCTGCGATTCGATGACGTGGGCTACTTCAATCGCGTCTACTCCGCGGAGCCTGATGTTGTGGAGCTTCTTCCGGAACTCGAGGAGTTCTACCGCCACGGCAATTTCGGCTGCGAATTGGTGGGGGCTTCGGCTGCCTCGCGCACGGGCTGGAAGCCGTCCCACCGGTATGCCTGGATGTACGCACCCGATATCGGTACACTCGCACGCGACACCTCCGGCGTCTTCGACATTCGTCCCGTCCAGCCTTCCGAACAAGAGCTGTACCTGCTAGTGTATCTGCGAGCTTTTGAGGCGCAGGAAGATCGTATCCCTTCAGCTCTCCGCAACATGCGGCATCTGTTTGACAGGCCGGAGCTGGATTTCCTGCTGGCCTGGTACGACGGTCAACCGGCAGGTATTGCTCAGTTGATGCGATGCGACGGCGCTGCCCTGCTTTGCGCCGGCGCGGCGTTGCCGGAGTTTCGCGAAATGGGTTGTCACGCCAGCCTGCTGGCTGCCCGCATCGCTCTGGCCGCCGACGCAGGCTGCCAGCGTCTCTACTCCTGGGCCGTAGCCGGTGGACAGAGTCATGCCAACATGCGGAAAGCAGGCTTGCAGACCGCCGGAATCACGCAGGCCTGGCGCTATTCTCCCGAGCCTGACCGATGACTCCGGTAACTGCCATCTTCCGTTCCCCGCATGCCGGCGACAATGGCTTTCAGCCGCGTGCCGGCTTTCGTCCCTTCGATCCCTCAGAGGCCGAATCGACTCTGGCCGAACGGTTCCGTGAAGTGGCGCAGCGGGCTGGAGCGGCAAGTGCCGTCTTCGATGGCGAATCTTGCACCAGCTATTCCGATCTGCTCCTCGCGGCCGAAGCCATAGCCGCAGGCCTGCGCTCCCGTTGCGGCACTGAGGGCGGCGTGGTCGCCATTTGCCAGCCCAGCGCGCGCGCCACCGTCGAGACGATGCTGGGCGCGCTGCTCGGCGGCTTTGCCTACTTCTGCATCGATCCGGCCCTGCCGCGGAAACAAATTGACGAACTGCTGCAGGCGGCCGCCCCAGTCTATGTGGCCGGCCCGGGCTTCGATCATCAGCGCTCCCCGGAAGCCATCCACACTCGCGGACCGCGCGGTATCGCCGCGCTCTACTCCACTTCCGGATCCACCGGTGAGCCCAAGATGGTCGCACTCTCTCATCGCGCCATCCTCTTCGACATCGGCAGGCAGACGAACGACCTCTACCTGGCCGCCGGCGATCGCTTCGACTCCCTGTTTTCCTTCTCATTCAGCGCCGCGCTGGCCACCACTTTCGGAGCCCTGCTCAACGGAGCCGAACTCCACTGCCACGATGCGCGCCGCAGCCTGACGGCACTCCCCGATTGGATCGCGGGCCGCCATATTACCGTCAGCACCATGACGGTATCCATGCTCCGCCACATCTGCCTGCTGGGCCGCCGCAACGGCGGCTTTCCCGACCTGCGGCTCGTATCCGTGGGCGGTGAAGCGCTACACGCCGGCGACGTCGAGGCCTTCCGTTCCGTCTTCCCGCCATCCTGCGTGCTGCAAAACGCCATGGCTTCCACGGAGACCCGCACCTACGCGCAATACTTTGTGCCCGCCCGCGGCGCAGTGCAGGACCCGGTTCCCATCGGCTGGCCGGTGGCTGCCAAAGAGGTCAGTCTGCTCGATGAATACGGCGCGCCGGTGCCCGCGGGCTCCGAGGGTGAGGTCGCGGTGCGCAGCAGGTACCTGGCCAACGGTTACGCCAACGATCCGGCCCTGACGGGCCTCAAGTTTCAGCCCCAATCCGATGGCACGGTCCTCTACAAGACGGGCGACCGTGCACGCTTTCAGCCCGATGGCACGCTGCTCTTTCTGGGCCGGACCGATTCACAAGTCAAGATCCGCGGCCACCGTGTCGAACTGGATGCCGTCGCGCGAACGGTCGAGCTTTATCCACCGGTCCGAACCGCGGTCGTGATCACGTCCAGCGACTCGGCCGGCAATGATCGTCTGGTGGCTTACGTGGTTCTGCGCCCCGATGCCGAGGCGGCCGAAGCCGGCCTGCGCCGCTTTCTGCGAGAGCAGCTCGCCGAGTACGCCATACCGGGCAGCATCGTCTTCCTGCCGGAACTGCCGCTCAACGCCAACTTCAAGGTGGATCGCCGCCGCTTGCCGAAAGCCGCCGTTCCGGCCGGCGGCGCCCGCTCCGTCCTGCGCGAAATCTGGGAGTGCGCCCTCGATCGCCCCGACGTGCCGGACGACGCGCCATTTGCCGACTTGGGCGGCGATTCGCTCATCGCCGTTCGCATTCTGGTAGCCGTGAACGAACGCTTCGGCTGTAGCCTGCCCCCCGACGCCCTTCACCGCTTTCCCACCCTGCGGCAGATGGCTGCCGGCGTCGACAATGCGATGCGCGGAGAGGTCTCTGGTGGCGGCCTGATCGTGTTTCAGGCCGGTGGTTCGGAGGACCCCTTCTTCTTTGTGGCGGGATTGGGAGGTTCGGCTGCCGGCTACGAGCATCTCGGCCGGAGACTGCCGCCGGGGCACCCCGCTTACGGTCTGAATATCAGCGATGCGCTCGCCGGCCCGCGGACATCCATCCAATCGTTGGCCGCCGCCTTAGTGCGGCAGGTGGTCGCGCTGGTTCGGCCTGAGCAGCGAGTGGTTCTGGTCGGCTATTCCTTCGGCGGCATCCTCGCGCTGGAAATGGCTCGCCAACTCCGGACCGCCGGCTTTGATCCCATACCGGTCGTCATCGATATGCCTGCCGTGAATGGCAGCTCTCGAACACCGCTCGGCCGCCTCCGCGACATTCTCCAGAACCTGCCCGCCTGGTCGCTACACGAGGCCGCTCACTTTCAACCGCGTGAATTTGGCAGGCGCGCTTATGGCAACCTTCGCAAGTTGGGCCGGGAGCTGCTGGCCCGCCCCGCGCCTTTGGAACTCGATCCCCTGATCTACTTCGGCAAGGCCAGCCTGCCCGCACCCTACCAGGCCTTCCTCACTGCCATGTATCGCGCCATGTGCGAATACGTGCCGGGAACCTATGGAGGCAGGATGATTCTGTTGCGCGCCAAAACTCCCACGCTCTTTCGCACCACGGATCGGGCAATGGGCTGGCAGGCCGTCGCCCCGGGCAAAGTGGAAGTCCACGCCATCCCCGGCTCGCACGATACCTGCGTCTCCGAAGAGCACGGCGCGGAACTGGCCCTGATCCTGTCCTGCTGTACCCGCTAACTCGTCCTGCCTATGACGGCCGAATCAGCTTCGCCAGTGTAAATGCCGCTGCCGACGCCAGGCCGCCGATCACCACAGTCTGCAGCCCGCCCCGAAACGGCGAGATGCCGGTCATGCGACCCTTCACGTAGCCGAAGATGAACAGCGCGATCAAGGTAACCACCACCGAGATGGAGAGCGCCTGGTCCAGATTCTTCGCCATCATATACGGCGCCAGCGGCACCATGCCGCCCAAAATATACGACGCCGCGATGGTGATGGCGCTGTTGCGCGCCCGTTTCGGGTCGGGCTCGTCGAAGCCCAATTCGAACTTCATCATGAAGTCCACCCAGCGGGTCTGGTCCGCGCAAATGGCCTTGACTACCGGCGCCAGTTCTTCCTCGCTCATGCCGTACCCGCGGAATACGTCGGCCACCTCTTCGGTTTCCTTGGCCGGCAGTTCCACCGTCTCGCGAATCTCCCGCTCCCGTTCGCTTTTGTAATGGTCGCGGTCCGTGCGCGCCGCCAGATAGCCGCCCAACCCCATGGCGATCGAGCCCGCGGCAATTTCCGCCAGCCCGGCAATCACCACAATCCCCGTCTGCGATACGGTGCCGGAGAGGCCGGCAGCCAGCGCGAACGGCACCGTGAGGCCGTCCGACATCCCGATTACGACATCCCGGACAGTCTCCGAGGCTTCAAAATGGGCTTCGACGTGATGAGATGCAGGCATGAACTGTACATCATCGCATCCTTTTGGCTTTTATACGCCCCAGAGGTAGTCCTCGCTCACCGGAACCGCCGCCTTGCGCATCTCCTCGCGGCCGCGCTCCATCGCCAATACGTCGATGTCGAACCACTTCTGGCTCTTCACCAGTTTGCGCAGCGCCAGGGTGGCCTGTTCGCTCTCTACCATGTCCGTGGCTTCGAGCAGCGCGCCCAACACCACGATATTCGCAGCCTTGGTCACGCCCATTTCGTCGGCAATATGGGTGAACGGCAGCGCCACCATGCGGACGTCGTCGCGCGCACATCCCTCCGGAATCGCCTCGCCGTTATACAGCACGATGCCGCCGGGCTCCACCGTCGCGAGGAACTTGTGCAGCGAGGGCTCGTTCAGCGCCAGCAGCACATTCGGTCTGGTCACTAGCGGCGAATCGATGGGGTGGCTTGAAATGCGCACATGGCAATTGGAAGTGCCGGAGCGCATCTCCGGTCCGTAGGAGGGCAGCCACGATACCTGGTATCCGCCATCCAGGCCCGATTCGGCCAGCACTTCGCCCAGCATCAGCACACCCTGCCCGCCGAAACCGGCCACTTTGATGCGGTAATCGATCGGATTGGCGTCCACAGCCTGCGGCGCCGCCGGTCCGTCCGATTCCAGGTCCAATAGGGCGGGCAACTCCTCCAGGCTGGGCGGCGCCGCGTGAGCCGGGCGCGGTGCGGCTGAAGCCGTACGATCGCGGTAATTGCCGATGGCGAAAGTCGACGCCATCTCCTCACGCACGAAACGCTGCGCCTCTACCGGATCCATCTTCCAAATGGTCGGACACGGCGAAAGCACCTCTACCAGCGAGAAGCCCAGGCCTTTCACCTGATTCTCCAGCGCTTTGCGAATCACCTTGGCCGCGCCCATGATTTGCTTGTTGTTGCCCAGCCCCACCCGCTCCAAAAACACCGGAGCCTCTAGGCTGGCCAGCAGTTCACAGACGTGCAGCGGGTAGCCTTCGTTCATCGGGTCGCGACCCAGCGGCGAGGTGGTGCTCTTCTTGCCCAACGGCGTGGTGGGGGCCATCTGCCCGCCGGTCATGCCGTAGATGCCATTATTCACGAAGATCACCGTGATCGGTTCTCCGCGATTCGCCGCGTGCACAATCTCCGCCGTGCCGATCGCGCCCAAGTCGCCATCGCCCTGATATGCCATCACGATCTTGTCCGGCAGGCTGCGCTTCACCGCCGTAGCCACCGCCGGCGCGCGCCCGTGCGCCGCCTGCACGTTGCCCACGTCGAAATAGTAATAACCGAATACCGAGCAGCCAACCGGACTGATCAGGATAGTGCGGTCCTGCACGCCCAATTCGTCTATGGCCTGCGCCACCAGTTTGTGGACGATGCCATGGCCGCAGCCCGGGCAGTAATGCGTCTGGTGCTGCAATTCCGCCTTGCGCTCGAAGCAGTTGTAGAAACTGTCCGGCCGTTCGTGTGTCAACGTGAAGCTACCCATGGATCAGCACCTCTTGGTTTTCTTTCTCCACCAAAGCGGCGAACTTGGCCTCCACAAATGCCAGCACTTCTTCCGCCGAAGGAGCGTTGCCGCCCACGCGGCTGTAAAACTCCACCGGACGCCGGCCTTCCAGCGCCAGCCGTACATCGTCGCGCAGCTGACCCGTGCTCATCTCTACCACCGCAAAGGCCCGCGCCCGCTTGCTCAATTGCCGGATCTGCTCCGTCGGGAACGGAAACAGCGTGATCGGCCGCAGCAGCCCCACGCGGATCCCGTGCCGCCTCGCCTCTTCCACCACCCCCTTCAGAATGCGGCCCACAATCCCATATCCCACCAGCACGATATCGGCATCCTCGGTACGCCAGCATTCCGCCCGCGTCTCGCGCCGCTCGGCCTCCTGATACTTGGCCTCCAACTTGCGGACGTGCTGCTCCAGCTTGTCAGCTTCCAGGAAAATCGAACTCACCAGGTTGCGCCGGGTTTCCTTCGTGCCCGTCACCGCCCAATCCGCCGGAGGGGCGATGGGCCGCGGTTCGGCGAACGTTACCGGCTCCATCATCTGCCCGATGAAGCCGTCGGCCAGCACCACTGCGGGATTGCGATACCGCTCGGCCAGGTCGAAAGCCAGAGTCGTCAGGTCGGCCATTTCCTGCACGGAATCCGGCGCCAGCACCAGTGTTTTGTAGTTGCCGTGGCCGCCGCCCTTCACAATCTGGTTGTAGTCGCCCTGTTCGGGAGCAATGTTGCCCAGTCCCGGTCCCCCGCGCATGATGTCTGCGATCACGCACGGCAACTCCGCGCCTGCCAGATAGCTGAAGCCTTCCTGCATCAGGCTGATGCCGGGTCCGCTGGATGCCGTCATGGAGCGGACACCCGCGGCTGCCCCGCCGTACAACATGTTGATCGCCGCCACTTCGCTTTCGGCCTGCACGAACACGCCGCCGGCTCGTGGAAAGTAGAGCGCCGCCGCTTCGGCAATCTCGCTGGCGGGCGTGATGGGGTAGCCGTAGAAAGCGCGCGCTCCGGCCAGCACCGCCGCCTTCACAATGGCTTCATTGCCTTTGGTCAATTGTGGGTTCATGGCGTTTCCTTTCAAGCCGCTACGGGCCGCCGCAAGACCGCGATGCCGCCCGGCTCCGGACAAGCGTAGAAGCAGATGCCGCAGCCTGTGCAGCCCGCCCCCAGATACTCAGCGGTATGGTAGCCGTAGTGGTTCAGCCGCTCGCCCAGACGCAGCACTTTGGGCGGACAGGCTTCCACGCACAGTCCACAGCCTTTGCACTCTTCGGAATTGAATTCCACCATTCCGCGATCCAGCTTCTGGTTCGTCATGATCGATACCTCACACCAGCGCACCGTTCCGTTCCACTGCTCGGTCCAGATGGTGAGTGCGCTCGGCAAAATCCCACAATGCATCGCGGAACTTCGGGTCCGCGATGCCAATCAGCGCTTCGGCCCTCTGCCGCAGCGTCTTGCCGCGCAGATACGCCACGCCATGTTCCGTCACTACGTAATGCACGTCGCTGCGCGTGGTCACCACGCCCGACCCCGGATCCAGCATGGGCACAATCCGCGACACCGTCCCGTTCTTCGCAGTAGAAGGCAGCGCAATCACCGGCTTGCCGCCCTTCGAACGGCCGGCCCCTCGCATGAAATCAAGCTGTCC
>DASZMZ010000124.1:0-3287 GCA_035551455.1 Candidatus Sulfopaludibacter sp.
GCCTTCGGTCATCACGAAGCCGAAGTCCTCGGCCGGGATATCGGTCGCGTCCGAGTGGTCGTCGAGTGAACGCACCCAGCGTTCCAGCATGTAGGCGTTCAGGTTGTGCTCGCGCGCGTACCCGTCGCGGCGAGTGGAGGAAAGCGCATGCGCCTCTTCGGCGGCCTTACGGTACTTCTCCATCTCGGCCGGCTGCCGGTAGTCTTCGCGAATGGCTTTGATGCGCTCATTGCGGTAGTTCTCCCGATCCTGGGCGCGCTGGGCAATGCGCGCCTCATACCAGGATGGCGCGCCGGCGTTCGCGGCAGGCGCAATGGTCTTCGCAAACCCCAGCAGTTGCGTGTTGGCGAACACGCCGTAAAGAGAGTAGTAATCGCGCGTGGGAATGGGGTCGTACTTGTGATCGTGGCAACGCGCGCAGCTTACCGTCAACGCCAGCAGGCCTCGACTGACCACGTCGATTCGGTCGTCGACACGCTCCGGCAGTTCCGTCGCGCGATAGAGGTCGTTGCCCAGCGTGATGAAACCCAGCGCGGCCAGATCCTGGGGCCGATTGTGAAGGTCCACCTGATCGGCGGCGAGTTGCAGCGTAACAAATCGGTCGTAAGGGAGATCGCGATTGAACGCATCGATCACCCAGTCGCGATAGGTGACGGCCAGCGGGAACCGGATCCCGAGCGTTCCGGAATCGGCATAGCGCGCCAAATCGAGCCAGTGCCGTCCCCAGTGCTCTCCGAAGTGAGGCGACGCGAGCAGGCGGTCCACCTCCCGCTCGTACGCGCCGGCCCGGCGATCGTTATCGAACGCCTGCACTTCCGCGTATGTCGGCGCAAGGCCGATCAGATCGATGGAGAGCCGCCGCAGCAGAGTGCGCCGGTCGGCGGCAGAAGCGGGTTTGAGGTTTGCCGCTTCGAGTTTCGCCTGAATGAAGCGATCGATCACCTTCGGCGCGGCCGAAACATCGCGCACGGCGGGCGGAGTAGAGGCATGAAGCGGCTCCCACGCCCAGCGTTTATGCGCAGTGGCTTGCAGCTTCGCGGCATGGGCGGGCGCCCCGGCCGCTTCGGCGGGCCAGGGCAGTCCTTTTTTAATCCATTGCTCGACCAGCGCGATCTGGTCCGCCGGAAGCTTGCCGGACGGGGGCATCTGCGGGCCTTCATAACGGATGGCCTGCATGATCCGGCTCGTGGCGGGGTCGCCCGCAACTGCTGCCGGACCCGAATCGCCGCCTTTCAGGATCGCGGCTCGCGAATCCAGAGTCAGGTTCGCGGGCGGCGACTTTTGCGAACTGACATGGCATCCCAGGCACTGCGACGCCAGCAGCGGACGGATCTTCGCTTCAAAGAAAGCGATGTCCTCGCTCGAGAACGTCTGCGCATGGAGAACCGAGGCCGCAACCAAAGCTGCCGATACTGATCCCAGCTTCATCGCGAGGGACATGTCGTCATTATTATATTTGCGTGCCGGGCGTACTGATATACAATCGCCCAACATGCGCGCCGCCATTGGTATCGCCACAGCCGCCCCGCTCTTCGCCGCGTCACTGTTCGCCCAGGGTGGCGGAGGCGTTCAGTTTCGTGACTACAAAGCCGCGGGGCCGACTCTCAACCCTCGCGCCAGTTGCGCGCAGCTCGTCGCCCTCACCAGCTACGATTTCTCCGTCTACTCAGCCGTTATCGTGCCGCCCTCGGCCGCCGTACCGGAACACTGCCGCGTGGACCTCCTCGTCCAGCCGGACATCAACATCGAAGTCAACCTCCCTGCCGTCTGGAACGGACGCCTTTATATGTTCGGCAATGGCGGGTTTGCCGGCGAGTCGTTCGAAGCCACCGGCCGCGCCGCCAATCGCGCGCGCGGACTCAGAGCCGGTTTCGTCACCGCGGCCACGGATACAGGCCACTCCGCCCGGCGCGAGCCCGGTGGAACCTTTGCCGTCAGCCGCCAGAAGTTCATCGACTTCGGCTTTCGGTCCCTCCACGTCACCGCCGAAACCGCGAAGCGCCTCATCGCCGCCTATTACTCCCAGCCGCTTGCCAAAGCTTACTTTGATGGCTGCTCTACCGGAGGCCGCCAGGCCCTCATGCTCGCCCAGCGTTTCCCGGCGGATTTCGACGGCATCATCGCCGGTTCCCCCGGCCTCAACTACACCGGCGGCCAGATCGCCCGCGTTTACTGGAAACAGGGCCTCGCCACCAATCCTTTCCCCGCTGACAAACTCAACCTTCTGGCGAACCGTGTCTATGAGGTATGCGATGCGAAAGACGGTCTGAAGGATGGTCTGATCGACAACCCGCTCGCTTGCGATTTCCGCCCTGCCCGCGACCTGCCCCACTGCGAAGGCTCGGCCGACCGCCCTGATTGCTTTACTTCAAATCAAATCGCCGCGCTCGATCGCCTGTATGCCGACGTTCCCCGTCAGGGCAAACGCTACTTCCCCGGCTGGCCGGTCGGTTCGGAAGTCACAGGCCCCAACGGCCAGAGCGGCTGGCTCGGGCAACACATTAATACGACCGCCGGGCAGAGCGCCTGGAACGGTTACGCCAGCGGCTTCGTCCGCTTCATCCTCGGCCCCGGCACGCCTCTCGCCAGCCTCAGCGACGCCGATGCGCTCGAGAAGTTTGACATGGAAAAGGATTACGAAAACCTCGCCTTTGCCCAGCAGGTTCTCGACGCCACGGATCCCGATCTCACCGCCTTTCGCCAGCGCGGCGGCAAACTGCTGATGTATTTCGGCTGGGCCGACCCGCAACTCAATCCGCGCATGGGCCTCGAATATTACGAAGCTGTCACGGCAAAAATGGGTCCGTCAACACAGGACTTCGCGCGTCTGTTCATGGTCCCGGGCATGTTCCACTGCGGTGGCGGCATCGGGACCAGTACGTTCGACAGCGCCACGCCGCTGGCGCAGTGGGTCGAACAGGGAAAAGCGCCGGAGTCCATTGCCGCAGCGCGTGTGATCAATGGTCAGACAGTACGCACGCGCCCGCTTTGCCCCTGGCCCGAAGTCGCCCGCTACAAAGGCTCCGGCAGCATCGACGACGCGGCGAATTTCACCTGCCGGCGTTCTACACCAGCACCGTAAACGCCGTCTCCGTCCGCTCGACCGGCCGATACAACGTATCCCGCTCCACCGGTTCCCTGCCCGCGAGGCGAATCAGCCGCAGCAATTCCCCGCGCCTCATCGATTGCGATGTGGTCGCGCCCGCATCGTGGTAGATCTTCTCCTCCACCACCGTCCCATCCAGATCGTCCGCCCCGAACCGCAGCGCCACCTGCGCCACCTTCGG
>DASZMZ010000125.1:0-11008 GCA_035551455.1 Candidatus Sulfopaludibacter sp.
CCGTCAGCACGATGACGGTGGCCGCGGCCGCGAGCCAACGCTGCGGCCATAGCGCCGTGCGGAAGCCGTCGCCGCGAGTCCTGCGGCGGACCCGCTCGGCGAAATCGGGCGAGGGATCCTTCCGGTCCAATGCCTCTTTGAGTTCCTGTTCCAGCCAATCCATTACAGTTCTCCCATAGGACGCCGCGCCAGTTTTTCGCGCAGCAAAGCAAGCGAACGTTGCAGGTGGCTCTTTACGGTCGCCACCGGCATACTTAATATTTCGGCGATTTCCGCCGGGTCCAGGTCTTCCTGGTACCGTAAAATCATCACCGCCCGCGGCGCTTCGGGCAGCGTGGCAATCAGCCGCCGCAGACGGTCGCGCAGCATCGGATCCTGTTGGGCATCGTGCGACGCGGGCTCCGATACGTCCTCCAGCGCCACTTGCGGACGACGGGCTTTTCGCCGGCCTTCATCGATGGCCCGCTGCACCGTCACCTTTCGCAGCCAAAAGCCGGCGTGCGATGGCGATTGGATGTTCTTCAGGTTGCGATGCAGGCTGAGGAAGACCTCCTGCGCCACCTCTTCGGCCACCTCCCGGTCGTGCAGGAAGTGGTACGCGAGACTGAAGACCATCGACTGGTGCTGCCGCATCAGCGCGTCGAAACTGAGCCCGGTTTGTGGTGCGCTCACCAATCCAATCACGGCGTCCTATTTGTCTTCCGTTGCGTATGCCACGGTGCTGTTCACATCCAGCTTGTGAAAATCGGCATTGGTCAGCGCCACCGACATCACCCGCTTATAGAAGAACAGTCCGCGTACGTCGAACTCTCCGCCGTAGCTTACAGGAAACCACACTCCGTCTTCGAATTTCTGATAGTTCAACGTAAAGCCCAGGCCCTTGATGTTGGTGCCCAGCAGGATCTTCACGGCTGCCGGAATGTGCAGCGCCAGTTTCGTGGTGATGAGCAGCGGCTGATCCTCGCTCTTGTCGATGAGGGCTTCGCCCTTCCAGATGGCCGAATCTTCCTCGTGATGCTTGCCGTCCGGTTCGAAGGCCACGCGGTAGACTTCGCGCCCGCGATATTTCTCCTCGCCCACCAGGCGGAATTTGTACTTCTGCTGCTCGCCTTCGGTGAGCGGAAACAGGTCGCACGAGATGCCGTCCTTCGATTTCTGATCGTTGGTGAGATCTTCGGAAAGCGCGTTGATGAGGTCGCCATCGATGTCCATGCCCCTGTAGTGATACTCGGGCTTGTGGTAGGCGATGTACTGACCCTTGAGTTCGTAGCGGCCGGAGAAGTTCGTGAGCTGCTTCTTGACCTTCTTCGCGCCGGGGGTCACCAGGTATTCGCGCCGCTCTTCACGGGCGATCTTGCCGCTGCCCCGCACCAGCCGCAGCGTCTGCTTTTGAGTGTAAACGTACTGCCGCCGCATCTGCTGCGTCCGGGCCTGATTGGCTGCTACCCGCGTCATGATGTCCTGCACATCGGGGGTTTGCGCCGCCATCATCAATGCAACAATTGTCCACATCTATTAACAAGATACGCTGCCCCGCGGCGGGAGGATGCAGAAAGCGCGAGGCGGTCAGACGATCAACATGCAGTCGCCGTAGGAGTAGAAGCGGTAGCGCTGCTCCACGGCATGCCGGTAGGCCGCCAGCGCCAGGTCCTTGCCGGCGAAGGCGCAGACCAGGAGCAGCAGGCTGGTCTGGGGCAGATGGAAATTGGTGAGCATGGCCCCGGCGCCGCGGAAGGCGTAGCCGGGGTAGATGAAGATGTCCGTCTCGCCGCTCTGCGCGCGCATTTCGCCCTCTCGCAGAGTGCTCTCGATGGTCCGCATGCTGGTGGTTCCGACGGCTACCAGGCGGCGCGCCGCGGCCATTTTGGCGGCATTCTCTTCGGTGATGCGGTACCGCTCGGTGTGCAGTTTGCCTTGTTCGACCTGCTCGGCATGCAGCGGTTGGAACGTCCCCAGCCCGACGTGGAGCGTGACGTAGGCCACCTCCGCGCCCGCCGCGCGGCAATCCGCCAGCACTTCCGGGGTGAAGTGCAGGCCCGCCGTGGGCGCCGCTACCGACCCTTTCTCACGGGCGTACACCGTCTGGTACCGTTCGCGGTCGCTGGCCTCGTCGCCCCGCCGGATATAGGGCGGCAGGGGGACGTGGCCGATCTCTTCGAACGCCTCGTACAGGTCGCCGTGGCCGGCAAAGCGGATGGTCCGCTCGCCGAATTCGCCGCGTCCCACAACGGTGGCTTCGAGCGCGCCGTCGAATTCGATGCGCTCTCCCACAGGCATCTTGCGGCCCGGACGCACGAGCGCTTCCCATTCGCGGCCGTCCCCGGCCATCGGGCGGAGGAGGAAGACTTCCACCCGACCCTGCCGCCCGGCACGATGGCCGAAGAGGCGCGCCGGGAAGACTCGCGAGTCGTTCAATACCAGGCAGTCGCCAGAATGGAGGAAGTGCGGAAGCTCGCGAAATGTCCGATCCTCCCAGCGGCCTTCGTGGCGATGCACCACCAGCATGCGGGCACCGGAGCGATCGGCGGGAGGCGACTGGGCGATCAGGTCGTCCGGCAGTTGAAAATCGAAGTCTTCCAGGTCCAACTCTTACGGTATCAATAAACGGCGGATGGGCTTTGGCGGCACGGAACGTAGTAGCGGAAGACACGGCAGTTCACCGGCCGCAGGTGCGATGATGGTCGGCAAAGGAGCAGTGCAGCGCATGGATCTGGAACTCGAGGGTAAAATTTGCGTCGTCACGGGCGCGAGCAAGGGAATCGGCCTCGCCGTCACGCGGGCTCTGGTGGCCGAGGGTGCGATCGTGGTCGCAGGGGCGCGCACCACCGATAGCCTCCACGGCATCGAGGGCGTCACACCAGTCGCCGTCGATCTTGGATCGCCAGAGGGGCCGGGCCAGTTAGTCCAACGCGCGGTGGACGAACACGGCCGCATCGACGTGCTGGTGAACAACGTCGGCGGCGTGCGACTCCGTCTGAAAGGATTCCTCGGCACCAGCGATGAGGAGTTCGAATGGGCCATGCGCTTGAACTTCTTTTCCGCGTTACGGGCGACGCGCGCGGCCGTGACCTTCATGATCGGACACGGCGGCGGCGCGATTGTGAACGTCGCTTCGGTGAACGCATTCTTCCAGCCGGACACCGGCACGGTGGATTATGGCGCCGCCAAGGCCGCGCTGGTCAATCTGACGAAGGCGCTCTCGCAGGAGTTTGGTCCGCACGGGATTCGCATCAATGACGTGTCACCGGGGCCGGTCAGCACGGATCTCTGGCTCGGCGAGGGCGGTGTGGCTCAAACGGTCGCGAAGGCCACCGGCGTCGATCCGGAGACTGCCAGGAAGAACGTCCTCGCCAGTATCGGCGGCATGCCGACCGGCCGTATGACAACGCCCGAAGAAGTGGCCACTCTGGTGGTGATGCTGGCCTCGCAGCGCACGGCAAACGTCACGGGCTCGAACTACGTCATCGACGGCGGCCTGATCAAGACGCTTTAAGGCCGCACCTGAGCGCCCGCTCTACTTTCTCTCAGATACGGGAACTGGGGGGCTTGTGAACACGAAGCCAGAGTGATACTCCAGTAGTGGAGGCTTTCGATGCGGCACGCAGACGAAAAGATCGACCTCGACACTCTGATCCAAACCCGGATCAGTGACCCGATTGCGATCGGCCTGGCTGAAGCTCTCTTGGAAGAGGCAGGCATCCCGTTTTTCACGATGGACCAAAACGCAGCGGCCCGGCAGGAAAGTGGCAATTTTCTGGGGTGGTGGAGCGTTCGGGTCCCCGAAAACCGGCAAGCCGAAGCTCTCGAGATCTTGCATTCCATCGAGAATCCCACGGATAACTTTCGTTCCGGATTCGAGCAGGGTGTGTGACATGGAATGGGACGTTTGGCGAGATGGCGGCCAATCGAAGGAATCCTAGCGTACGAGTACGCCAGGCGGGCCATTGGGTGACATCCCGTGACGTACCTGATTACCTTTGCATCTGGCTCCGTTGACCACGCGCACAGTGTTCCCGGGCACCGATTTTGGACGAGAATGCCACGCGGGTCCCGACGCTGTACTGCGGGCGGTTCAGTCACGTTCATACGGCGGTAGAAGCCGAGGATCGCTCCGGAACGGGTAATGAGCGATTTCAAGGCTTATGCCAGTCGTCGTCTGAACCAGATGAGGTTGGATGAACAGGAGCAATGTCTCGGCGGCTCCCATTCGACCACTGAACCGCCTACCGCCGCGCCTGCAACAAAACGCGCATCGCGGCGGAGCGGGCGGCCGAGATCGGGGTCAGTCCCTTGCTTCCTATGGAATGCGGGTCGGCGCCGCGGGCCAGGAGCAGGGCGGCGACGGCGGTCTGGCCGCAATTGACGGCGCGGCGGAGGGGCGTTTCGCGGAGAGTGTCTCGAGCTTCGAGGTTGGCCCCGCAGTCCAGCAGTGCCGCGGCAGCTTCGACGTTGCCGCGCCGAGCCGCCATGTGGAGCGCCGTGCACCGCTTGGCGCCATCGCAGGCGTGGACGTCGGCGCCCGCGTGAACCAAGGCATTCACGATAGCGGCGCCGCCCGGACACTCATTGGCGACACAATAGAGCGGAGTATGACCGCCCCCGTCGAGGATATTGGGGTCGACGCCGTAATGCAGGAGCGTGGTCACGAATGGCAGATCACCAGCGGCGGACGCCACGTGCAGCAGGGTGCGGCCGCTGAAATATTGGCGCGCGAGGCTGGGATTCTCCTGCAAGAGTTGGAGGGCGTATTCGCTCCCCATCAGGACACCGACAAACTGCGCGAACACCGCGCTGCTCCTTTGGAAGCGCGCCTGCAAGAGCGGACCCTCTACCAGAGCGATCATCCGGGCCAAGTCGCCCTGGCGGACCGCCTGTACCGCTTCGTCTAGCGCACGCTGCTCGTCCCAGAGTGCTCCCATTTCGCCGTGGACGCGCGCAGGGGCGTCGGCCGGTCCGCGATTCACCAGATATCCGGACGCGGTTTCGAAGAACTCCCGCAATTGGCGGCGCAGGGACTCACTGAGATCGACGTCGCGAAGTGCCTTCGTCATCTGTTCCATCCAGGCGCCGCGCTCCCGCTCACCGATCTCAAACCGGGCATGGGACTCGCGGAGACTGAGGAACCAGCGATGCTGCGTATCGGCGACCGGTCCGCCCAGGAACTGCACCAGAAAAGCCGCGAACGCCTCGATGGCGCACCGCTGCGTCTTGCCGGGGAAGAATGGGCGCAGAGTCGGGTCTTTGGCCGCACGGGCATAGAACGCGGCGGAAAGCTCGTAGCATTTCGCCGAACCACCGATCGCCTCAAACAAGTCCGTTGCCGCCATGCTTCATTCTCGCGCATGAAAAAAGGCAGGCGCCGAAGCGCCTGCCTTTTTCATTCAAACTAACGACTACCCTAGAACACGAAACGGGCGCCAACCTGTGCGCGGCGTGCGTTGGTTCCATCCGGGAAGCCGCCCGAGGCACTACCCAGACCAGGAGTGGTCGGCGCACAAGTGGTAGCCGTGGCCGAAGCGCACGGAGCCACCACGAAATTCGGAGCCGCCAGAGTTCCCTTGTTGGCCGCCGTGAAGCCTTGCGAGACCACACTGGTGTTGCTCACCGTGTTGGTCAGGTTGAAGACTTCGAACAGCAACTGGAGACTCATCCTCTCTCGCAGTTGGAAGTTCTTCGAAAGACGCGTATCGAAGCGAGTGGTCGCGTCGAGCCGCAGCGGATTGTTCGGAAGCCACGGCACGCGGTTGTCTCCGCCCAGTCCGTCGAGTGTTCCCGTGAATACCTCCGGAAGGTTCGAGGTGGACGAGAAGCTCACGGATTCGAAGCTCGGACGTCCGCTAGCCAGCGTCAGCAGTCCGGTCAACTCCCAGCCGTTGATGACGTTCTTGGCGAAGGCATTGGTGCTGTTGGTGAACTTGGGACGCGCCACAAAGGTGCCTACAAAGCGATGGCGCTGATCCAGGTTTCCATTGCCCTTATCGTTGCTGTAGTTGCCATTGTACAGACCCATCGGACCGCTGCTGAAGAAGATCGCGTTGCTGCCCGATTCCTGGTTCTCGTCGAGTTCATGAGACCAAGTGTACGAAATGGTTCCATTGAACGTGTTGCTGAAGCGCTTGTTCAACTGGACGGCCAGGCCGTCGTACCACTGCTTGCCGCCGTTTTCCACCTGGTTGATGTGGCCGTAGCGCGAATCGACGCGGTTGGCCAGGGTGTAGACGGGCGTGCTGTAAACCTGACCGGTGGGATTGTAGCTGGAATCCAGAATCTGGAAGTTGTACACCTGCGAGCTCAACGGTCCGATATTGACATCGCGCACCGTAAAGAGCCGCTTGCCGCGGTTCTGGATGTAGGACGTGGTCAGGATCAGGTTCTTCGCGAGCGCCCGCTCAATGGCCAGATTGATCTGCTGCGTGTAGGGGTTCCGCATATCGGGAGCCGCGAACGTGATGGAGCGGTTGGACGCCAGGGCGCCGGCCGGACTGGCGAGCGCATACGGGAAGATCGGAGCACCGGCCGAAGAGGCGCTGGTGATGCTCAAGCTCTGGGTATACACATCGTTCAGGGAGAAGAAGTTGGCCACCATAGCCGAAATGTAGCGGGCGTAGAACAGCCCGTATCCGGCGCGGATGACAGTCTTATCGTTGAGCGAGTAGGCCAACCCGAGGCGGGGGGCGAAGTTCTTGCTGGCCGACGGAATTTGGCCGGTCTGCGGATAGTTCGGGTTGGTGATGGGCGGCGTGGGAATCACGGTGTACTCGTAACGCACGCCCCAGTTCAAGGTCAGCTTCGGAGCCAGTTTCCAGGTGTCGGTGGCGAAGAATGCCAGGTCGCTCAGGTGAGTATCGATGATCGGGTTGCCGAACACCTGTGCGTAGCTGGAATAGTGGCTCGGTCCGGCAGCCGGGCTGGTGAAGTCCTGAGCAAATGTCGACACACTCGAATAGGTGAAGCTGCCGAAGCGATTGCTCAAGCTGTTCGAGTAATCTTCCGTGCGCGCCACGTCGAAGCCGAACTTGAAGGTGTGCGCGCCCTTTACCCACGAAAGGGAGTCCGTAAACTGATACCGATTTTCGCTAGGCAGAATGCGCGGCAAGATGTTATAGCCGCCCAGAGTGCTGACGCCGGCCACGGACAGGCTGACATTGCCGATGGGGTATCCGGCCTGGAGGGTCGGGTCGAAGTCATCGGCCTGCCGGTCCTTGAACCAGCCGAAGCGGAACTCGTTGACGATGTTGTTGCTGATCACGTTGGTCCAGGACGCCTTACCGATGCGGTCGCGGACCGAATCGTCGCCGTTGGTGCCGACGGCCGCGCCATTTGTCAGCGTGATGCCGGTCTGAATGCCGTTCACCGAGAGCCAGTGCAGGTAATTCATGCTGAAGCTCAGGGTGTTGCGGTCGTTGGGACGATAGTCCAGCTTCATGAAGCCGAGTTGCTGGTTGCCGGTGCGGTCCACCAGGCCGAACATGCGCGGCAGCAGGGAGTTGATGGCGCTGCACTGGGCAGGGGTAGCCGGAGCGCCGCAGCCGATCCACGATTGCGTGGTCGCGTTCACCGACGAATTAATAATGTTGCTGACAATCGGGAAATGGCGGTACTGAATTTCGGCGTCGGCGAAAAAGAATAGCTTGTCTTTCTTGATCGGTCCGCCAATGGTGCCGCCATAAATGTGGCGAACTTCCGGCGGATCGATGGCGGCAAACCGGTCGCGCGCATTCAGCGAGCGGTTGCGGAAATACCAGAAGCCAGTGCCGTGAAATTCATTGGTGCCGCTCTTGGTGATGGTGTTGACCACGCCGCCCGACGCCTTGCCGAATTCGGCCGAGTACGAGGACGACAGCACCTGAAATTCCTGCACCGCATCCTGCGACAACTGCGAACCCAGCCGCGTGCGGCCGGCATTCTCGTTGTAGTACTGATCGGTGGTGTCCACGCCGTCCACCAGGAAGGAGTTGCCACCCGCGATACCGCGGAAGGTGACCAGGCCGAAATCGGCGTCCTTGGTTACGGCCGGGGTGAGCAGCACGAACGAATCGACGCGGCGGCCGTTGATCGGCAGCTCATTGATCATTTCGTTGCCGACTACTTGCGAAGTCTCCGTCTTGACGTCATCCACGGACGGTGCGACGGCCGCCACTTCCACCGTTGAGGCGTTGACACCCACGGTCAATTGAATGTTGAGGTTGAGGTTTTGGCCCACCTGCACCGTCAGATCGGCGCCATTGAAAGGCGTAAAACCAGCCTTGGTAACGGCTACCTTGTATCCGCTACCGGGCGCCAAAGCCGGAGCGGCAAAGATGCCCGCGTCCGTCGTTGTCAAATCTCGTGTGAATCCGATCGAGGGGTTGGTGACTACAACTTTCGCCCCCGGAACCACCGCTCCGGTAGCGTCGCGGACCGTGCCCGACATGGCTCCCAGGCCGGCGGACGCCTGACCCCAGGCAACTGTGGAACATAGAAACACTACTGACGCAAAGAGATACTTCCCACTCATCGACTAACACCTTTCTAAATTAGATACAAAAAGACCCGATAACGGCTTGCGAGACCGTATTGCATGCGATTTTTCGAGTATACAGTAGTTTTGTAACAATACGATTGCTTTTTGGGTACTTTTCAGATGTTAATGTACTCCTGCTGAGCCCTTAATAGAATCAAGCAGTTTGGTGGGATCGTAACCAGCGCCGTCTTTAAAAACCAGCTTCACGCGACGGATATCGGCGATTCGGGCCGCGGGATTCCCCTCAAGCACCACCAAATCGGCCTGCTTACCCGCCATCACGGTGCCAAATCGACCCTGCTCGCCCAGGAATTGGGCGCCGTTCGAGGTGGCAATCCGGATCGCTTCCACGGGCGTGAAGCCGCCTTCCACCAGCAATTCGATGTTTCGCTGATCGGCGAATCCGGCCAGCGCCCCGCCGTTGCCCGTGGGGTCGGCTCCCGACATCAGGAGTCCGCCGGCTTTTACAAAGGCGTACTCGAACTGCAGTTCCTTCTTCAGGCCCTGCGCCATGACGGTGTCTTCCCCGGCCGCCGCGCGCGCACGGGAACTCAGGTAGCTCACTGCGGCTCCCGGCGAGACGGCGTCGAGGAAGCGCTGTTCCAGCGGCGGCCGCGCGCCGTTGAATGCCTCGAAGACGGCCAGGGTGCTAGTGATGGCGACGTGGTGGCTCACCAGGTCGGCAATCATGTCCTGGACGGGCTTCCCGGCGATGTCCAGTTTGGCCATCTCGCCGCGCGTCACGCCTTGCGACGGGCAGGCATCCGGCTGCTTGCCGGGGTGGAATTCGGTATCGACCAGCAGTCCGTGCTCCAGGTTATCGATGCCGATGGCCGCAGCCTCGCGGAAACCGATGGAGCAGAGGTGGCCGGTGACCTTGATGCCGTGCTTGTGGGCCGCCTCCACCGCTGCCGCCAGTTCGGCGTGGGTGATGTTCATGTAGGCTTTGAAAGACGTGACGCCCTCGCTGGCCCAATACTCCACGGTGCGCACCGCGTCATCGGGTCCGGTGAGTTCGTGCATCTGCGGACCAGCGATGGAATGGCCACCTTCCAAATAAGGACCGGTGATGTACATGCGGGGTCCCGGCATGCGGCCCTCGTCGATGAGCCGCTTCATATTTAAATCTGTATAAGGCTCCAGGCTGCCGGCGGTGCGCGCGGTGGTCACGCCGGTGGCCAGGTAGAGGCGCGGGAAACTGAAGGCCTGCTCGGTATACATGGGAATGCCGCCGCCCGAGGGATAGAAGAGGTGCTCGTGCATGCCCACCAGTCCGGGGATCACGGTGGAGTTGGTCAGGTCCAGGATCTGGGCGCCGGCAGGGGCGGGCGTGGATGCCGCCGGTCCTACGGCAGCGATCTTGCCGTGGTCGATGACGACGGTCTGATTTTCCCGGGGGGCAGCGCCGGTGCCATCGATGACGCGGACATGCTGGAGCGCGATGACCGGCGCGTTCACGGTGACGAAGGGCTGCGTGCCCGGCATAAAGCGGCCTTGTGCCAGCAAAGAGGCGGCGGCCGCACAGAGGAAAGCAAGTTGTCGAATCACCCGTCAATTATCTCCTGAATGCAATAGGATGAAAGGGATATCGTGCTGCGCTCTTTGATCCCCGCACTTCTCCTCGCGATGGGCCTGACGGCACAGGAGCCGCGATTCGACGTGGCCAGCGTGAAGCCCAACCGCACGGCTGCCTGTCGCGGCCGCTGGGACTTTTCGACTTCGCACGGCACCTTAACGGCAGAAAACGCGCCGCTCCTGAGAATCCTCAGCCGCGCCTACAATCTGACCGACGATCGCGTGTCCGGTCCGGGGTGGCTGGAATCGCAATGCTACGACATTCGAGCCAAGGTCGCGGCCAATGTGGCAGATCGCGACCTGATGGCGATGCTGCAGACCCTATTAAAGGAGCGATTTCATCTGGTGGCGCAGCGAGAGCAGGAAGAGCGGCCGGTGCTGGCCCTGGTTGTCGATAAGGGCGGCTCGAAACTGTTGCCGTACGGCGACCCGAAAGCCGCCACTCCACCGGCCGACGACGGCAAGGTCCTGTTCATGGCGCGGCACTTGCCGGATCTTTGTGAACGGCTGGGTAAGGTAACGGGCCGGCCAGTGATCGACCGAACCGGCCTCACCGGCGACTATCTGATCGTATTCTCCTATGGGGTCGATCCCTCCGATCCCGGTGCGGAGATCGTCAGCGCCGTCCGCGACCAATTGGGATTGAAGCTGGAAGCACAGCGGGCGATGGTGGAGACACTCAAGGTCGGCAGCATCGACAAAATCCCGACCCGCAATTAAGGGAGTTTTCCAGCCAGGGCGGCGGCCAGGGACTCGGGGCTTTGGCCTTCGGCGGCATTGGCCCAGCCGGCGATGTACTTTCCTTTTCGAAAGAAGCAGAGGCGGCCCAGATATTTGTCGTTCGCCTGAAAGCTTTCGTCGCCTACCGTGGCGGGGACGGTGTCGGCGAAGCGGGCGCGCACCTTCTGTAGGGCGGCGCCGGCAGACTCG
>DASZMZ010000126.1:0-41038 GCA_035551455.1 Candidatus Sulfopaludibacter sp.
GGTTAGCCGACTACTATGTCCGACGAATTAGTGCAAAGAGTGCTCAAGGTGATTGCCACCTCCAAACGGATCCCTGTTGAAACGGTATTGATCGACAGCGAGTTCCAGCAACTGGGAATCGATTCCATGGACGCGGTGGAGATCCTCTTCGCCCTGGAGAACGAGTTCGATATCACCATCCCGGACGAAGAAGTCCGCAGCGTGCGGAACGTGCGCCAAATGTGCGAGGGTGTCGAGAAACTGGTGGCTGCGAAGGCTGCAGACGCGAAGGCCGAGTAGGCCATGCGCCGCGTCGCCATCACCGGAATGGGCACGATCAGCGCCCTGGGCCGCACCACTCGCGAGTTCGCCGAGGCGCTGCGCGCCGGCACACCGGGCATCGCTCCCATCGAGTCCACCGACATGTCTCTCATCCGCTTCCAGAACGGGGCGGAAGTCAAAGGCTACAGCCACCAACCCTATTTCGATGACCGGCGGGCGGATTTCATGGACCGGTTCGCGCAATTCGCGGTGATTGCGGCGCGCGAAGCGGTCCAGGACGCGCAGGTGGAATGGACTCCCGAACTGCGCGAAACGGCGGCCATCATCACGGGCTCCTGCGTCGGCGGCCAGACCACCGAAGATATCGGTTTTCAGGAAGTCTATAAACTGAGCCACAACCGGGTCCATCCGCTCACCATTCCAAAGACCATGGCCAACGCGGGCGCCAGCCACATATCCATGGAGTTCGGAATTACAGGACCAAGTTTTACCATCTCGACGGCCTGTTCCTCGTCCGGCCATGCCATCGGGCAGGCGTATTGGATGGTGCGCAGCGGCATGACCGATCTGGCGCTGACCGGCGGCAGCGAGGCGCCCTTCAGCTTCGGCATCCTGAAGGCGTGGGAGGCCATGCGGGTGGTTTCGCAGGAGACATGCCGTCCGTTTTCCAAGGACCGGCGCGGCATGATTCTGGGCGAAGGCGCGGCCATGCTGGTGCTGGAGCCTCTTGAAGCAGCACTGGCGCGGGGCGCGCACGTGCACGCGGAAATCGTGGGCTTCGGCATGTCGTCGGATGCCTGCCACATCACGCAGCCATCGTCGGAAGGCGCGGCGCGGGCCATGCGGGCGGCGCTCCGTGATTCGGGGCTGGCGCCGGAGCAATTCGGCTATATCAACGCGCACGGCACGGCGACGCCGGCCAACGATCCTACCGAGACGAAGGCGATCCGGTGTGTCTTCGGACCGCATGCCGATCGCCTGGCAATCAGTTCCACCAAGAGCATGCATGGCCATGCGCTAGGCGCGGCCGCAGCGCTTGAATGCGTGGCCACGTCGCTGGCCCTCCGCGACGGCTGGCTTCCTCCCACCGCGAACTTTAGCGAGCCGGATCCCGAATGCGATCTCGACGTCATTCCCAATGAAGCTCGTCAGACCCAGGTGGAGTACGCTCTCTCCAATTCCTTCGCTTTCGGCGGACTAAACGCCGTCCTCGCCCTCCGCAAGGCGTAGCCCGTTTCAATCGATCCCGTGCTGGCGCAGCCTGGTGATCTGGTCGACCGTCAACTGGCGGATTCCCGACTCCTTCAGCGTTTGCAGGTACTCGCCATTCACGCCCTGCTGGCGTAGACGCACCAGTTCATCGGGCGTGAACTTGTACCCGAGTTCGCGAGCCTGCCGGGCGAAATCCGCCGGGACTCCGTGCTGCCGCAGTTCCACCACCTGATCCGCTGTGAGTTCGCCATACCCCGCCGCTTTCAAATCGCTTAAGTAGTCGACGGACACACCATGCTGCCGGTACTGCACCAGTTCACCGGGACCCGGATGCAGTCCGAAACTCTTCAAGTCGTGTACGAATTCCGAGTTGACTCCGTGCTGCCGCAACTCCACAATCTGCGCGGCCGGAATGTCGTACCCTGCCCGTTTCAGATCGCGCAGGAAATCGCCATCCACGCCGTGATTGCGGAGTTCAATCACGTCAGCGGCTGAGAACGTGGACCCGTACTCTTTCAGATCGCGCAGAAAATCCGCGTCCACACCGTGACGGCGCAATTCGAGAAGCTGGCTGGTGGTAGCGCGAAATCCGGCGTCATGGACCGAGCGCGCGAAATCCAGCGAGACATCCGAGATCATCATGTCGAAAAGCTGGTCCTGGTCCGGCGTGTTGTAGCCCAGATCGCGCAACGCCGCGGCGAAATCGGGATTCGGCACGAACACGTAGGACCCGGCTCCGCTATTCCACGAAAACGTTCCCTTGCAAACCAGCTTGCCGGCGCTGGTGACGTACTCGAATTGAGCCCGCCCCCCATGCTCCAAAATGCTGGAGGGCAGATTCCGGAACCGCGCGATCGGCACCCCGGAACTCCACGTGAAGCTGCTGCCTGGCCGGAAACGGTGCACCGTGAGTTGCACCGAATCACCATTTCCATTGGGGTGAATTTTCCACGACTGCTCCGGTTCCTGACCAATGGCGACGAACACGGCCAAGATCACCGCGCCCCAAATCAGCAATGAAGATTTCTGCATCAGATGACCCCCGCGCGCTTCAGCCGGATGATTTGCGACAGGCTGAGATTGCTGCCATATTGTTTGGCTTCCCGCAGATTGGCCGCCTGCAGGCCGCTGTGCTGAGCCTCGATAATCTCGTTGGGCGCGAGGTGCACAAACCCGCCCTCCTTCAAAGCCTGGAAAATCGGCGGTCGCGCCCCGTGCGTGAACAGTTCTACGACCTGCTGGCTCGAGAACGGTCCAAAGCCCAGACTGTGGACCTCGCGGGGAAACTCGCTCGGCACCCCGTGTGTCCGCAGGTCGATGACTTCCTGAATGGTGAGGTCGCGAATTCCGGCGACGCGGATATCGCGCACATACTCGGGCGATACGCCGCGCTGGCGCAGGTCGATCAGTTGCTGTGCCGTCAGTTTCGCCCAGCCCGTCTGGCTCATCCCGCGCAAAAAATCGGCCGAGACGCCGTGGCTCTTCAGGCCGATGATATCGTCCACCGGCAGGTCGCCGTACCCGGTCGCCACCACAGCCGCCAGAAAACTCTGCGGATTCGCCGGAGGAAGCGGCTTCGCCGTCCGGCGCGGGGCGACGTCCTGAGCGAAGGCCACCCACCGGGGCGCGCGCGCTCCGCCAATCAGCAGCACCACCAGCACGGCGGCGCAAAGGGCGGCACGCAGCAGCGAACGCGGTGCGGCCTTGCCGGTTCTTCGGACCAGCGTTTCGATGCGCTCGCCCAGGTGAGAGCGGCGGCCGGCCATGCCCATGGCCAGAGTCTCCTGTTTCCGGGTCCAGCAGAGTTCGAAAAGGCGGGCCAAACTGGCGGCGTAGGGACGGGGCTGGCCCGTGGCCTCCACCACCCATTCGTCGCAAGCCATCTCACGCTCCCGATCGATGCGGCGCAGCACCCAGGCGGCCGCCGGATGCCAGACCAGAAGCCCCGTAGCGACGCGCACAATCAGATTGGTCCAATCGTCCCGGCGGGCAATGTGCGCCAGTTCGTGCAGCAGGACATGGTCCATCTCTTCGCCGCTCAGGTTGTCGATGAGAGACGCCGGCACCATCACCGCCGGATAGCGGAAGCCTACGGCCAGTGGCGACGCCAGTTGATCGGACACCAGCAGCCGGACGGGCCGCTGTACCCGGCAGGCCAGCGTCCACGCTTCGAAGCTCTCGCGCAGCGCCCGTTTGGGCGGACGGCCGCTTTCCTTGAGGCGGTGTAAGTGGCGGGCGCTCCAGAACAGGCGGATCGCCTGGATCAACACCAGGGAGAGCCATAACGCCAGTAGCGCTAAGGGACCGCGCCGCGTTCGCAGGTGGATGGGAGTCGACGTGTCGGCCGAAAGCGGCGCCGCCGCCACTGGCGCGGGGACGAAAGCGGCCGGAAGGCTTGCGGCGACCGGCGGCAGCGGGACCACGTTGCGAACCCTTCGGGATCGCAGCATGGACGGCGCGGCCGGCAGCAGCAACACCATCAGCAGCCAGCCCCACCAGACGCGGTGCCGCGCGGCGGCCGACGGACTCATGTATCGCAAGGCCAGCCAGAGCAGTGCCGTGGCGGCAATGGCCAGCCACAAAGTATTCAAAACGCCGGCCAACACGGCGGCCGATGCGGAATTCAGACTATTCATTGCGGATCCTCCGCCAACAATTCCCGTATGCGCGACAGTTCCCCGGAATCCAGCTCTTCGTTTTCCAGAAGGTTGAGCACGAGCAGTTCCGGTGAGTTCCGGAAGAAACGGCTGACCAGATGACGTACGGCGTTTCGCCCGGCTTCGTTCCGTCCCACCAGCGCCTCGTAGACAAAGGCGCGGCCCTCTTTGGCCTTGGTATGGATCAGGTAGCCTTTCTCCTCCAGAATGCGCAGCGTGGTGAGAACGGTGTTGTACGCGAGACCGAGTTCTTTGGGCAGGGCTTCAGCCACTTCACCTACCGTGGCGGAGCCTCTATCCCAGATCACATCCATCAGCCGGAGTTCGGCGTCGGTGAGATTAGGCGACTTTTTGCGGGCCAACTGGCGCTCCTTCAACTAAGGAATTAAGAGTCTGGAATCATAATGACCCCAGGCCCGCCAGCTTGTCAACTATAAAATTAAGAGTGGATCAGGATGCGGCCGCGAGGCGGCGATGGTCCTTCAGAATGCACCGGTCCATGACCACATCGATTCCCGCGGCTTCGGCCCGCTGCGCCGCCGCTTCGTCGCACACGCCTTCCTGCATCCAGATCGCCTTGACGCCTTTGCGAATGGCCGCATCCACGATATCCGCCACGAATTCCGACCGGCGGAAAATGTTCACCAGGTCCACCGGTCCCGGGACCGAATCCAGGTCGGGATAACAAACTTCCCCCAGCACCTCTCCGACCTCGGGATTCACGGGAATGATGCGATATCCGGCCTTTTTCATGTACTCCGCCACGCCGTAGCTGGGCCGGTAGCGTTTCGGAGACAGCCCTACGACGGCGATGGTGTGGCAGTTGTGCAGAATCTCCGGGATTTGGTTCACACGGTCTCCCGCGCGCCAGATTTGGTGATGGCGCGTTTTAACTTCTCTACTTCCTCATCGGACAAATGACGGAATTGGCCGGGCTTCAAGGGGCCGATTTCGATGGGACCAATCTTCACCCGCTTCAGTTTCTCCACCAGGTGGCCGAAATGCTTGAACATGATGCGAATCTGATTATTGCGGCCCTCGAAGAGCTTCACTTCATACCAGGGATTCTCGGCCGCATGGATCAGCTTCAAGCCCGCCGGCAGCGTGCGCCGTCCGGAAAGCGGGATGCCGTTACGAAAGGCCTGTTCCTGGTCGGTAGAGAGCGTGCCGTTCACCTTCACCACGTAAGTCTTTGGCAAGTGAGTGGCCGCGGACATGATGGAATTGGCCAACTCGCCGTCATTGGTGAGCAGCAGCAGGCCTTCGCTGTGATAATCCAAACGGCCGACGGGATACACCCGCTCCTTAACCCCCCGCAGCAGGTCCATCACTGTAGTCCGCCCTTCCGGATCTTTGACAGTGGTGACCGTATTATTCGGTTTGTACATCGCCAGGTAAAGCTGGTGCTTGGGGGCGCGCAGAAGCTTGCCGTCCACCTTAATGTGGTCGGTCGCGAGGTCGGCCTTAGAGCCCAGCTCGGTGATGGTGGCGCCGTTGACGGTGACCCGTCCTTCGACAATGATCTTTTCGGCCTGGCGGCGGGAGGCCACTCCGGCCTGCGAGAGAATCTTTTGGAGCCGTTCTTCGGCCATTATTCTTCCTGTCCGGGCGCGGAGGGTTCAGCGTCCTGCGCCGGTTCCTCGGCGGATTGCGGTTCCGGGACTTCGTTGGTGACTGCTTCGGTGGCGACTGCTTCGGTGGTGACTGCTTCGGCCGTGGCTGCTTCGGCCGTCACTGCTTCGGTTGGCGCCGCGGCTTCAGTCGCTGCTTCGGGCAGGACTTCCACCTCTGCCGCCGGTTCCGCATCGGAGAAGGCCATCCGGCGAATCTCTTCAAACTCCTTGAGCGATGGCAGTTCGGTCAGATCCTTCAGGCCGAACTGGATCATGAACTCTCTGGTGGTTTTGTAGAGGATCGGCTTGCCAATCACGTTCTTCCGTCCGGCCACGGCAATCAGCTTCCGGTCCAGCAGGGTCTTGAGAACACCCGCGCCCTGCACGCCGCGGATCTCCATGATTTCCGGCGCGGTCACCGGCTGTTTGTAGGCGATCACCGACAGGGTCTCCAGTGCGGGCAGCGAGAGTTTCAGCGGCGGCTTTAAACTCTTGACGAAGTTGCGAACGGCCTCGTGATGCTCGGCCTTGGTGGCCATCTTGTAGCCGCCCGCCACTTCGCGAATGGTCACGCCGTGCTCGGGCTTATCGAATTCCACGATCAGCTGCTGCAGCAGGCCGGCAATTCGCGGCGCGGGCTGCTGGAGCGCGGCGGCAAGCTGGGCCAGCGTCAATGGCTCTTCCGCCACGTAGACAATCGCTTCCAGCACCGCCGTCAATTGGGTATCTTCCATGGATACCGGCTCTTCCACCGGCTCTTCCACTTCGGTCCCGGACAACAATTCGTCCACCGTCACCGGCACGGCTTCGGGCGGAGCTACCGGCGCCACAATTTCGGGCGCCACAACTTCGGGCGCCACAACTTCGGGCGTAGTTTCTGCGATTTCCGACTCGGAGGCGGCCGGTACAGACAGACCCTCCACCTCGCTCATTTCTTTATCCACTTCTTCCATTCCTGTTAAATGTAATCTTTTTCGATGGCTGCCATGGGCTGGCCGGAAGCGAACACCGCCTCGAAATTGGTGTGGCGTTGCAGGGCGATTTCCCCGAACAGATCCTTCTGCGTCACAATGACGGCCTGCATTCTCACCATTTCGAGCGTGGCCAGGAACAACGCAATCATCGCGCGCCGGGTTCTCTGCTGCTCAAAAAGACGCAGAATGAAAACCGGCTTGTCCCGCCCCACGGATTCGAACTCCTGCTTCAGATACAGGATCATGTCCGACACCGTCACGTCCGCCGACTCCACCTCGTACACCGGACGGTTCTTGATTCGCTCCAGCACCTCGCCAAAGGCTTTCACCAGGTCGTAAAGCGTGATCGCCAGGCCGGGATCGTCATCCTCGGAAACAAAGGACTTGATCTGCGGATTCGACCAGACATTCTCCTCGATCATGCGCTTCTGCTGGAGCATTTCCGCGGCGTTCTTGAACCGCTCGTGCTCCATCAGGCGATCCACCAGTTCCTGCCTCGGATCCTCGGAGTCTTCGCCTTCCTTGGCCAGCGCCGGATCCCGCGGCAGCAGCATTTTGGACTTGATATGGATCAGGGTAGCGGCCATATACACGAATTCCGCGCCCAAATCGATATCCATCTCACGCGCCTTGTCCATGAATTGCAGGTACTGCGAAGTGATGGTCGCGATTGGGATATCTTTGATGTCGATCTGCTGCTTTCGAATCAAATCCAACAGCAGGTCTAACGGGCCCTCATACTGTTCCAAATGAAAATTGAGAGGCGAAGACACTATCTATCACCATAGCATGCGGCTCTGAGGCCTTTTTAGCTGGCGCGCGTGAAGCGGATACCGCTCCACTGTTCGGCCACAAAGATGGAATTGGCCGGGTTTCGGGCATCGTACTTGATGGAGACGGCCCCCACCGTGGAAAGGTCGCCGGAAATCTGCTCGTGGAGCAGAGAAACGTCCTGCGAGGCGGTGTATTCCATGCCCCGGACATCGTAGGAATAGAACACCAGGTCGCCGGTGATGTCCACAATCATGGCGTCCCCCATTTTCCCGTAGGCTACCAGCCCGGCACGCCGCCGCCGCTCCAGTTCCTCCGGCGTCACGCGCGACGCCTTCCACCAGCGATAGGCGATGATAGCGACCAGCACCAGCAGCACCGCTGCCAGCGCCACGGTTATAGTTTCGGCAGTCGCGTAAGAAACGGCCAGAGCGCCCCGCAGTCCCACTTCAATTCCAAGTTTACCAAAAGGCCCCATTTCCCTTTTTCCCTGGAAAGGTGTATTTTTTTAGACAGCTTTCATGCGGGGGACCCGTCTACTGGCGCTTCTGGTTTTGGCCGCGGCGGTGCACGGGCAAACACCGGAAATGCTGGAGAAGGCCCGTCTCGTCGCTATCAATTACACCAAGAGCCTGCCCGATTTCATCTGCACCGAAGTGATCCATCGGTACGAGACCTACAGGACCAACATGATGCCTCGCGAAACCGATGTTCTCACCCTGCAGTTGGGCTATTTTCAGATGCACGAGAGCTATAAGATGGTGAGCCGTAACGGCAAGCCCTCCGACCAGAGCCTGGAATCGATCGGCGGGGCATTCAGCATGGGCGAGTTTGGGAGCAAGCTGCTGCTAATCTTCCACCCAGTATCGAAAACCGCGTTCGAGTTCAAGAAATTAGGCACGATTGGTTCGCGGCGAGTCGCCATCTACAGCTACCGCATCGAACGGGAAAACTCGAAATTCGAATTGCGGACGGGTGTGAGCGGGGTGGTTGCCGGCTACCACGGGGACGTCTACATCGATACCGAGACGCACCTGGTCTTGCGCACCGAAAACGTGATCGACGTACCTGCCGGCTTTCCGGTGGAGTATTCGCGGGATAAATCGGAATACGCTTACGTGAAGGTGGCAGGACGGCAAATTCTGCTTCCGGTCCGCTGCGAATCATGGGCTGCCGATGCCCTCCAGCGTCCGATGACCAACAGCCGCTTCACTCCCGAAGCCTACCAGGTTCATTATCACAACGTGATCGACTTCAAGAACTACCGGAAATACGAGGCGCAGTCTACTTTGAGCTTCGACCCGCCGAAGCAGTAACGGCATCCACTGGAATCGGATCAAACGCCGCCGTTTTTGACGGTCGCAGGCGTAACCGCGTTCTACTACAATGAGTAGATAGTGTCTGGGAAAACCTTCTACATTGAAACCTTCGGCTGCCAGATGAATGTCCATGACTCTGAAAAAGTCATTGGCACTCTGCTGGAAAAAGGCTATTCGCAAGTCGAGGAGCCGGAGACCGCGGGCTTGGTCCTGTACAACACCTGCAGCATCCGCGACAAAGCCGAGCAGAAGGTTTTCAACCGCCTGCAGAACTTCAAAAAGGACGCGGGGAAGGGCAAAGTCTTCGGCGTGTTGGGCTGCGTGGCGCAGCAGGAAGGCGAGAAGATTTTCGACCGCGCCCCTCACGTGAGCCTGGTCTGCGGGTCGGCCAGCTACCCCCGCTTCGGCGAGATGCTGGTGCAACTCGAAGCCGGCGGACGCCGCGTCACCGGCCTCAGTCTGGACACCGAAGAGACCTTCGACACGCCGTTTACCCGCCGCGACAACCCACATCGCGCGTACATCACCATCATCGAAGGCTGCGACAAATCCTGCGCCTACTGCGTGGTGCCGTTTACTCGTGGTCCGGAGCGCAGTCGCACCAGCGAGAGCGTCATGTCCGAGGCGCGCGGACTGGCAGACCGCGGCTACACCGAAATTCAACTGCTGGGTCAAAACGTCAACAGCTATCGCGACCCGTCCCCCGCGGGCTGGGATTTCGCGACGCTGCTGGCGCGCGTGGGCGAGGTTTCCGGCATCCGCCGCGTCCGCTACACCACCTCGCATCCCCGCGATTTCGTCAAAGCGATCGTCGACGCCATGGACGCCAACCCAGTGTTGTGCGATCACGTCCATCTGCCCGTCCAATCGGGCTCTTCCCGAATGCTGGCTGCCATGGACCGCCTGTATACCCGCGACGAATATATGCGCCGCATCGACTGGCTGAAGAATGCCGGCCGCAAGTACTCGCTCACCACGGACATCATCGTGGGCTTCCCCGGCGAGACCGAGCAGGATTTTGAAGAGACCTTGAACCTGCTGGACCAGGTGCAGTACGATTCGCTCTTTAGTTTCAAATATTCAGCCCGGCCCAATACGGCGGCGTTGAACATGCAGGACCGCATTCCGGAAGAGGAAAAGCAGCGCCGCCTGCTGACCCTGCAGGAGAAGCAGCGGGCCATTCAGATTCGGCGTAACGCGGAACTGATCGGCAGCATCCAGGAAGTTATGGTGGAAGGCCGCAATCTGGCGCTCGGCCAATGGATCGGCAGAACTTCCCACAATCGCACGCTCAACTTCAGCCATCCCGACACCAACGGATCGACACTGGTTGGCAGCTACCTTCCGGTGCGAGTGACACGCTCCGGGCCCAACTCCTTAGTGGGCGAAAGCGTATCTGTGGTGTAATTGAATTGGGGGAGGGCGCGCTATGGAAGTCGAAATGAAAATTCGCGGGCTCATGATGGATCCCGTGACCAATATGCCCATCGTCATCCTGAAGGATGTGGGCGGAAACACGGTACTCCCCATCTGGGTTGGTGTGTACGAGGCGAATGCAATCGCCCTGGAAATCGAAAAGGTTTCCACGCCCCGGCCCATGACACACGACCTCATCAAGAGCCTTCTGATGGGTCTGAATACCGCCTTGCGCAAGGTGGTAGTCAGTGAGTTGAAAGACGATACGTTTTACGCCGTTATCTGGCTGGATCGCGAAGGCGAACTGATCAGTGTGGATTCGCGCCCGAGTGACGCATTGGCGCTGGCGTTGCGCCTGGATTGTCCCATCTATGTGGAAGAGGCGGTGCTGAAATCGTCCTCCAAGCTGGCTGCCACGGCCGACAAGGCCACCAGCAATGAGGAACTCCGCCGCTGGTTGGAGGGCCTCAATGACGAGGACCTCGGCCGCTACAAGATGTGAGCCCCGAAGTCGCCGCACGTCTCGCCGGCCTCCAAATCGAACGAATCGCCGAGGCTAAGGAATACCTGATCTACGCTCGCGGCTCCTGTGTGGCTATGGTGCACGGAGAGTCGTTGGGCAGTTCCGGCTACTTTACGGAAAACGGCATTGCGTATCTGGTCTGGCGCGACGGCCAGCCGTACCTGGTGTCCAAGGGCCGCGAAGTGGCAGCCGAGGCGGACCAGGTGGCCACCATCGAAGAGTTTTCCAGAGATCTGAAACAAGCCCTCGAACCGGGTGAACGCGGATAAGCATGTCTATTTACGAGAATCTCGAAAAACGCGGGTTGATCGCGCAGTGTACCGATCCGGCGCTCGGAGAGTTGCTGGCCAAAGAGCCGTTCACCATGTACGTGGGCTTCGACCCCACTTCTTCCAGCCTGCACCTGGGCAATCTCGTACCCATCATGGCGATGGCCCACTTCCAGCGCGCCGGCCACAAAGTGCTGGCGCTGGTGGGCGGTGCGACGGCAATGGTGGGCGACCCGAGCGGCCGCAGCGACGAACGCAATCTCCTCACCATCGAACAGGTGAAGCAGAACGCCCAGGGCGTCCGCGATCAGTTGAGCCACTTCCTCGATTTTGACGGCCCTAACGCCGCCGTCATGGTGGACAACTACGATTGGACGTCGCGCATGTCCTTCATCGATTGGCTGCGCGAGGTGGGCAAGTATTTCACCGTGAATTACATGGTGGCCAAGGAATCGGTGAAGAGCCGTATGCAGTCCGAACAGGGCATCAGCTACACCGAGTTCAGTTACATGACCATGCAGGCGTACGATTTCCTGCACCTGCACGATGCCTACGGCTGCCGTCTGCAGGGCGGCGGCAGCGACCAGTGGGGCAACATCACGGCGGGGACCGACCTGATTCGCAGACTGCGTCAAAAGCAGGCCTACGGTCTGACGTTTCCGCTCATCACCACGGCCAGCGGAGCGAAATTCGGCAAATCGGCCGGCAATGCCATCTGGCTGGACGCCACGCGCACCTCGCCGTGGGATTTTTATCAGTACCTCGTGCGGCAGGAAGACCGCGACGTGGTTCGCTTCCTGAAAATTTACACGTTCCTCCCGGAGGCGCGGATTGCCGAGTTGGAACAGGAACTCGCCACCCATCCCGAGCAGCGCGCCGCTCAGAAAGCGCTAGCGTACGAAGTCACGGCCATCGTCCATGGCGCGGAAGCCGCAAGCGAGATGCAGGAGCAGGCGCAGAGTCTCTACGGCAGTCAGAAAAACAGCGGGATCAGCCGCCTGGTGAATGCAGAGTTACCGGGCGCGCGCTTAGATGACGGCCTCGATATCGTCGAGCTCATGCTGCTGGCCGGAATGGTGAAGTCCAAAGGTGAGGCCCGCCGGCTGCTGGATGGCGGCGGAGTGTACGTGAGCGAATCGCGCGTGGCGGCGGGAGCGAAAATTACGCGGGAGCATGTCTCCGGCGAATCGCTGATCGAACTCCGCTCGGGCAAAAAGAATTATTTCCTGGTGCAGGTGATTTAACAGTCCCCGGCTCGAAAGACCCATTTTTTTTCACAACGCAAAAGTGCGAGATTGGATTTACGGGTGAGAAAGCTCTTTTATTGGAAGTTAAAGAAGCGTGAGTTGAAACTCGGCGAGCGGACCGCCATCATGGGCGTGCTCAATCTGACGCCCGATTCCTTCTCCGATGGAGGCCGCTACTCGGATCCCGACCGGGCCTTCGCCCGCGCCGTGGAACTCGAAGAACAAGGTGCGGACATCCTCGACATCGGCGCCGAGTCCACCCGTCCCGGTTCTCCACGCATTACCGCCGCGGAAGAGATGCGGCGGCTGATCCCGGTACTGAAGCGTCTCAAAGATCGCCTGACGATTCCGATTTCGGTGGACACCTACAAGGCCGAAGTTGCCGAGCGGGCGCTGGAACTAGGCGTCGAAATTATCAACGATCCTTCGGGCCTCACGTGGGAGCCGCAACTGGCGCGCGTGGTCTCTAATCACGATGCCGGCCTGGTGCTGAATCATATGCGCGGCAGACCCGAAACATGGGCCAAACTGGCGCCCATGCCCGACCCGATCACCACCATCGGCCACGAACTGGAAGCCGCGGTCAGCCGGACCCGCACGGTGGGTATCGACAAGTCGCGCGTAGTGGTCGACCCGGGCATCGGCTTCGGCAAACGCAAGGAGCAGAATTCGCTGATCTTGGGCCGGCTCGGAGGCTTGGCGGGACTCGATCTGCCTATCCTGGTGGGCCCCTCGCGCAAACATTTTCTGAGTCACGAAACCGAAGTGGAGACTCGCTTCGCCACCGCCGCAGCAGTCGCGGTGTGCGTCATGGGCGGAGCGCATATCGTTCGCGTTCACGATGTCCGCGAAATGCGGGCGGCCGCCGACGTGGCCGACGAGGTTTTGCGGACCCAGCTTTAGCGGTTCGCGGTTTGATATTTCGAAAGGAGTGCTATGTCGCGATTCCTTTTTCTCCTGGCGTTTGCCGGTCTATCTTTCGGACAGTCTCTCCCCCGGCGCGGCGAATACGCTCTCATTCTTGAGGACGCTCCGGCGCTGAGGGCGCGCTCCGCGCAAGCGCAGTTGCAGACGGTGCGCAAAGCGCAGGCCCCTGTTATGGCGGAACTCAAGCGGCGGCGGATTCCGATTACCTACGCGTCGCAAATTCTAGTCAACGCACTCTTCGTGAACACCACGCCGGCGACGGCGGCGCAGCTCGCGAGTATCCCGGGCGTGGCCCATGTGCAGTATCTGCCGCCGGTGAAGCGCGACCTGAATACGGCGCTCAATCTGGAAAACGTCTCGGCCGCATGGAGTGCCGTGGGCGGCGCAGCCAATGCCGGCGCGGGCGTCAAGATCGGCATCATCGATACCGGCATCGATCAGAATCATCCCGGCTTCCAAGCCTCGCTGAAGCCTCCCGCCAATTTCCCGAAGGGCGACTCGGGCTATACCAACAATAAAGTGATCGTGGCGCGCAGCTACGTCTCGCTGATCGCCAGCCAGTACGACAGTCCCGACGATCTTTCCCCGCGCGACCGTTCGGGCCACGGCACGGCGATTGCAATGATCGCAGCGGGCGTGCAGAATACCGGCCCCGCGGCCACGATTCAGGGCGTCGCTCCCGGCGCGTTTTTGGGCAACTACAAGATTTTCGGGTCGCCCGGGGTGAACGATTTCACCCTGGTTTCGGCTATCACGCAGGCGCTCACCGATGCCGTGTCGGACGGCATGGATGTCGTGACGCTGTCGCTGAATGAGGGCGACCCGGCGCAGACCGGTCCTCTGGATGTGGATTCGGCGGGCTGCGGCGGCGCGTGCGACGTGCGCGCGCAGGCTGTGGAGACGGCCGTGGCGAGCGGTCTGGTAGTGGTGACGTCGGCCGGCAACGATAACGGCAGCGGCGTCCACCCCATCACGCTCAGTTCCATTCATACGCCGGGCACGGCGCCTTCGGCCATCACGGTGGGGGCCACCACCAATAGCCATCAGGTGTTTCAATCGGTCCACGTGACCAGCGGAGGCGCGCCTTCGAGTCTGCAAAACCTGAACGCCTTGTTCAGCGATGGACCGCATGTGGCCGCGCCATTCTCCGCGCCCCTCACCGACGTAACCAAACTCGGCGACGACGGCCTGGCCTGCAACGGACTGCCCGCCGGATCGCTGAACGGCGCCGTCGCTCTGATACAGCGCGGCACCTGCCTGCTGAGCGTCAAAGTAAACAACGCACAGGCCGCCGGAGCGGTGGGCGCGATTGTCTACCAATCCAGCGGCATCGATTCGATCTACAGCGCCTGGTTCGCCCAGGACACCGGAATTCCGGCGATGATGATCGGCAATACGGATGGCACGACGCTGAAGAGCTACGTGGACTCCAACTCCGGCGTCACAGTGTCGCTGGATCCGGCCAACTCTCTCGCGGGCAGCACGCCGGATCGGGTGGCCAGCTATTCTTCGCACGGACCTTCGCTGGGCAATTTCGCTCCGAGTCCGGTGCTGACCATCAAGCCGGAACTGGTGGCGGTCGGCGATGGCCTGTACACCGCCGCCCAGAAGTTTGACCCCAACGGCTCGACCTATAACGCCACGGGATACGCCGGCGTCTCGGGCACGAGTTACGCGGTGCCGATGGTGGCCGGCGCGGTGGCCATCGTAAAGCAGAAGTTCCCCAACTTCACTCCGGCGCAATTGAAATCGGCCGTCGTGAATACCGCGACCACGCAGAATCTGGTGGATGTGGACGGCACGGCGCCGGCGCGAGTGAATGCAGTGGGCGCGGGCAAGTTGAACGCCGGCGATGCGGTGAGCGTGGCCGCCACACTGGAGCCGGCGACGCTCTCCTTCGGCGTAGTGAACTCGGCGGGGTATCCCAGGCTGACCCTCAAGATCACGAACGTCAGCAGCGCCACCGCTACGTTCAGCCTTACGGTGCAACCGCGCGATACGTCGAGCGCGACGGTGCAGCTTTCGGCTTCCAACGTGACGCTGGCGGCGGGAGCCAATTCCACCATCAACGTGACTCTCTCGGGCGCGCAACCGGCCGCCGGTTCGTACGAAGGAGTGATTCAGGTGACGGGTGCGGGTCCGGCGCTGCGTGTGCCGTATCAGTTCCTGGTGGGCAGTAAGGTCCCCTACGACATTTTCCCGGTGGCCAACGGTGGCTTCCTGGGCGGGGTGGGCGACAACGCGTCCGACCAACTGGCCTGGTTTCTGGCATTCCGTCTGGTGGATCAGTACGGCGTTCCGGTGCTGAATACGCCAGTGCAGTTCAGCGTGGTCAAGGGGGGCGGTTCGATTTACCTGGGTGACCCGCAGACCACCAATTATGGTCTTGCCGCCGCGGACGTCAACCTCGGTAACGCGCAGGGCGATCAGTTCTTCCAGGCGGCGGCCGGCGGCCTTTCGTACACGTTCCAGGGCTACGCGCGCAACTATCCGGCTATCACCAATAACGGCGTGGTCGATGCAGCCACGGGCAAGGTAGGCCAGGGACTCGCGCCCGGCTCCTACATCTCGATCTTTGGAAACTCGCTGGCCGATTCGACGGCGGTGTACTCTACGCCGTACCTGCCGGTCTCGCTAGCCTTCACGTCGATCAGTTTCGATGGCGGCGGCTTGAGTCTGCCGGGGCGCATCCACTTCGTCAGTCCGGGCCAGGTGAATGTGCAGATCCCCTGGGAATTTCAGGGACAGACGTCGGTGCAGATGACGGTTTGGTCCAACTACCTGCCGAGTGCGGTGTATACCGTGCCTCTCGCCGCCTACTCGCCGGGCTTCTTTGCGAATTCCGGGAATGCGGCGGTGGTCGACTTCAATTCCGGCTCGGTGGTGACAGCCGCAAGTCCCGCCAAACGCGGCGACACGATCGAGCTTTACGTGAATGGTCTGGGGCAGGTGAGCAACACACCGGCATCGGGCGACCCGGCATCGACTACGGTACTTTCCCAGGTACCACAGAATCCCACGGTCACGCTGGGCGGAGTGAATTGTCCGGTAAGCTTCGCGGGGCTGGCGCCCGGATACATTGGGCTTTACCAGGTGAACGCGCAAATCCCTGCGAACGCCCCTACGGGCAATCAGCAGTTGGTAATCACAATCGGTGGAGTCGCATCACCGGGTTCGAACCTTCCGGTGCAGTAAGGAGGGAATTTGGACAGGCCCGCAAGAACAGGCCTGTCCGTCAGAGGAGACCCGGGGGAAGACTAGAACGCCAGCTTGATATTCGTGTCCTGCAGATCGATCGATTCCAACTGAGAGACGCCGTTCTCATTCGACGTGTCCACCGACGTGTTGTCGAACTTGCATTTGAAGGCTTGCACCGTCATCGGCACCATCACCGTCCGGCCGTTGTCGATGTTGAAGAATTGAGCGAACTCGCCGCTCTGCTTCACCGTGTAATGTCCGGCGCGCAATTGCGTCTTGCCGGCTTGCGTGGCGCTGTTCAAAACGATCTCGTAGCTCTTGGTTCCGGCGGCGGCCATGGACAGGCTGGCCAAAGCCAGGGCGGTAACGGTCAGAAAGGTCTTCATGATGGGTTTTCCTCTTTTATTTGTTTGATTTGCAAGTGTGTTTCGCTTGCAAATGTAGAGGCGCGGAGCCCCCTGCCAGGGTAACTACCGTCTGCAGGGTATATTTGCCTACCCCACGTAGCGGGCGTAGAGACTGCGGGCCACTCCGGGGTCGCTGGTGCCTTTTACGATGGCGCGGCCGTCGGGGAAGACGGTCATTTCGTACGGGGGAATGAAGAAGCGCAGGGCGTACTCGTTGGCCCGGACCTCGCCCAGAGGCGAGAGGCGCGCCTGGAGTTCGAGCAGGTCGATGGGCCGCTCACGGTCGCGCACCTGGACGGCATTGCGGCCGCAGAGGCTGACCGGGGGAAGCGCGGTCCGCTCCAGGCTGGTGAACTCGCGGCGTCCGCAGGTGGGACAGTCCGGATCCCGGGGCGGGGCGGCGATCTGGCGAATCGCGCCGTCCCAGACATCCACCGTGGTGATGCGGGATTGGACCTTCGCCGCATTGCCGGAGAGGATCTTGAGGGCGTCGGCCACCTGAAGCGACGCGATCGTGGAGACGATCACGTTCAGGACCCCGGCCGTTTCGCAGGTGGGTTGGACTCCGGCGGGCTGGTCCGGGTAGACGCAGCGCAGGCAGGCCGTCTGGTCCGGCAGGACGGGCATCACCAGACCATAGCTGCCGACCGCCGCGCCATAGATCCAGGGGATTCCCCGACTCACGGAGTAGTCGTTGATCAGATACCGGGTATCGAAGTTGTCGGTGCCGTCCAGAATGACGCCGGCGCCGTCGAGCAGTTCGTCAATGTTTGCGGCGGTGAGATCGGCTACGCGGCCGCGGACTTCGATGGTGGAGTTGATGGCGGCAATGCGGCGCTGGGCGGCGGCGGCTTTGGGGAGTCCTTCGGCGGCGTCGGATTCCTCGAAGAGCCACTGGCGGTGCAGATTGCTGGGTTCAATATAGTCGCGGTCGATGATGGTGAGGCGTCCGATGCCGGCGCGGGCGAGAGCGGCGGCGTGGAACGTGCCCAGAGCCCCGCAGCCGACGATGGCGGCGTGCGAGGCGAGCAGGGCTTGCTGGCCTCGCTCTCCCAGGCCCGAAAAGAGAATCTGCCGCGAATACCGGTCGCGCTCGGCCGCGTTCATCGGAATTCATGGTAACAAAGTTGCAAATGAAGCACTTACGGTATCATGAGGGTGGTGTGCCGGCCGCTTGCCTCCGTCCCTCGCGTTCTTCTGCTGCTCGCTCTTGCCGGGTTGCAGGTAGGGAAGGCGCAGTACCAGAAGTTCGAGGGCAAGCCGGTGAAGAACATCCAGTTCAGTCCCTCTGCTCAGCCGCTGGAACCGGATGAGCTGTTCCAGATCCTTCCCCTGAAGCGCGGCCAGCCTCTGCGCGTGGCCGACGTGCGCGCCAGCATCGAAAGGCTCTTCGCCACCGGCAGATACGCCGATATTCAGGTGGATGCGGAGCCGTATGAAGATGGCGCCATTATCCGTTTCATCACCACCAATAGTTGGTTCGTCGGGTCAGTGACGGTGGACGGGGCGGTATCGAGTCCCCCGAACGTGTCGCAACTGGAAAACGCCACGCTGTTGAACCTGGGCGAGCCTTATACCGAGGCCAAACTGGCCGACGCTAAAGGGGGACAGGAGCGATTGCTGGAGGCTAACGGGCTTTACCGGCCCACCGTCCGTCCGGTGCTGGATTGGGAGTCGGGCAAGGGCTATCAGCAGGTGAACATTCGCTTCGATGTCGATAGCGGACGGCGGGCGCGATTTACCACACCGATTTTGCTGGGCGACATCAAAATGGACGAAGCCCGCATTCTGAAAGCCACGAAATTCCAACGCTGGCTGATCCACAGCTGGAAGCCTATGACGCAGACGCGCGTGCGCCAGGGGCTGGACGGAGTCCGCTCGCTGTATGAGAAGGACAACCGGCTGGAGGCCAAGGTTTCGCTGGATTCCATGAAGTTCGATGCGGCCACCAATACCGCCGTGCCGAGCCTGCGGATTGACGCCGGGCCGCGGATTCAGATTCAAACCATCGGCGCCAAGATTTCGAAGGGCAAGCTGCGGCGGTATATCCCCATCTACGAAGAGCACACGGTGGATCACGACCTGCTCACCGAGGGCGCGCGCAATCTGCAGGACTACCTGGAATCGGCCGGCTACTACGAAGCGGAAGTGGAATTCAAGGAACAGCATGTTACCAATGACCAGGCGACCATCGATTACCTGATCAACACCGGCAAGCAGCACAAACTGGTTCACATCGAGATCACCGGGGACCATTATTTCCAGACGGAGACCTTGCGCGAGCGGATGTTCCTGCGCACGGCCTCTTTCCTGCAATTTCCACACGGGCGCTACAGCGAGAATCTGGTGGCGCGCGATGAGGATACGATCCGCAACCTCTACCAGTCGAACGGATTCCGCGACGTGGAGGTGAGCCACAGTTCAGAGGACGATTATCAGGGACGAAACGGAGAGATCGCGGTTTTCATCGAAATCAAAGAGGGGCCGCAATACTTCATTCAGAGTCTTACCGTGAGCGGCATTGAGAAGATGGACAAAACGGCGCTGCTGGCGGGGCTGAGTTCTTCGGCAGGTCAGCCGTTCAGTGAATTCAACGTGGCGGTGGATCGGGATGCGATTCTGGCTCGTTACTTCGAGAAGGGCTTCCCGGATGCGACCTTCGAGTGGAGTTCCAAGCCGGCCGCCGATCCGACGCGCGTGGAGTTGAGCTACGTGATCCACGAAGGAAACGCGCAGTTCGTGCGGCAGGTGATCTATACGGGGAACAAAGTCACCAAGGACCGCGTGATCAATCACCTGCTGGAACTGAATCCGGGAGATCCGCTATCGCCCACCGCGATCACGGACACGCAGCGGCGGCTCTACGATCTGGGCGTCTTCGCGCGCGTGGACGCGGCGATTCAGGATCCGGACGGAGAGACCGATCGCAAATTCGTGCTGTACGATCTGGAGGAGGCGAAGCGCTTTTCCATGGCCTTCGGCTTTGGCGCGGAAATCGCGAGGATCGGCGGCTGCGGCACATGCCTGGATGCTCCCGCGGGCGCCACCGGCTTCTCGCCTCGCGTCTCGGTGGATGTGGCGCGCAATAACCTATGGGGTGAGGCGCACAATTTGAGTCTGCGCACGCGCGCCTCCACCATTGAGCAACAGGCGCTCCTGACGTACACCTGGCCGCGGTTTTTCGGCAACGACAATCTGAGTTTTTCGATCGCCGGGCTATATGATAATTCGCGCGACGTGCGGACGTTCTCCTATAAGCGCGAGGAAGGCTCTCTGCAGCTTTCCCAGAGGCTGACCAAGGCCACCACGGTCTTCTACCGGTACGCGTACCGAAGGGTGGGAATCGATCAGGGAACCCTCAAGATTTCGTCGTTTCTGATTCCGCTGCTGTCGCAGCCGGTGCTGCTGGGACAGCTTTCGACGGGCATGATTCAGGACCATCGCGACGATCCGCTGGATCCGCATCGCGGTTATTACAACACCATCGATCTGGGACTGGCCGAGCACATCTTCGGATCGCAGCGCAATTTCCTGCACTTCCTGGGTCGTAACGCCAGCTATTACCAGTTGAGTAAGCGGCTGGTGCTGGCGCGGAGCACGGCGTTCGGAGATATTTATGCGTTCAACTATAGGGGCAATCCGTTGGACGCGGTGCCGCTGGCGGAGCGCTTCTTTGGCGGCGGCGGCACCTCGCATCGCGGCTTCGGAGAGAATCAGGCCGGTCCGCGCGATATTTCCACGGGCTTTCCGATTGGCGGCACGGCGCAGTTGTTCAATCAGACGGAACTGCGCTTCCCGCTGATCGGAGAAAATATCGGCGGGGTGTTATTTCACGATATGGGCAATACGTTCTCCAGCCTCAGCAATCTTTCCTTCCGCGTGAAACAGCACGATCTGCAGGACTTCGACTACATGGTTCACGCCGTGGGTCTGGGCGTCCGGTACCGCACGCCGATTGGGCCGGTTCGCGTGGACATGGCGTACAGCATCAATCCTCCGCGCTTCTTCGGCTTCAACGGGTCGCAGCAGGATTTGTTGAACGCGGGCGTGGATCCGTGCGCCAACGGCAGCAGTTTTTGTAGCGTGAGAAATTCGGGCCACTTCCAATTCTTCTTCTCGATCGGACAGACGTTTTGAGACGCGGTTTTACAGTTCGATGGTGTCTGGTTGCACTGGCGGCACTGCCACTGGTGCAGGGCGAGATTATCGACCGCATCGCCGTATCGGTGGGCAATCGGGTAATCACGACGAGCGATGTGGATCGCGAGATCCGCGTGACGGCTCTATTGAACGGCGTGAAGCCCGACTTCAGTGCCGCGGCGAAGAAGGCCACCACAGAGCGTCTGGTGGAGCAGAAGTTGATTCGCAACGAACTGGAGAGCGCCCGGTATCCCACGCCGGCAGCGGCGGAAGTAGAGCCGGAACTGGCGGCGTTCCAGAAGAAATATTTCGCCGGGGATGCCGAGTTTCAACAGGCGCTTACGGCGGCGGGCGTGACCGCGCAGGACCTGCGTGACGAGTTGCTATGGCAGCGCAGCCTGCTGCTGTTCATTGAGGTGCGCTTCCGTCCCGGCGTACAGGTGACCGATCAGGAGATTCAGGATTACTTCGATCAGACGGTGGCTCCGGCGGCCCGCCTGGCGCATCCCGATCAGACGCCGAAGCTGGCGGATTACCGCGATCAGATCGAAGAGAAGCTGATCGGGCAGAAGGTGGATCAGGAAATGGACCGGTGGCTGGCGGCGGCGCGTAAGCGGAATCAAATTGTCTACCATCAGGAGGCGTTGCAGTGAGCGGCAAACGCCTGGTCTGGAAATCCGCGCTCTGGCTGACGGGACTGGCCGCGGTGGCGGCATTGACGCTGGTGATGGTGCTGCAGAGTTCCTGGTTCTACAACAAGGTGCGGCAGCGCATCGTCACCGAAGCAGAGAAGGCTACGGGAGGCCGTGTAGAGCTGGGCTCGTTCACCTTCGATTGGAGGCAAATGCGGGCTGAGGCAGGGCCCTTCGTGCTGCACGGCAGGGAGCCGGCGGATAAGCCGCCGCTGGCGCGCGCGTCTAAGGTGGCGGTGGGGCTCACGCTGGTGTCTGTGGTGCGGCGCGACGTGGACGTAAGCTATGTGGAAGTGACGGAGCCGCATGTCTACCTGATTGTGAATAGGGACGGCAGCACCAATTTGCCGTCTCCCGGGAAGCCGAATCCGGCGTCGCGTCCGCTGGATCCACTGTTCCGGTTGGCGGCGTCGCGCTTCGACGTGCGGCGCGGCATCTTCGAGCTGGAGGCGCGGGGCAGCACGCCTTTCGAAGCCCACGGACAGAATCTGGACCTGGCGCTTTATTACGACGCAAAGACGCCGCAGTATCGCGGAACGCTGGCCATGCGGCCGCTGCTGGTGCAGGCGCCCGGCTTCGCTCCGACTCCGTTCGATGTGGCGATGACGCTGGGTGTGGAGCACGACCGGATCGGGATTCAATCGGCTACGCTATCCACGGGGCTCACGAAGCTGCAGTTTACCGGGGCCATCGAGAACTTGAAGCTGCCTCACGGAAACATTCAGTATCAGGTGAGCGCCGCGGTGGCCGACGCCTCGCGCGCGCTGGGCATCAAGCTGCTGGATCGCGGAACGGTCTTGTCCAAAGGCGCGGTGGACTGGCGCGGCGGGTCGGACTACGAGGTGACGGGCGACCTGCATGCCACCGGTGTGGAGTATCGCGGCGCCTACGTGCAACTACTCAACTCGCGGGCGGCAGGGACGCTCTCACTGGATCCGCGGCGTCTGGAACTGCGGGGTCTGCATTTTTCCACCAGCGTGGGCGGACCGGGAAAGTGTACCGGCAGTACGTGGCCGTGTCCCACGGCGCTATCGGGCACGGTGGCGACGGCGGAAGTGCGCGGCCGGGATCTGGATTTGCGAGGCCTCTATGTGGCCCTGCTGGGCGGGACTTTCAGCGGTCAGGGAAGGCTGGAGAACCTGGAGCGCTTCAGCGTGACCGGCGAAGTGAGCGGAGTGGAAGCGCGTCGCGCGGTGGCGCTGTACAGCACGGCGGCGCTGCCCTGGAACGGGCTGATTTTCGGAAAGGCGCATGCCGAGGGTCTGCTGCAGCGGAGCAATGAACTGCGCGCCAGCGTGGATGTGACGATGACTCCGGCCGCGGAAGGACTGCCGGCGCGCGGACAGATCACGGCGGCGTACGATACGCGCGGCGGCAGGATCGACGTCGGGAACGCCACGCTGGATTTGCCGTCGTCGCGCGCGCAGATTTCCGGGACGGTGGGACAGCGGCTGGCCGTGCGCATGGAGACAAGCGACCTCAACGACTTCCTGCCGGTGCTAGGCCAGAGTGCGGCGCAACTGCCGGTAAAGTTGGAGAACGGGTCGGCGGCTTTCGATGGAGCGGTGACGGGCAGCCTGGAGCAGCCTCAGGTGTCGGGCCATTTCTCGGCGACGCATGCGGTGTATGCGGATCAGAAGGTGGACGCCATCCAGGTCGATCTGGATGCGCAGGCAGACATGCTACACCTGCGCAACGGTACGCTGACACGCGCCGGTATGCAGGGCAGCTTCCAGGGAGCGGTGGCGCTGCACCAATGGAAGCCCGAAGAGAGCAGCCTCATCGATGGGAGCGGCTCGCTTCGCAACGCGGCGGTGAAAGATCTGGCGGCGGTGATTACGACGAAGCCCATCCCGGCGTCGGGCACGGTGAGCGCTACGGCGGAGTTCAACGGAACGCTGGGAAATCCGGTGATCGCGGCGGACGTTAACGTGGCTAGAGGCGACTTCGAAGACGAGCCTTTCGACCTGTTCACGGGACACGTGCGCTACACGGAACGGCAAGTGGCAGTCACCCATGGGGAGCTGAGGGCGGGCGCGAAGTCGGCGCAACTGACGGCTACCTTTGACCATGCGCCGCGCGTTTTCGATGCCGGCCGGCTGCAGTTCCAGGCCAATACGAACGCCATGCCGGTGGAGCAGATTCACGCGGTGGCGGCGTCGCGGCCGGGTGTGCGGGGAACGCTGGAGGTGCGGGCCAACGGAGTGGTGACGGTGGCGCCGGCGAAGCAGGGCGAGATCGGCATACAGGTGTCGGACATCCACAGCGAGGTGGCGGGTCGCGGTCTGCAACTGACGGGGCAGCCGCTGGGCGATCTGCATCTGACCGTGGATTCGCAAGGGCAGGAATTGCATGCGCTGCTGGATTCGGCGGCGGCGATTTCGACCATTCACGGCGAGGGCACGTGGCGGTTGGACGGCGATTATCCGGGCAGCGCCACGGTGACTTTTTCGCGCGTATATTTCGCCGCGCTGCGGAACTGGATTGCTCCGTCGCAAGCGGCCGAGCCACTGCCGTTTGCCGGCTTTGTCGAGGGCCAGTTGCATATTTCGGGTCCTCTGCTGAAGCCGCAGTCGGACCAGGCCGAGCTGCGCATTCCGACGGTGGAGATTACCGAAGCGGCGACGATGCCGCGTCCGGCGGGGGCGGCGGCTGCCTTGACGCTGCGCAATTCCGGCCCGATTGTGGCCACGCTGGCGAATTCGGTGCTGACCGTCAACAGCGCCCACCTGGTGGGCCATGATACGGATCTGACGGTGACGGGTAAAGTATCTCTATTGGAGAAGACTCCGTTGGATCTGCGCGTGAACGGCCGCGTGGATCTGGCGATCGTGCGCGAAATCAACCGCGATTTCGAATCGTCGGGAACGGTGTCGGCGGATGCTACGGTGCGCGGCACGCTGGATGCGCCGCAGATCAACGGCAAGGTGTCCTTTCAGAACGCGACGTTCCAGGTGGTGGATCTGCCGAACGGAATCTCGAACGCCAACGGAGTGCTGCTGTTCACGAAGGACAGGGCCACCATTCAGAGCTTCACGGGCGAGACGGGCGGCGGTAAGATCGCGCTGTTCGGCTTCGCGGCGTATGGCGGCGGACCGCTGGTCTTTCGCATTCACGCCAACGCCACCGAGGTGCGGCTGCGGTATCCGGAAGGCGTGAGTACGGTGGCCAACGCTGCCTTGAATTTCACCGGCAGCAGCGATCGCAGTATGCTGGCGGGCACCGTGACGGTGCTGCGCACGGGCTTCAATCCACAATCGGACTTCAGCTCGATCATCGCGGCGTCGGCACAGCCGGTGCGGACTCCCTCGGCGCGGTCCGGCATTTTGGGCGGGATGAATTTCGATATTCAGATTCAGACGGCGCCGGACATTCAGGTGCAGAGCACGCTGACCGAGGACATCGAGATGGAGGCGAATCTGCGGCTGCGCGGGACGTTCAGCAATCCGGCGGTGCTGGGCCGGGTGAACATCACGCAGGGGCAGATTGTTTTCTTCGGGACGAAGTACACCATCAATCAGGGGTCGATTGCGTTTTACAATCCGGTACGCGTCGAGCCGGTGTTGAATATGGATTTGGAGACGAAAGCGCGCGGCATTGATGTGACGTTGACCGTGTCGGGGCCGCTGGGGAAGTTGAATCTGACGCCGCGCAGCGATCCGCCGCTGCAGTTCAACGAGATTGTGGCGCTGCTGGCGACGGGGAGGACACCGACGGGCGATCCGACTCTGCTGGCGCAGCAGGCGACGGCGCCGCAATCCTGGCAGCAGATTGGGGCGTCGGCACTGCTGGGTCAGGCGATTGCGAGTCCCGTGGCGGGGCGACTGCAGCGGTTCTTCGGCGTGAGCCGGCTGCGCATCGACCCGTCGCTGCCCGGAGTGGAGAGCAATCCGCAGGCGCGGGTCACGCTGGAACAACAGGTGACACCGGAGATCACGTTCACCTACATCACCAACGTGACGAACAGTAATCCCCAGGTGGTGCGAGTGGAATGGGCCTTCGCCAAGAAGTGGAGCGTGGTCGCGCTCAGGGAAGAGAACGGCATGTTCGGCATCGACTTCTTCTACAAGAAGCGCTTCTAGCCGCGGGCCATTTCGTAATCCTCAATTTCGCATAGTACCTTTCCGCCCAATTCAGTTTTGATATAGACTAGACGTTTGTAGTATCTGTAACGGATCATACCCTTGTGGGATCCGTGCTTTTCGGTCTAGTTTATGAAACGCCTCTGGGTCCTTCTTCTGTGTCTTCCCGCATTCGCTGCGACTGTCGTCCCGAATCGCTATATCGTTGAGTTATCAACTGAATCCGTAGGTACGCACGTCCGCGCGCGGGGAATGCTGAAGAGCTCCGCCGCCTCGAATCAGCGCATTCTGGTGCGGGCGCAGCAGGCAGCGGCGAGGACCCGTATCCAGGCGGCAGGCGGGAAGGTGCTAGGCGCAGTCGATACCGTGAAGAATGCGCTCATCGTACAAATAGCCGATGGGCAGGCCGGCGCTCTGGAGTCGCTGCCCGGCGTTCTGAAGGTCTATCCGGTACGCACGTTTCAGCTTCTTCTGGACCATGCGCTGCCGCTGCACAAGGTTCCGCAGGCCTGGAGCCAGGTGGGCATTTCGAACGCCGGCGCGGGTATCAAGATCGGCTTGATCGATACCGGCATCGACATCCGCCATCCGAGCTTCAACGCCGGCGGTTTCACGGCTCCGGCCGGTTTCCCGCTGGCCGATACGCAGGTGGACCTGGGGTATACGAACGGTAAGGTGATTGTGGCGCGAAGCTACGTCAACCAACTTCCCAGCAGCGATCCCGACGTTTCGATGGCCGATCACGTGGGGCATGGGACCGCCACGGCGTCGGTGGCCGCGGGGGTTTCGAACGCGGGGCCCCTGGCCACGATCAGCGGAGTGGCGCCGCAGGCGTGGATTGGCGCGTACAAGGTTTTCGGCACGCCGGGGTACAACGACTTCACCACCAGCGATGCCGTCATTCTGGCCCTTGAGGACGCGGTGAACGATGGCATGGACGTCATCAGCATGAGCATCGGCAGTACGCTGGCGCCGCGTTTGGAATCCGACATGGAAGCCCAGGTGATGGACCTGGTGAGTGCAATGGGCGTGATCGTGGTGGTAGCCGCGGGCAACAACGGGTCGGACCCGTTCACCATCAGTTCGCCGGCCGACGCGCCTTCGGTGATTGCCGTGGGAGCCGTGAACAACGACCGGCTTTTCGCCGACAGCCTCGTGCTGCCCGATGGCTCCAGTCTGATCGCCGTGCCGGGTAGCGCGCCGTATGAGGCGTCACCGGTCACCGGTCCGCTGATCGACGTCACCAGCCTGGGCGACAACGGCCAGGTATGCGCGGGGCTGCCTCCGGGATCTCTGGCGGGTGCGATCGCCCTGATTTACCGCGGGAACTGCACCTTCGAGACCAAGATCAATTTCGCGCAATCGGCCGGGGCCAACGCGGTCGTGGTGTACGACAACAATCCCTCGGAAGACCCGCTGACGATGAGTGTGGGGAGCGCGACCCTGCCCGCCGTATTCATCTCCAATGCCGACGGCTTGGCGCTCCAGCCGCAATTGGCGGCCGGCCTGGCCGTCACGATTCAGTTGGTGCGCAGTGCGCACTACGTCAATCCGGCGCGGATCGCCATTTTCTCGTCGCGCGGCCCCAACGTGGATTATTCGATCAAGCCGGATCTGATGGCCGTGGGGCAGAACATCTATACCGCCACTCAAAGTCTGGACTCCGCCGGCGACATGTTTGACGCCACGGGATACACGCTGACCCAGGGCACGAGCTTTTCGACTCCCCTGGTGGCCGGCGCGGCCGCCCTGTTGAAGCAGGCTCGACCCGGTCTGACGGTAGATCAGTATCGCTCGCTGCTGATCAATTCGACTTCCGCGGCATCGCTGGTGCCGGGCACTCCGGCCAGCGTGCAGCAGGGCGGCGCCGGAGTTTTGGACGTGCTGGCGGCGTTGAACGCGAATATCGCGGCGGCGCCGGTTTCGCTGGGTCTTGGGGCTGGTGGCAGCACGGTGGATACCACGCAGGCCCTGCAACTCACGAATTTGGGAACGGTTGCCGATACGTTTCAGATCTCGGTGACGCCGGCGGTTTCAGGCGCTCCGGTTCCGGAGATTTCGGCCGCTACGGTGAAGCTGGATCCCGGCGCCTCAGTCAGCCTGCCGGTCCGGTTCCACGCCGATGCGCTGGCAGCGGGCGCCTATGAGGGTTTCGTCAATATCGCCGGTGTCGCCAGCGGCACGATGAGTCATGTGCCGTATTGGTACGGAGTTTCCTCTGGCGCGGCTGGTCATATCACGATTCTGTATACCTCTGGCGCGGCGTCGGCCGGTTCGCGGATTAGCGAGGCGGTGGTGTTCCGCGTGACGGATCCCAACGGCCTGGCGGTCACCACGCCGCCAACGGTGACGGCTCTCACTTCGGGTGCCCAGGTGGCTTCGCTGTCTTCCCTGAACTATGCGATTCCGAACGCTTTTACGTTCACGGCAAGGCTCTCGTCGAACCCCGGCGGCAACGTGTATCAGATTCAGGCCGGCGGGATCACCACCACGGTCACGATTGTTGGCCAATAAACCGCGTAGAGCGGCCTCAAGTCGCTATAATGTGACCTTGGGAGTTTGCCCCGCTCGATGATCGACATTAAAAAGAAATTACAGGACGAAATCGCGATTCTGGAGCACGAGTTCCATGTCGACCTTCCCAAGGAGATCCTGAAGGCGCGGGCGCACGGCGACCTCAGCGAGAACGCCGAGTATCACGCCGCCAAGGACCGCCAGGGTTTCGTGAATGCCCGGTTGGGCCAGTTGCGCAAGCGTCTGGCCGAGATTTCGATGGTCGATTTCACCAAGATTCCGCGGGATCGTTCGGGCCTCGGGTCCATCGTTAGAGTGCTGGACACCAAGCGCGACGAAGAAATCACTTACTATCTGGTGACCACCGAAGAGGCCGATGCGCCCAACGGGCGCGTGTCCACCACCAGCCCCATTGGCAGGGCGCTGCTGGGCAAGCAAGCCGGCGACGAGGTGAAGGTGCAGAGTCCCGGCGGCGTGAAGGAACTGGAAATCTTAAAGGTGACCACGATCCACGACGTGGATGAGTAAGATGGCCGGCGGAGAGAAAGAGCGTTGGACCTACACCGGGCTGATCGGTAAGGTCTTCGGTGTGGCAATCCACCAGATTGTGCGGTGGCTGGCCCTGTCGCGCATTCACCCGAACGTCCTCACGTTCCTGGGACTCGTCATTAATATCTATGCGGCCTTCCTGTTTTCCATCGGCCGTTTCCGATGGGCGGGTGTGGTGGTGATCGGCGCTGGATTATTCGACATGGTGGATGGCCGGGTGGCTCGCGCCAGTGGACAGGTGACGCGGTTCGGCGGGTTCTTCGATTCGGTGCTCGACCGGTATAGCGACTTGGCCCTGTTCATGGGGCTGCTGGTCTACTACTCCTCCATCAGCCGGCCGTTCTATATCGTTCTGACCGCGATTGTGATGACCGGGTCGGTGATGATCAGCTACGCCCGGGCACGGGCGGAATGCACGATTCCGAAATGCAAAGTAGGCTTTCTGGAGCGGCCGGAGCGCATCGTGCTGATCATTATCGGCGCGCTGTTCGACCGCATGGCCCCAGTCCTGTGGGTGATCGCAGTACTGTCGAATCTCACGGTGATTCACCGCATGATGTACACGTTCCAGGAATGCAAGCGCATCGAAGCGCGGCCGGAGCCGGATCCTACGCCACTGATTCCGGCATAGCAGAGCTGGTTTTTAGTCGCCCCTCACTCATGGCGCAGGGCGTCCAGAGGCTGTAGGCGGACGGCGCGCCGCGCCGGCAGGATGGCGGCTACCAACGCCACGCCACCCAGCAGAAGCGGCACAGTCGCAAACACGGCCGGATCGCGCGTCTGGGCTCCGAAGAGCAGCGATGGCAGCAGCCTTGTCAATCCCCACGCCCCGGCGAGTCCGATCGCGATTCCGGCGCCGGCCAGCGTCAGCGCCTGCCGGACCACCAGATTGCGTAGATGCGCGCCGCCGGCCCCAAGCGCCAGCCGGATGCCGAACTCCCGCGTGCGCTGTTGCACACTGTACGCCATCACGCCGTAGAGTCCGATAGCGGCCAGCAGGATCGCACTTGCGCCGAACAGAGCCATCAGGAGCGTGTTGAACCGATCGCGCGCCAGCGCTTGCGCCGACACCTGCTCCATGGCGCGGACACGCGCGACCGGCAGACCCTCGCGCTCCACTTCCCCACGCAAGGTCGCCGCGAAGCCCAGCGGATTTCCGTTGGTGCGCGCCGCCCAGGTGAGCGGCACAATCTTCCTCTGCAACGCCATCAGCGCCTCGGTCAACTGCGCCAGCGGAAAGTAAATGGTATCGCCGGCCTCCTCGCGCAGACCGTCTTGAAGCACATCTCCGGCGATGCCGACGATCCGGCAATGGGGCAAATTCACATCGTCGCCGCCGCCGTAGACGGAGACGGTGCGGCCGATGGCGTCTTCGTGAGGCCAGAATTTGCGCGCCATGTTGCGGCTGATCACCACCACGGGCGCCGCGGACGCCTCGTCGCGCGCTGTAAAGCCCCGGCCCTGCAAAATGGGAATGCGGAACACGTCGAAGTAGCCCGGCGTCACCGTTCGCCATGTGGCGCCGCCATGATAAAGGTCTGGTCCGGGCGGCCGCCCGTCGATATTGAACGTCATCCCGATGCTGGCCTCCAGCGGAACGGAGGGAGCCACCGCCACCGAGAGCACGCCCGGCAATCCGGCGATGCGCTGCTCCAGGTTTCGCACCATTCCATTCACGGCGGCGACGGATTGGAAGCGGCTGCCCGCCAGTGAAGTCTCGAAGGTGATGACGTTGCTCCCGTCGAATCCCGTGGGCCGGCGACGGAGAGTCTCGAAGCTGCGCAGCAGCAGTCCCGCGCCGATGAGCAGCACCATCGCACCAGCCACTTCCGCAATCACCAGGACGCTGCGCGTGCCGTGTCTCCGCGTCCTCATCGCGCCGGCCAAGTCTGTGCGCGACGCGTGCAGTGCCGGGGCCAGGCCGAAAAGAATTCCCGTAACTAGCGTGACGGCGAGGGTGAATGCCAGAACCCGCCCATCCAGCAGCGACGGTGCCTCAGCGCCGAGCCTTGGCAGATTGCCGGGGTTCACCGAGAGTAGCGCAGGCACCGCCGCCGCGCCCAGCGCCAGTCCGAGCGCGCCGCCCAATCCGGCCAGCAGGAGGCTCTCCATCATCAACTGAGCGGCGATTTGGCTTCGTGTGGCCCCCACTGCGGCGCGAATCGCCATCTCGCGGGCTCGCCCCGCGGCGCGCGTCAGCAGCAGGTTCGCCACGTTGGCGCACGCGATGAGTAGGACGCAAGCCACCGCGCCCAGCAAAACCAAGAGCGCGGGACGCACGTCTCCGGTGACATTTTCCGTCAGTGGTTGGGCTGTGAATGTGGACTTCGGCCCGATCGAACTCGGGTACTTGCGCTTGAAATCGTCGGCGGCGGTATCTAGCGCGGCGCGCGCCTGCCGCAGCGTAACTCCAGGCCGCAGGCGTCCGGCGCAATAGACGATGAAAGAATGGCTGGTGGTGTTCGGGTCGGCTTGCAGGGGCATCCAGAGGTCCGCCGCCGGATCTGGCGAGAATGCGGGATTCGTCACGCCGACCACGGTGTACGAGTCGCCGCCCAAGAGGATGGACTTCCCCACGATGGCCGCGTCTGCGCCGAATTGGCGCTGCCAGAGTCCGCCCGAGAGCACCACCACGCTGCCGCCACCGGGCCTGTCCTCCTCATCCAGAAAAGGCCGGCCCAAAACGAAATGCGCGCCAAAAAGCCGGAAATAGGCCTCTGAAACATGTTCGCCGCGCACCTGTTCCAACGTGCCGGCCACCCCCAGATTGACGCCCGAGCCGCCGTTCCAATCGTAAGCCGCGACTTCCTGCAGCACGCCGCTGAGAGCGCGATACGTCAGGAAGCGCGGAATACTGGTGGGGTTGTAATCGCCTCCCGGGGTGCTGCCGCGCAATTGCACCATGCGGTCGGGATCGGGATAGGGCAGAGGTTGCAACAGCACCCCATTCACGACGGAAAAGATGGCGGTATTGGCTCCAATGCCGAGCGCCAGCGCCAGCACAGCCGTAGCGGTGAAGCCGGGGCTTCGCAGCAGCAGGCGCCAGGCGTATCTCAGGTGGGCTGCCACCAGATCAATATGTCACAATCAAGGACAAGTTGGAGGATCCATGCGACGCCTTGGCGCGAATCCCGACTTCGACCATCCGAAAGCAAAGCGAGTATGCCGGCAAGGTCGTGGTGCTGGATTTTTGGGCGACGTGGTGCGGTCCCTGTCGCGGCGAAGTACAACGTCAATGCCTACCCCACCACGATCGTGATCGACAGGAACGGCCGCATCGCCGGCTACCTGGTGGGCGGCCGCGACGAAGCCGATCTGCGGGCATCCATCGGGACGGCGACTAAGCGATAACGCTGGTGCAGAAGGCGCAGCGTTTCGCCGCGATCGGAATTTCGCTAATGCACTCCGGACACTTCTTTGTGGTCGGGTCCGGCGGGGCTTCTCCCCGGTGAATTCTGGCCATCACCGCATTCATCGGCGCCACCACAAAGAAGTAGATCGCGGCGCCAACCATCAGGAACGCGATCACGGCATTAATGAAATCACCGATCGGGAACTTGCTGCCGTTGATCGTGAACTGCAAGGCGGAGAAGTCGGGTTTACCCCCGATGGCGGCAATCAGGGGAGTGATGAGGTCTTTCACCAGGGCGTTCACCACTGCGCCAAATGCGCCGCCGATAACAACGGCAACGGCCAGATCGATCACGTTGCCGCGCAAGAGGAACTGCCGAAAGCCTTTTAACATAAGCCCATGATGCGGGGTTACGCGCCCGAGCGCAAGAATTTTCCCAGCCGTTCCATGGCCGGTTCCAGGATGGAGCGCTCCGCGGCGTAGCAGATTCGTACGCTTCCTTCCCCTCCGGCGCCGAAAGCCACGCCTGGAGCCAGCCCCACGCGTGTTTCTTCCAGCAGGCGCCGGCAGAAGGCGAAGGAGTCCGTCAGCCCCTCAACCTTCGGGAACAGATAAAATGCGCCATCGGGCTTGGGAACCGTCAAGCCGCTCATGCCGCTCAGCGCCTCCATGCAAAGGTCGCGATTTTCGTTCATCCGGGTCAGCATGCGCAGCAACTCGGGTTCGCCATCGGCCAGGGCCGTTTCGCCGGCCTTCTGAGTGAACGTGGGCGCGTGCGAAATGATGAATTCGTTCAACTGTGTCGCCTTGGCCGTCATGTCCCTGCGAGCAATCAGGTAGCCCAGGCGCCATCCCGTCATGCAGTAACTCTTGGAGAAGGAGTGGACCACGGCCACGGCGTCCTCGCGCGTAGCCAGCTTGAGAATCGACGGCACGGGTTCGCCCAGGTACTTGCCGCTGTAGTACAGCCGGTCGTAAACCTCGTCGGCGACCAGCCACAAATTGTGGCGCCGCGCGAAGTCCAGCAGCCCCTGCTGCTCCTCCAGCGTGGCCACCCAACCCAGCGGATTCGAGGGCGACGTGTAGACCAGCAACCGCGTTCGAGGCGTCACCGCGCGCTCCAGCGCTTCGAAATCCACACGATACCGTTCGCCGCAAAGCGGGTGCGGAATCTGATGGACGATCGCATTCGCCATGGTCACAATGGAACTGCCGTTGGGCCAGCACGGCGTCAAGATCAGCGCCTCGTCGCCGGGATCGAGCGTGCACCGGATGCAGACATTGAGCGCCTGTACGCCGGACGCGGTGACGACAATCTCGTTCGCCGGGTCCAGTTCCACCCCTTGCATGCGGCGGTAATAATCGGCCAGGGCGCGGCGCGTGGACGGCAGTCCGGCGTTCTCGGTGTAGAACGTGAAGCCCTCGTGCATGGCGCGCACGGCAGCCTCTTTGATGTAGTCCGGCGTCGGCAGGTTGGATTCCCCGAAGTAAAGGCGGAGCACGCCTTCCATGGACATGGCGATCTCCGCCAACTCGCGAATGCGCGAATGCGGGACCTGATTCACAGACTGTGCGACTCGGGACATGAAGCTTATTTTCGCATCATCCGGTCCAGGCTTCTGGAGTACGCTTATGAAATGTTCCTGCTGTCTCTGCTGATTGGGGTGATGGACGGCCTGCGATCCATGAACGCACCGGCCGTTGTGGCCTGGGCTGCCCACCTGCACTGGATCGATCTGGATGGCACGCCCCTGGCCTTTATGGGCTCCACGGTGGCCGTGGCCATCTTCACCGTGATGGCTGTGGTGGAACTGGTGGCCGACCAGTTACCCAATACCCCTGCGCGCACCAAGCCGCCCGGACTGATCGCGCGCATTGTACTGGGCGCACTCTGCGGGGCCTGCCTGGCGGTGGCCGCCCGCGAGACGCTGGCGATCGGCGCTTGCCTGGGCGCCGCCGGCGGAGTCATCGGCGCGTTTGGAGGATACGAGGTGCGGACGCGCACGGTCAAGGCGCTCGGTGTGCGCGATCTATTCGTTGCCCTGGCGGAAGACGCCGTGGCGATTGGCGGCTCCATTCTGATCGTCTCGCTAGTGGGACATCCGGTATGAGCGCCGAAGAGCAGTATCAGGCCATCGTCATCGGGTCGGGACAGGGCGGCACACCGTTGTGTTCGGCGCTGGCCGTCGCGGGCATGCGCACTGCGATGGTGGAGCGCGCACACGTGGGCGGCACCTGCATCAACGAAGGCTGCACCCCTACTAAGACGATGGTGGCCAGCGGCCGCGTGGCTTACCTGGCGCGTCGCGGCACCGATTACGGCGTGGTCGACACGGGCGACATTCTGGTGGACATGCAGAAGGTGCGGCAGCGAAAGCGTGACATCGTCGACTCCTTTCGGAACGGCAGTCAGAAGCGCATCGAAAAGACGGAGAATCTCGACCTGATCTTCGGCGAGGCCCGCTTCACCGGGCCGCGGACCATTCAGGTCCGCCTGAATGCCGGCGGCGAACGCAGCCTCACCGCCGAGATGATTTTCATCAACGCCGGAGCGCGGCCGTCCGTGCCCTCGCTGCCGGGCCTGAAGCAGGTCCCTTACCTGGACAGCACGTCCATCATGGAGTTGGACGCCGTGCCGCACCATCTGCTGGTCTTGGGCGGCGGCTACGTGGGCCTGGAATTCGGCCAGATGTTCCGCCGCTTCGGCAGCCGCGTGACCATTATCCACAACGGTGCGCAGGTATTGAGCCGCGAGGATCCCGATATCGCCGAACAGGTGGCCGCCATCCTGCGGGAAGACGGAATCGAGTTGCTGCTGCAGGCCAGGAGCGCCAGCGTCGTCCAGGAGAACGGTGAGATCCGCCTGATGGTGGAAATCGAGGGCGAATCGCGCGTAGTGGCCGGTTCGCACCTTCTGGTGGCCACGGGTCGGACGCCGAATAGCGACTCCCTGCAGTTGTCCGCCGCCGGCGTGTCCACCGACAGCCGCGGCTTCATCCCGGTGAACGACAGGTTGGAGACCAACGTTGCCGGTATCTATGCCCTGGGCGACATCAACGGAGGTCCGGCCTTCACCCACATTTCTTACGACGATTTCCGCATTCTGCGGACCAACGTGATTGAGAAGGGTAGCGCCACGACCGAGGGCCGCCTGGTACCCTACACCGTCTACATCGATCCGCAACTAGGCCGCGTGGGGCTCAGTGAAACCGAGGCGCGCGCCCAAAAGCGGAACATCCGGGTGGCCCGCATGCCCATGTCGTATGTGGCGCGGGCGCTCGAAACCGCCGAGAGTCGCGGCTTGATGAAGGCCATTGTGGACGCGGACACCCATCAGATTCTGGGCGCCGCCGTCCTCGGCATCGAAGGCGGCGAGCTGATGTCCATGCTCGAACTGGCCATGATGGGCCGCCTGCCCTACACTACGCTCCGAGACGGCGTCTTCGCCCACCCCACGCTCGCCGAGTCGCTGAATAATCTCTTTCAGCACGTGGAGTAGCGGCTGCGCGACTACTTAGCGGCGGCCGGCGGTTTGGGCTGAAATCCGGGGTTGGTGTACTGCACTTTCGTCTCGCTGTGGAGCTTGTCCATCCAATCCTTGAAGTGCATTTGACGGAGCTGATTGAAGATTTCATCGCGCACCTGCGACAGCGGACGGACGGTCACCACTTCGGCCTTCAGCAGGTAAAAGCCGTTCTCCTGCCGGACCGGTTCGGTGATGTCGCCCTGATTCAACTGAAACACCGCATGGAAGGCATCCGGGATGTTATCGGTCGGATTCAAAGTCGCGAAATAACCGTCCTTTTGCTTGGACGTTTCGTCATCCGAATTCTCCTTCGCCAGCTTGGCAAAGTCCGCGCCCGCGCGAAGTTGCGCCAGCAGTTTGACGGCTTTGGCTTTGGCCTGATCCTCGGTGAGCGTCTTTTTCCCGCTGCTGGAGGACGACGACGAGCCGAACGCGATGTAGATGGCGTTCACCTTGACCTGCTTAAAGCGATTCTTGTTGGTGTCGTAGTAGCTGATGATTTCCTTGGAATCCACCGGCGTCTGATTCATGGCGTCGTTGACTTTGATCTGCGTCAGAAAAAGCCAGCGATTGAAGGCCAACTGTTCCTTCACGGGACTCTGCTGGTCGAGCTTCTCCTGCTCGGCCATGGCCGCCAGTTTTCGCATGAAGGCGATTTCCTGAATCAGCGTCTCGGGCGATTGCACCGCGAGGGCCTGCTTGCCGGGGTCGAGCATGGTCAGGTAGCCGCGAAGCTGGCCGGCGGTCAACTTGGCGCCGTCGTCGAACACTGCAATTTCCGCCGTGTCCGGAAGTTTAGGAAGAATTTCCGGAGTGGCCACCGGTTGTGCCCACACCGCTCCCGCACAGAGAAATACTAAAAAGCCGATAGATTTCATGGGATTGTAAACTTCCAGTTTATCACGGGGCCCGTTTACGCGACCTCCTGACGGCCTACTTGCGATCGGTCTGGCTACGGCTGTCGCCGCGCTTTACCTGAACGCGACGCCGTCCTTTTTCCAGATTGTCGGCAGCCTTCTTTTTGGCTGCATCGCTGATCTGGACATGATTATTCACCGCCACGGCGCCGCCCGACTTCGCCATGCGCGTGGCGACGCCCTTATGCTGCACCACATCGGTGTGGCCCTCGATGTTGGCGACACCTCCCTGGACGTGTACCGTGAACCTGTCGGCGTTTATTTTACTTTTGGCGAAACGCGCGCGAATGTCGGCTTCGATTTGGCTGTCGCTCAGGCGCGGTCGGGCCGACTGCGCCGGGGACGCGGCACGCTGATGGACGGGCGCCGCCGTCTTGGGCGATTGCGGAGGGACAGTGGATGCGGATGCCGCGAACAGGCATGCGGCGACTAGGATGGAAAATTTAGTCATAGAGTATTCAGTGGCCCGAAGGCTCTTTTGTTCTCAGAATTCTGTGCTAAAGTGAGGGTTTCTTTAGGCTTGTCTTCTTCCAATGCCCGAACAGATCCTGCTACAAGGCAAAATCCTGGGCACAGAAGAGTTCCTCTTGGCCGGCTCCGCCGAGGGACGTTCTGCGCGCTCCGCCGGTGAGGAACTGCTCGCCGGACGGTCTCAATGGATCACTCTTCTGTGTGAAGTGCTGCCCCGCGCCTTGTTGGCGGAACTGGGGCTGTCGAGGATCCTGCTGGGTTCCAGCGGAGGCGGCCAGTTTCTACTGGTGCTTCCGGGCGAAGCCCGCGAATCCGCTGAAACTTTCCTCAATGGCGCCGCGGCGCAGATCTCGGAACTGAGCTCCGGCGTAGCTCGCCTCATCTGGGGAATCACCGATAATCTGGGCGATTGGGCCGTGATCCGCCGCCGGATCAATCTCGAACTGGACAGCAAGCGCACCGCTCCGCTAGCCGGCATGGCAGCGTCGGCATTCCAGCCGTTTGCGCGCGCCACCAATTCGGAGGCGGACCAATACTTCGCCAGGGAACTCGGCGCCAAAGTCCGCGAGGCGTCCAAAGTTGGCTGGTCGCCTGAGAATCCGGGCAAAGTGATCGCGGGCGAAGGCAAACACAGTTGGAGCCTGACCAGCAATCTCTCGCCCGATGGAATCATGGTGGCCCGCCACGCGGCTCCGAGCGACGATGGCAAGTCCGCCGCTCCGGTGCAAACCCTGGCGCGTCGCGCGCAGGGCCGCTCCATCTGGGGTGTTTTGCGCGGTGACGTGGACAGCTTCGGCGTACGTCTGCGCCGCGTCCATTCCATCGAAGAGCACGTGCCCCTATCGGTGCTCTACAAGCAGTTTTTCGCCGGTGAATTGGAAGTCATCTGCTCTCTTCCCGAGTTCTGGAAGAAGGTGACCATCATCTACGCGGGCGGCGACGATTTCGCGGTGTACGGTTCCTGGGATGCGCTGATTGCGCTGGCGCGCGAAGTGCAGCGCCTCTTCCATCGCTTCACGGAAGAGAACCTGAAGGAATATCCGGGAGCCGAAGGCAAGACCATTTCCATGGCCATCGCCCTGGCGCCGGAAACATATTACCCGCTGGCTGCCGTCTTTGAAGAGGCGGGCCGCAACCTGGATTTTGCCAAGGCCAGCGATCGCGATTGCATCTATCTGCTGGGCCGCATCCTGGAATGGCGGCACCTGGCCGACGCGGCGGAATTGAAGGACACGGTCACCCGTCTGGTCCACGATTTCCGCATGTCCAAACAATTTCTGTACCAGTTGCGCAGCTTCTACCGTCGCGAGGCCTATGGCGATAGCGGCGGGGAAACACAGCGCACGTGGCGATTCCAACGGCGTTTCAATCGGGTTCTGAGCGGCACGCGCGACCGCGAATTCCAAAAACTGCGTACCCACCTGATCAACGAACTGGTGGGGCGGAAAACGGCGGAAGTGAAATTGCGCCCCGCCGGGCTGGTGGCTCTCGAATGGGCCAGATTGGTGACTGAGGTTTAGGAACATGGCACAAGAGCAGGAGCAACGCAAGGAAGGTCGTCCGCCTCGTGAAGGCGGGCGCGGACCCGGCGGAGAGCGCGGAGGCCCCGGTGGAGATCGGGGAGGCCGTCCCGGCGGCGACCGCGGAGAGCGCGGGGATCGCGGAGAGCGGCGCGGCTTCGATCGCGGCCGCCCCGAAGGTCCGCCGGAGATTGAACTCGAAAAGCTGATCTCCGACAGCCTCTACCTGGATAACCAGGCGCATGCCGTCGTCAGCCGCATGCGCGACATGGATTCGGGCACCAAGAGCCAGTTGCGCCGCCTGTACGGCGCGGTGCGGCGCGCCATCCGCGCCCCCGAAGGCGAACGGCAGCACGAGTTTGTGATGCTGCGCGCGCGTCTGGCCTACACCATTGCGCGGCACGGTTTGCGCAGCCTGGATCAGCTTGAAAAGCTGCTGCTGCAGGTCACGCGCAAGAACGATATTCGCGGTTACGAACGGTTCAAGGATCTTTTCGAGGCCATTGTGGCCTACAACGAGTAAAGCATGAGCGCTCACACCCCCCAAACCGAGTTGAAACTCATCGGCAAGTTGATTCTTGAAGGTGAAATGGCGTGCGAAACCGGCCTTCATGTCGGCGCCGGCAAAGGGTCGCTGGAAATAGGCGGCTCCGATAATCCGGTGGTAAAAGACGCCTTCGGCCGCCCCTATGTGCCGGGCAGCAGTTTGCGCGGGAAGATCCGCTCGCTGCTGGAGCAGTCCAGCGGCCTGGCGGTGCCCACCGAACTGGTCTACCTCTCGCGCCGCAAGGGGCAGGAGGTTCGCATCCACCAGAGCGACCGTCCCGACGACGAAATCTGTCTCCTGTTCGGCCGCAATCCCGGTCGCATGGAGCGCGTGCAGGGCGAAACCCTGGAGACCACCCAGGCCACTCCGGCCCGGCTCTCCGTCTTCGACGCTCCGCTGGATCCGGACAGCATCACGGCCGCCATGCGCGAAAATCTGGACGACGAACTCACCGAGGTGAAGAGCGAGAACGCCATCGATCGCATTACCGGCCAGGCCAATCCGCGCACGCTCGAACGCGTGCCGGCCGGCGCCCGCTTCAAGACCCGCCTGGTGATGGATGTTCTGTGTGAAGAGGATGCCCCGCTGTTCCTGCGCGTGCTGGAAGGCCTGCGCCTTCTGGAAGACGATGCTTTGGGCGGCGGCGGTTCGCGCGGCAGCGGCCGTGTGAGTTTCTCCAAGATGCGTCTGGTCTGGCGCGGCAAGAGCTATTACGCCTCCGGTGCAGCCGAAAAGGAAATCGGCGCGGGCGCCACTCTGGCCGCCATTCAGACCGCGGTAAACGAGAACGCTTTCGCCTTCCTGCGCGAGGAGTAATGAATCCGGGACTGGTCGTAAAACTCCGGCCCGCCGGACCCTGGCGCATCGGACCTGATTCCGGCGCCCGGAACCGGGTGGACTTCATCTATCACAGCGACTCGCTCTATTCGGCGGTCACCAGCGCGATGGCGCGTCTGGGCTCGCTCGAAGAGTGGCTGGATGCCACCGCGCGGAGCGCCGCGCCGGCCGTCTGTTTCAGTTCCTGCTTCCCGTTTTTGGATGAGATCGGCTTCGTTGTGCCGCCGCGTACCATTTGGCCGCCCGCATCGGCCGGCTCGAAGTCGGCGCGAGTGCGTTGGAAGAGCGCGCGCTTCGTGCCGCTGGGTATCGTGCAGTCGATTCTGTCGGGCCAGCATCTGGACGAGAACCAATGGGCCGTGGACGGGGCCAGCGAATGTCTGGTGCCTGCCGGACGCCTGGGACCGTTCCGCACCGGTGTACGCTGGAACGCGGCGGTCGACCGTTTAACCGGCGCCGTGGAGCGTCACTCCACCGCCTGCATTGAATTCCGTCAGGGCTCCGGGCTGTGGACCGTGGTTTCTTTTCAAGACGATGGCGCCCGCGAACAATGGGCCGGTCCGGTGAAGGCCGCATTTCGACTCCTGGCCGATACCGGCTTCGGCGGCGAGCGTTCCCGAGGCTGGGGCCGCGCGGAAGCTCCCGAGTTCATCGAAGGCTCGTTGCCGGAGATGATTCTGCCGCCTACCGTGGCAAAAACGCCAGTGGAACCTCCGGTGCAAGAACCACCGGTGGAGGAACCCCCTGTGCCTACACCCCCCGTTGAAGAACCGCCCGCCGCGCCCCCGATTGAAGAGCCGCCGGCCGAACCCGATGCCACCGAAATCGCCGAAGACCGCATGACGGCCGAAGGCGATCCGCAAATTCCTGAAGCCGAACCGGTCGCCGAGCAACCCGTGGAAGCCGCGCCCGTAGCCCCGCCGGACCCCGCCGAATTGATCGCCGAGAATCGCATGACCGCCGAGGGCGACCCGCAATTGCCGCCGCCCGATCCGGACCCCGAGCCCCCGTCGCTTCCCGAGCCCCCGCTGCCCATCCCTGTCCCCGAACCGCCGCCCGGTCCTGCGCCGCTGACCGAACCGATGACGGCCCAAAGC
>DASZMZ010000127.1:0-5323 GCA_035551455.1 Candidatus Sulfopaludibacter sp.
CGGAGGCCGGCGGTGTCGACCAGCCGGATGGGGATGCCGTCGAGGGAGAAGGTCTCCTCAATGGTGTCGCGGGTGGTGCCGGGAGTGGCGGTGACGATGGCGCGGTCGTGGTCGTGGAGGCGGTTGAAGCGGGAACTCTTGCCGGCGTTGGGGCGGCCGACCAGCGCGAGCGCTGCGCCCTGGCGGAGAAGGTGCGCGCGGGCGAACGTGGCGGCGAGCTGTGAGAGCGCGGCGGTGATGGCGGCAATCTCTTGCGCGATGTGAGCGGGCGGGACGACGTCGACGTCGTCCAGCTCGCCGGAAGCGAAGTCCATGCCGGCTTCGAGGAGCGCGATGAGGTGGAGGAGTTTTTCTTTGGTGGGCGCGAGGCGGCGGGAGAGTGCGCCGCCGAGCTGCTGCGCGGCCTGGCGGGCCTGGTCGAGCGTGCGTGCGGCGATGAGGTCGTGGACGGCTTCGGCCTGGGTGAGGTCGAGGCGGCCGGAAGCGAAGGCGCGCTGGGTGAACTCGCCTGGCTCTGCGAGGCGCGCGCCGAGGGAGAGCGCGCGGGTGAGCACGGCGTCGAGAATGACCGGAGCGCCGTGGGTGGCGATTTCGATGACGTGCTCGCCGGTGTAGGAGTGCGGGGCGAGGAAGGCGGTGGCGACGGCTTCGTCGAGCGGTGTGTTGTCGGCGGAGAGGACTTGCGTGTAGCGGGCGCGGGCGTGTTCGAGAGGCGCGTTGAGCGCGAGGATTTGCGCGGCGATGTGTGGGGCCTCGGGGCCGGAGAGGCGCACGATGCCGATGCCGCCGCGGCCGGGCGGCGTGGAGATGGCGGCGATGGTGTCGTTGGGCATCGCGAGTGTGAGTTTAGCGGGTGGGCGCGGGGAACGTGCTCTCTGATTCTTCCGCTTGTTTTGGGAAAACGAAAAGAATGCGGCCGGCCGTGCGTCCGGGAGATTTACGATGGCTGCGATGTCGCGCGCGCTCAAGAAGTGCCGGTGTGGAGGGAGTCTTTCGCGAGGGCCGAGAGCCGGGTTCTGGGCGTGGCTGCTGTTTCATTTGAAGATCTATCCGTGGGTGTGCTCGCGGTGTGACCGGCGGCTGTGGTCTTCGCAGCGGGGATGAGTGGGAAACATCTCAGTAGGCCAGTCGACCAGCGGGGCCAGTGGGCCAGAGGAGCTGCACGGGCGGCGGCGGTTTTGGGCAACATTCCGGTAAGCCGGTGGGCCGGTGAGCCAGCGAACCGGAGTGTTCTGGGCTGCTCTAGAACTCGATGCCGCGTTGGGCCAGGATGCCGCGCTGGTAGGCGTGTTTTACTTCGCGCATTTCGGTGACAGTGTCGGCGAGCTCGACGAGGCTGGGGTGGGCGTTGCGGCCGGTGAGGATGATGTGGAGGAGCTCGGGCTTGCGCTTGAGGACTTCGGCGACGAGCTCGGGCGCGAGCATGCCGTAGCCGATGGCGTAGTTGATCTCGTCGAGCACGATGAGGTCCCAGTCGCCGGAGAGGATGGCGTCGGAGGCCTGGTTCCAGGCTTCGGCAACCATGCGGAGGTCTTCGGGGTCGGCATCGGCGCCGCCGATTTTGACGAAGCCGCGGCCGAGCTGGCGCATGACGTAGGTGAAGCCTTCGGCCTGGGAGAGGGCCTCGGCGGAGTCGAGCTCGCCGTAGTGCCAGGAGCCTTTGAGGAACTGGAGCACGAGGACGCGCATGCCGTTGCCGGCGGCGCGGAAGGCGGTGCCGAGCGCGGCGGTGGTTTTGCCTTTGCCGGGGCCGGTGTTGATGAGGATGAGGCCGCGGCGGCTGGCGTCCTGCGTTTCGGGCGAGTCGGGCATGGGGAAAGCGTAGCGCGGCGGGGTGTGGATGGGCGACTAATGGCCGCGGTGGTAGGGATGTCCGGCGAGGATGGCGAGGGCGCGGTAGGTCTGCTCGGCGAGGATGACGGTGGCGAGCTCGTGAGGCAGGGTGATGCGGCCGAAGGAGACGGCGAGGTCGGCCTGGGCGAGGAAGGGGGCGGTCCAGCCGTCGGGTGGGCCAATGGCGAGGACGATCTGCTGGTGGCCGGCGTCGAGGAAGCCGCCGAGGCGGGCGGCTATCTGTTCACTGGTAAGGGCTTGCCCGCGGGAGTCGGTGAGGATGAGGGCCGGCCGGGTGCGGCGGGCGGAGCGCTGGAGGTGGGCAGCGAGGGCGGCTTCGTCGGGGAAGTCCTTGATTTCGCAGGGGTGGGTGTGGCGGATGCGCTCTATATAGAGCTGCAGGAGTTGATCGGCGGGACTGGCGCCCGAGCGGGAGCGGGGCTGGATGCGAGCGAGCAGGAAGGTCATGGGCGCTTTGGGATGGCGGTCTGGAGAAATGTTACCAACATGCGTATCTCGGGTTTCAGTTCTACAAATTTTGGGATGAGATGCGCCGCCAGGGGGTAGAAACGCAAGAAAATGGGGCAGTTTGGTTTTGGCAACGTACGTGCAAGTTTGATCTCACCGAATCATGTGTTCTCTGGAAGCCGGGCAATCCAGCCCCCTTGAGCACACATAACGAGCAGCCTTTTCAGGAGACTTTTGTCCATGAAGAAGTACCTTCTCCTCCTAGCCGCCAGCCTGATCGCCGCGGTGCCTGCGATGGCACAGACGACGACCTCGGGTGATATTGCCGGCACACTGAGCGACCCAACGGGCGCATTTATTCCGAACGCGACGGTAACCGTAGTCAATGTCGCCACCGGCTCCACCAAGACAGCGACGACAAATGGTTCGGGAACTTATCGTATTTCCCTGTTGGAGCCGGGAAATTACAAGTTGACGGCTGTCGCGGCGAATTTCACGTCGACGACCAATATGGTGACGGTGTCAGTCGGCACGGTTGCTACCGATGACGTCAAGCTGACGGTCGGTCAGGGAACGACCACTGTAGAGGTGACCGGCGAAGCTCAGGTTGTGAATACGACCAATGCTGACGTCACCACGACGTTTACGGCCGAGCAGGTGCAGTCGCTGCCTAACCCCGGCAACGACCTGACGTTCGTGGCGCAGACGGCGCCCGGCTCGGTAATGAATACCGGAACGGCTGCCGGCGGATACGGCAATTTCTCGAGCTTCGGTATCTCCGGTTTGTCCAATATGTTCACGCTCGATGGTGGATACGAAAACGATCCGTTCTTAAACCTGAACAATACGGGCGCCTCAAACCTGACGCTGGGCAATAACGAAGTTGACACGGTGAGTGTTGTGTCGCCGGCGTACAGCTCGCAGTACGGTGGGCTGGGCGGAGCGCAGGTGAACGAGATCACGGTCTCGGGCGGCAACCATATTCACGGCAACCTGAACTACTACTGGGATGGCCGTGCAATGAACGCCAACGACTTCTTCAATAAGCAGCAGGAAGCCTTTTACGGCACAAAGAACATTCCGACGTTCGTAAACGCGAACCAGTGGGCTGCTTCTATTGGCGGACCCCTCATCAGAGACCGTCTTTTCTGGTTCGTCAACACGGAAGGTATTCGCGCGATCACGCCGGAAAATGCCAACGTCACCGCGCCGAACTCCTTTGCGCAGGCTTGCGGACTCGGCCAGGACACCGCAGACTATACCAACACAACTATTGTCGGCAGCGCGGCTCTCCTGAATCATGATTTTGGTACGCAAGCTAACCCGACGCCGTTCACCGCGGATCAGACAGAAGGTCAACTCTTCAATACATTGACCGGAGGAACTTACACCCCTGGCGTGAATGTCTGCGGCGGGTTGAACTATGCGGCCGACCAAGCCGCAGCGAATGCGTTCAACCACACCTCCGTGGCTGGACCTGCCGGTTTCCCGACTGGTAATAACGCCTCCACCGGGCTCCTCGGGGAGGGCGGTATTCCGTTCGCTCCGGCGCCGGCAATTGACGTGCCGCTGATGACGACCATCTTTGGCGTTTACAACAACAGCCCGCTCCGCAGGAGCGCCCTGACGCAGAACCCGAACGATCCCGCGACAAACATCTACTATGCTGCGAATTCGGCCCTGCTGACCGAGTGGCTGTTGACGGCCCGCGTCGATTACAAGATTAGCGACAAGGACAATTTCTACATTCACTACAAGCAGGACCACGGCATCCAGCCGACCTTCACTGACCTGATCGACCCCCGGTTTACCGCGTCGAGCGTGCAGCCGGCATGGGAAGGCCAGATGAATGAGACGCACTCGTTCACGGCGAACCTGGTGAACCAGTTGGTGCTGACGGGGAACTACTATAGCGCCCCCTTTGAGAACACCAACAATTACAGCTCCGTCGCGCCGTTCACATTCATCCCCGTCACGGGCTCGCTGAATGAGTACTACGGTGGTGAGGATTACGCCTTCCCGCAGGGCCGAAATGTGTCTGGTTACCAGATCATTGACGATCTGAGCTGGACAAAGGGCCGCCACACTCTACGCTTCGGCTACAACCTGCGTCGTGACAACATCACCGATATTCAGGGTGAGGAAACCGTTGCACCAGCGGCGGAAGGATCCGAGGAAGGCTTCTTTGCCGGTCAGGTGGACTATGAGTTCCTTGAGCGGTATCCTTCGCGTCCGACGCAGCCGGTTTCTGTCTACAACCAAGGCGCATACATCGAAGACGTTTTCAAGGCGACGCCTGCTCTGACCTTGACGGCTGGCCTCCGCCTGGAGCGCAACTCGAACCCGACGTGCCATACGGACTGCTTCTCGACATTGAACACCGCGATCGGTAACCTGCCGCGTGCTGGCGGAACGGTGAGCCCTGCTACTCTGCCCTACAACTCCGCGTTCGGTGGCGCAATCGAGGCCAACCGTTACCGCGCATTCACGGGCTACCAAAAGGTGGGTATCATGCCCCGCCTTGCCTTCAACTATCAGGCGACGTCCAAGACCGTGGTTCGTGGTGGTTTCGGTATCTTCACGGATACATTCCCGGGCTTGATCGCAGACGATGCATTGGGCAACGTGCCAACGCAGTTCAAAGCTGTGGCATACGGCTATGTGTCGGGTCTTAGCGGCAATAGCTACGACCTGAACCCGGCATCGGGTGGAAGCGGAAATGCCGTTACGGCGGACTCCGCGCTGCGCTTCCGCCAGGGCTTTACCACTGGCGCGAGCTACAACACCATCAAGGCGCAGGTTCTTTCCGATACAGGGAGTCCGTATTCGACTCCTTCGTTCATCACGACCGCGCCTCAGATCAAGTACCCGACTTACGAGGAGTACAGCTTCGCGGTCGAGCAGCGCCTCGACAACAAGACCTCTGTATCGGCTCTCTATGTCGGGAATCATGGCTTCCATGAACCTGTGCAAGATGCCACGCCCAACCTGGAATCCGGCGCGGCAGGCCCCGGTTACTTCG
>DASZMZ010000128.1:0-4474 GCA_035551455.1 Candidatus Sulfopaludibacter sp.
GGATCAACGAATCGATGGCCGACCGCCGCGCATACAAGTACTCAAGCTGCTTTTGGTGTCCCCGACCGGGAATGTTGGAGGCTGCGCTGGGCGCCTTCTTCAAGAGCATAGTACATGTGTACCAGAACGTCTAATCCAATACAAGAGATAACTTAGGGAAATCCCTAATCTAACCCGAGATCCAGTACTACCCCTATTTGTGGGTATTTTCTGGTTAACTGTCTAGTAGTCCAGCGATTACAGCCTCGTCATTGGGCACGACGATTGGGGTATTTCCTAGATTCGATTGAATTTGCGTTCCATCCGGCGCCTTGAGAACGCCGGTATGGTAGCGGTGGATGTAGTCAGGATCCTTGAGGACGTTGCCCGTGAGGACCGCTACGACGTCCGCATCGCGGGCGATGACGCCGGCATTTGTCAGCTTACGGATGCCCGCCAGGGTCGCCGCGGAGGCCGGTTCGCAGCCGATTCCGGCCTTGCCGATGACCGCCTTGGCGTCAGCGATTTCCTGCTCCGTGACCCGCTCGACCACGCCGTTGGTCACGCTGATTTCGTGGAGGGCTTTGGGCCAGGAGACCGGGTCGCCGATCTTGATGGCTGTCGCCAGGGTTTCGGGATGGCCCACCGGCTGCAATCGCGAGCGATCGGCGCTCTGCATCAGATCGTAGAACGGCGCGGAGCCCTCGGCCTGAATGACGGCGAGACGCGGCAGACGATCAATGAGGCCCAAGTCCTTCATCTCGCGGAGTCCCTTGCCGAAGGCCGAGGTGTTGCCCAGATTACCACCGGGCAGGACCACCCAATCGGGCACGCGCCAATCGCGCTGGTCCATCATCTCCAGCATGATGGTTTTCTGGCCTTCGATGCGGAAGGGGTTGATGGAGTTGAGCAGGTAGATACCCAGACGCTCGGCCAGATTGCGGACCAGCGCCAGGATCTGGTCGAAATTGGCTTCCACCTGGAAGGTGCGCGCGCCGTATTCCAGCGCCTGCGCCAGTTTGCCGTAAGCGATATTGCCGTGGGGAATGAAGATCACGGGTTTGAGCCCCGCGGCGCTGGCGTAAGCGGCCATGGAGGCCGAGGTGTTGCCGGTAGAAACGCAAGCGACGCTCTGCATGCCCAATCGGAGAGCCTGCGCCACGCCACAGGTCATGCCGTTATCTTTGAACGAGCCGGTGGGGTTGAAGCCCTGGTGCTTGAAGGAGAGGCCGTCGAGGCCGCCGTACGAAGCAGTCAGGCGGCCGTCCAGAATGGGGGTGTTCCCTTCGCGGAGGGTCAGGACGCGGCTGTGATCGGGGAGGAACGGGATGAACTCGCGGTATCGCCAGACGCCGCTCTGATCCAGCGGGTCGTTGGAAGTGCGGCGATTGCGCCACAAAGTCCGGAGTTCGCTCGCCGGCTGCTCCGGCTTGCTGAAGGAGGCTTCCAGCAGGCCGCCGCATCGCGGGCAATTGTAGATCACTTCGATGATGGGATAGCGGGCGCGGCACCGCTCCTCAAAGCAAAGCAGCTCTGCTGTCATGAAGCTTCTATTATAGGGGGATGCTTCAAGTTCACCTGGAAAACGGCGCGGTCGCGGTGCGGGAAGCGGGTCGGCCGCTGCGGCCCGAGGGCTTCGCGCTGCTGCGTCTGCTGGTGGCCGGCATTTGCAATACGGATCTGGAATTGCAGCGCGGCTACTACGGCTTCCGCGGAGTTCCCGGCCACGAGTTTGTCGCCGAGGTGGTGGAGGCCGATTCCCCGGAGTTGGTGGGGCGGCAGGTAGTGGGTGAGATCAACCTGGCCTGCACGAATTGCGAGTGGTGCCGCAAGGGCTTGGGCCGTCACTGTCCCACGCGGACGGTGCTGGGGATTGTCAATCATCCGGGCGCTTTCCAGGAATTCTTCACCCTGCCGGAGCGGAATCTGCACGTGCTGCCGGAGGGACTTTCGCCCGAGCGTGCCGTGTTCGCCGAGCCACTGGCCGCCGCCTGCGAGATTCTCGACCAGGTGACGATCCCCTGCGGCGCGCAGGTCGCGGTATTAGGCGACGGGAAACTGGGACTGCTGATCGCCATGACGCTGAATGCCCACGGCTTCCGCGTGCTGCAATTCGGCAGGCATCCGGGCAAGCTGGCGATCTCGCATGCAGCGGGTGTGGAGACGGAACTGGCGGGCGAGACCATGCCCGCGGCGGCATTCGACTGGACGGTGGATGCCACCGGCAGCGTCGAAGGCCTGCGCACGGCGGCGGCGATGACGCGGCCGCGCGGCACGGTGATTCTAAAATCGACGGTCCACGGCATGGTGGCGGTGGACACCGCGCCGCTCGTCGTGAACGAACTGACTCTGGTGGGCTCGCGCTGCGGCCGGTTCGAAGCGTCGCTGCCGCTGCTGACCGGCGGCTTGATACCGGTGGAGAAGATGATCGCCGGCGAGTTTGCGCTGGCGGATGCCCCCCGGGCATTTGCGCGCGCGGCCGAAAAGGGAGTCTTGAAAGTACTGCTGAGGCCGTGAACGATCGACCGTGAGGAGACTGGTATGGGAGAAATCTATAGCTTTCGATGCATCGCTTGTAGCTATGAGCGACAAGTTTCCGGCGGACCCGGGGTTGGCATGACTTCCCTCACGCAAACCACCCGCTGCGACGTTTGCCGCCAGCTCTTCGATGTGGAGGTGTCGGATCGGCCTTGGGACCAGCTCAGCAAGATATCGATTCGTAAGATCCCCTGCCCGAATTGCGAAGGTTTCACGCTGAAGCGGTGGGACCATCCCGGTCCATGCCCACGCTGCGGACGGTCTCCTCTGGATCGTGGCGACGTGATTAAGGAGTGGGACTGAGGGCCGGTTCGAAAGCGGGCTGCTGCTGGGTCATGCAGTGCAGCGCTCCCAGTCCCCAGATCAGTTCGGTGCAGTTGATGCCGGTGACTTCGCGATCGGGGAACAGGCGGGCCAGCGTGTTGAGCGCCACGCGATCGGCCGGGTCGTTGAACGTGGGCACCAGCACCAGACCGTTGGCGATATAGAAATTGGCATAGCTGGCGGGCAGGCGCTGTCCGCGGAAAATCAGGGGCCGCGGCATGGGCAGTTTGACCACGTTGAAGCCGGTCTCCTTCAGGATGCGATAGTTCTCGCGCAGCGGTTCGTAATTGGCGTCGGCGCGGTCGCTTTCCGAGGCGATGACGACGGTGGTGGGGTTGACGAAGCGGGCCAGGTCGTCTATATGGCCGTGCGTATCGTCGCCGGCGATGCCGTTGCGCAGCCAGGTGACGTGGTCGACGCCGAGGAACTCGCGGAGGCGCTGCTCGATCTGGCGGCGGTCCATTTGCGGATTGCGCGCCTGGACTGGGCTGAGCAAACACTCTTCGGTAGTCAGCAGTCCGCCGGCGCCGTTGACATCGATGCTGCCGCCTTCCAGCACCATTTCAGCGCGCCAGAGCTGCAATTTCAGACGGCGGGCCAGCGTGGCAGGGACCTGCGCATCGTGACGCCAATCGTCGTACTTCGCCCAGGCGTTAAATTGCCAGCCGGTGAGGGACACCGCGCCGTCGGAATTGCGGACGAAGATGGGGCCGTAGTCGCGCGTCCAGACGCGATTGGTGGGGCAGAGGTAGAAATCGACTGCGTCCAGGCGCGCGCCGGTGAACCGGAGGACGCGCAGGGCCTGCTCCTGCAGAGCGCGATCGTCCACCAGAATGCGGACTCGCTCCACCTGACTGAGCTTGCGCACGATTTCGCCGTAGACCCAGGGGATGGGCGTAAAGCGTCCGGGCCAGTCCTGACGGTTGTGAGGCCAAGCCAGCCAGGTGGCCTCGTGGGGCTCCCACTCGGCCGGCATGCGAAAGCCTTTGGCGCGCGGCGTGGCGATCAATCGATCACTCGATTCACGATGGGGCCATAGGCGTCGATGCGGCGGTCGCGGAGGAAGGGCCAGTTGCGGCGGACCTCCTCGATCTGGCGCGGATCGCATTCGACGATGAGCGTTTCTTCCTCGCCGTGGCTGGCTTCCGATAGCAGGCGGCCGAAGGGATCGGAGACGAAAGAGCCGCCCCAGAATTCCAGTCCATGTTCCGGCGGCCCTTCATAACCCACACGATTCACCGAGGCCACGTACAGTCCGTTGGCAATGGCGTGGGAGCGCTGAATGGTTCGCCAGGCATCGTGCTGGGCCGCGCCGAACTCTTCCTTTTCGGAAGGGTGCCAGCCGATCGCGGTCGGGTAGAAGAGGACTTGCGCGCCGCCGAGGGCCGCCAGACGGGCCGCCTCGGGATACCACTGGTCCCAACAGACCAGCACAGCCAATTTGGCAAAGCGCGTATCGAAGCAGCGGAAGCCGAGGTCGCCCGGCGTGAAGTAGTATTTCTCGTAGTAGAGCGGGTCGTCGGGAATGTGCATCTTGCGATAGAGGCCGAGCAGGCTGCCATCGGCGTCGATGACCAGGGCTGTATTGTGATACACGCCGGCGGTGCGGCGCTCGAAGATGGAGCCGACGATG
>DASZMZ010000129.1:0-15651 GCA_035551455.1 Candidatus Sulfopaludibacter sp.
GCTGGATAAAGTGATCGGCGGATGGACCGTGGCAGGGAAGTTCTTCGTATACAGCGGACGTCCCTTCTCCGTCACCAACGGCCAGATTGCGGCGCAGATTTCCTCCAACTTCAGCGGTACGTTCCTGGCCGACCTGGTGGACAACACTGCATTGTACAAGAACTGCCCGCGCGATTCGGTGAATACGCCGTGCCTTTCGCAGTCGCAGTTCGTGGTGGCCACCACCGCCAATCCTTCCCTCCAGAAGGATTACGGCAACATTCCGCCTAACGCATTCTACGGGCCGGGTTACTTCGATATCGACGCCCAGGTATCGAAAGCCATCCGCTTCAAGGAGCGCATGAAACTGGAGATTGGGGCGAACGCTTACAACATCATGAATCACCCCAACTTCGGCCAGCCCAGCGGGACGGTCACCTCCACGACAGTAGGTAAGATCAGCGGCACGGTTAGCGCTCCGGTCAGCATCTACGGATCGGGCCAGGGCGCCATCGTATCGGGCCGGGTGCTGGTGCTTACGGGGAAATTCAGCTTCTAGTTTCCAGCCACACGGGGTGTCATTTTGGCCGGCGATCCTTCGGGGTCGCCGGCCTTTTTCTTTGCCTTTACTGCGAACGCAGTGCGGTGGCCGGATCGATTCGCGTGGCGCGCCAGGCGGGAATACAGCAGGCCACCAAACTAATGAGCACCAGCAGGACCGCGACGGCGGCGATGACCGCGGGATCGTTCGGCGACACCTCGAACAGCAGCGTTCGAATCAGATTTGCCGCGGCGAGTCCCCCGCCGATTCCCAGCGCAACGCCCGCCAGAGCCGGCTTCAGTCCCTGCAGCAACACCAGTTTTGTAATGTCCGGAGCGTCCGCCCCCAGGGCCATGCGGACCCCCAGTTCGCCCTTGCGCCGGCCCACCGAATAGGCCAGCACTCCGTAGAGTCCGATCGCCGCCAGAATCACCGCCAGAATCGCGAATACCGCGATGAGGATCAAGCCGAAGCGATTCTGCTCCGTCGAGCCCCACATCCTCTCATCCATGGTGCGAACCGTGATGGCTGGAAGATCGGGGTCGATGCCGCGCATCTGTTTCTGCACGGGCAGAGAGAGCGAATTCGGGTCGCCTGTCGCCCGCACCAACAGGGACGCGTATGTTACAGTCCCGTGGTAAATGGGGAAATACATCATCGGCTCCGGAGCGGACGCCAGTTTCTGCCTCGTATCGCCAACAATGCCGACAATTTCGAAAACCAGCTTGTCCGAAAGCCGAAGGTACTTCCCCAAAGGCTCCTCATTGGGGAAGAAGGTGGAGGCCATCGACTCGGTGATCACTGCTTTATTGGCGGCGTCCAGCCATTCAGCGGCCGTGAAGACGCGGCCTCGTTTGAGCGGAATGCCCGCGGCCTGGAAATAGTTGGGATCGGCGGAGCGAACCACCGCATCCAGAAACTGGCCTGCGGGCAGCGGCGGCCTTCCTTCGATCGTAAATGTGGTGTCCATGAAGTGGCCGCCCAGTGGCGCCACGGTAACCAGACCGGCGCTCTCCACTCCGGGTGTAGCGCGGACCCGCGCCAGCAGGTCGCGATAGAAGCCGGCGACTCGCGCCGGATTATCGTAGCGCCGCTCGGGAAGCGAAAAGTCGATCGTCAGGACACGGTCGGGTCGAAACCCGGGGTCCAGCGAATGAAGCCGCGTAAAGCTCTTTAACATCAGCCCCGCGCCGGTGAGCAGCATGAGGGACAAAGCCACTTCCGCCGCAATCAGGCCATCGCGAAACAGCCGTCCCCCACGACCCGCCGTGGCCGACCGGCCGCCGTCCTGCATCGCTTTGGTCAGACTGCCCAACGAGGCGGTCCACGCAGGCACAAGTCCGGCGGCGATCCCGGTGACAATCGCCAGGGCCGCCGTGAATGCCAGCACCTGTCCGTTCACCCGCACGGTATCGATTCGCGGGATATACCCGGCCATCTTGATCAGCACCTCCGTGCCAAATTCCGCGAGGACGATTCCGAGCGCCGCGCCGGCCAGAGAGAGCAGCAGGCTTTCGATCAGAAACTGGCGTGCGATGCGCAGCCTGCTCGCCCCGAGTGCGCTGCGCACCGCCACTTCACGCCGGGCCGCTACGGCGCGCGCCAGCAGCAGATTGCCCACGTTGACGCAGGCGATCAGCAGAACGCATGCCACCGCGCCGAACAGCACCAGCAGCATAGGCCGCACGCGGCTCACCATCCGGTCGGCCAGCAGCGCGACGTTGGCGCCTTTGCCCGTGAGTTCTCCGGGGTACTGCTGCTTGATGCGGCGCGCGATGGAATCCAGTTCGGTCCGCGCCTGTACCACCGACACGCCCGGTCTCAAGCGCGCCACTACGCTGAAGCGATGATTGCCGCGCAGTTGCTGCCAGCCCGGCTTCAACATCTGACCCGCGGGCAGCCAGATTTCCGTCCCGGCACTCGGGAAATCGAACGACCCGGGCATCACGCCAATCACCGTGCGGGCTTCCCCTTCCACACGTATGGCGGAGCCCAACACAGATGCGCCGTCCTGGAACCGTCGCCAAAAGGCGTGGCTGATGACCACCACGCGCGCGGCATCGGGCCGGTCGTCGTCCGCGCGGAAGACGCGGCCCAGCGCCGCCGAAGCGCCCAGGGTGCGGAAAAACCCGGGGTCGCAAATCACACCAGTGAGCTTCTCGTTGAGTCCGCCATCGCGCGGTGAATAGTCGGCATCCTGATCGGCGTATAAGCCCATTGATTGAAAGCTGGACGCCTGCCGCTGCCAATCGAAGAAGTTCGCCGGGGAGACCACATTGAATTGGCTTGGTCCCACGACTTCCCGCTCATACAGGCTCACTAGCCGGTCGGGATTCTGGTAAGGCAAAGGAGCCAGCAGTACCGCTCGCACTACGGTAAAGATCGCGGAGTTTGCCCCAATTCCCAAAGCGAGGACCAGGATTGCCGCCAGACTGAGCCCACGACTGCGCATCAGGACGCGAATCGCATACTGTATTTCCCGCATGCGACCAATACTCGCCAAGCGACAATTAGTTACAGCTATACCGGGAATTCTTTACAGCCATAATAAACGTGCTAGTAAAGAGGTACTACCAGCCCGGTAATATAAGTCACATTCAGTACAAGCCGGCACCTCCAGTGCTTTGCCACGGTCACGAGGTTTGCTATGTTCACATTGGTAGATCGGAGGTTCCAGTTCCATGGGCGGATTTGCAAGCGGGATGAAACAGTCGTTTTCGAACGTCCCAAACAGCAAGAATCGTGTTGTCTGGGAAGCGATCGATCTGATCGACAGTAGAATCGCCAGCGACCGATTGAAAGTTCCGGGAGGCTGGTTGGTTCGGTCCGTGTATCTGCGCGGCTCGCAGGATGGTAGCTGCGCCTTGCATCAAATCTTCGTCGCAGATCCTGCGCACGAATGGATTGTCTGATCCTTACTCCCTTCCAGGGGGAACCCGGCGGCGTTCAATTTCCATGCGGTGCGGACGTAGGTTTACTTCAGTGCGACCGGTTGACGAAGTATCGCCCGGCCGTTCGAGCGTAGAGGCGAACACGTCACTCGGGTTGAGCGTATTACCGGAATTCGCCGCGACAAAGAAAGCCACGAAAGCGCCGCCCGACGGCGCGATCGATTGGTAGTCTCCCAGAAACGGCTCGTTGCCCACCGCGGGCCCGCTCAGCATGTCGAACGATCCGGCCAGCGGCGTTTCGCGCCACTTACTTCCGCCATCCACGGACGTAGCGCGCCAGTAATTAGTCAGCAGTGGACCGGGCGCGCTGGTCGCTTTGCGAAAGTCGTAGTAAGTCACGGCTACGGCGCCTCCCGCGCCCACCGCCACCGCGGGAGTAAATGCCTGTACGTTGGTAGCCTGATTTACTTGCACGGGCGTCGACCAGGTCACTCCATCGTCGGTGGATTTCGACAGAGCGATACCATCGCGCTGATTGCCGCTGAACCGGCCATCGGTCCACACGATGTAGATCGCGCCCGAAGCGCGGTCCACCGCCATCGCCGGTATGCCCGCGCCGGTCCGAATGCTGCGCTGATTTCGCACATCCACCGTCCCGATGGTGCCGTCGCGCGAAACCGCGATGGGCGTCGACCAGGTGGCGCCATGATCCGTCGACCGCGCCACCACCACCTGCTCGCCGGAGGCGCGCGAGAGTACGAACATGTTGACCAGCGTGCCATCGGGCAGTACGCCGATCTGGCATCCGATGGAGAAGCCATTATTCCCCGTGTCGTAGATCATGCGCGAGGGCTCCCACGTGGCGCCGCCATCGGTAGTGCGGGAAAACCAGACGGGCGCGGACGTGTTGGAGATGCGGTCCCAAACGGCATATACGAAGTGCGCATCGTTAGGGTCCGCCGTGATCGATTCCTTATCGCTGCCCGAGGGCGAGGTGGACGGATCCAGAATGAGCGTTGCCGGGTCGCCCCAGGTAAAGCCGCCGTCTGAGGAGCGGCTCACCATCACGGCCACCGTCAGGTTGTTGTCCTTCAAGCCAAGTCCGATCTGGTATGCCGTGCCGTCAGGCGAGAAACTCACCCATGGATCGCTGGCCCGGTCGTAGATGCCGCCGCTACAGGCGGAGAAGCGGGCGAAGCTGGTGGCCCAGGTGCGGCCCAGATCGGTGGTGACGCCGGCCATCAGTCCGCTGGATCCGCCATCGCTCCAGCGGTCCTGCTGCCAGACCCCGATCAGATGGAGAGGATTGGTGGGGTCCACGGCCACGAAGGGCTCAACGGGCGCATTGTGATAGTGGATACCGGTCTGCGTGCCGTTACAACTGGCCGGCCACGGGTCCGAAATGCTGACGCGCGAAACAGCGACCGGAGCCGGAGTGCCCGTCCGTCCCGGTGCGCGTTGCTGTGGAGACAAAACCAGACTACTGAGACAAACCAAAACGATCAGACCGAATTTCATACCCACCGTAAGCCGAGTATGCCACCGAACCTACTTGTTGTAAACGGAGAAGTAGAATGTGAAACTGCCAGCCGTCAGGTCGACCCGGCCGCCATTGTCGATCCGGCCGCCATTTGAAACTGGCAGGCTTGTTGCGCCGGCGCGGATTGACTCCCCACCAACAGGAGCAGAGATACAGAGATAGAGCAGCACTTACTGACTAGTATCATGGGGAGTACTACTTATAACATAAGCTACTCTGGCAATCCGCGAGCATTCGATTTACGAGCAGCTTTTCCTAAGGCCGGGCTTTTGGTATACTTTTGGTTTATGGCAGTCATCTTCGTCGCGCGGCACCATCATCATCACCACGCCCACACGCGACGGGCCATATTCTGATTGCACCCCAACAGAAATTGGAAAGGACGCCCGCCGCAGGAATCGGCGGGCTTTTTGTTTTTTTACGCGTATGAATCTCGATTTTGCCAAGTCGGACGGCCTGGTCACCGCCGTCGTACAGGATGCCACCACCGGCCGCGTCCTAATGGTGGGTTACATGAACGAGGAGTCGTTCCGGAAAACCGTGGAGACGGGCTTCGTCACCTTTTATAGCCGCTCCCGCAAGAAGCTCTGGATGAAGGGTGAAAGTTCCGGCCATCGTCTGGTGGTGAAGGAAATCTCCACCGACTGCGACCTGGACGCCGTCCTGGTCAAAGTGGACGCGCAGGGACCCGGCGTCTGTCACGAAGGCTACCAGAGCTGCTTCTTCCGACGCCTCGACAACGGCGCCTGGCAGGTTTGCGAAGAGCGCACTTACGACCCCAACGCTGTATATGGAGGCAAGGCATGAAGCTCAAACTCGGCATTCCCAAAGGCAGCCTGGAAAACGCCACCATCGATTTGTTCCGCCGCGCCGGCTTTTCCATCACCACCAGCAGCCGGTCGTACTTCCCGGGCATCGACGATCCGGAAATCGAGTGCATGCTGATCCGCGCCCAGGAGATGGCCCGCTATGTGGAGGACGGTATCCTCGACGCCGGACTCACCGGCCGCGACTGGATCCAGGAGAACGAGGCCGACGTGGTGGCCGTCGCCGACCTCATTTACGCCAAGCAGAGCTTCGGCAAAGTCCGCTGGGTGCTGGCCGTGCCCGAAAACTCGGGCTTCCACTCGCCCCGGGATCTCCAGGGCAAGATCATCGCCACCGAACTGGTGCAGACCACGCGGCGGTATCTGGCCTCTCACGGCGTCACCGCCAAGGTAGAGTTCAGTTGGGGCGCCACGGAAGTGAAGCCTCCGGTGCTGGCCGACGCCATCGTGGAAGTCACCGAGACGGGCTCGTCGCTGCGCGCCAATAAGCTCAAGATCATCGACACCGTGCTGGAGTCCAACACACAGTTGATCGCCAATCAGGATGCGTGGAAAGACGATCGGAAGCGCCGCAAACTGGAAGACATCAAGATGCTGCTGGAAGGCGCCATCAACGCTTTGGGCAAGGTCGGCCTGATGCTGAACGTGCATCGCCAGAACCTGGCGGGCGTGCTGTCCGTGCTGCCCGCGCTGAAGCGGCCCACCATCTCCAACCTCAGTGAAGAGGACTGGTTGGCGGTCAACACCATCCTGGATGAATCCACGGTCCGTAACATCATTCCCAGATTGAAGGAAGCCGGCGGCGAAGGCATTGTGGAATACCCGCTGAACAAGATTGTCCTGTGATTCGCATACTGGAAACCAAACAGGTGGGCCGGCTGCTGGCACGCAAGGCGGCCCGATTCGAAGAGGCCGAAGCCGTGGTGCGGCCCATTTTGGAAGCCGTGCGCCTGCGCGGCGACGCGGCGCTGCTGGAATTCGCCCGCCGCTTTGACAACCTGGAGCGGAAGAGCGTGCGCGTGCCGGAGAAGGAACTGCGCGCGGCCGAAGCGTCGTTGACTCCGGAATTTCGCGGCGCGGTGCAGACCGCCTCGGCCAACATCCGCCGCTTCGCCGAACTACAGATGCCGCGCGAATGGATGAAGCCGGCGGGCGCGGGCATGCGACTCGGCCAGATCGTACGGCCGCTCGATACGGTGGCCGCCTACATCCCTTCGGGCCGCTATCCCCTGCCCTCCACCATCATGATGACGGCGATACCGGCGCAAGTGGCCGGCGTCCCCAACGTCTGCGTGGCCTCGCCGAGGCCGGTGACCGAAGTTTTCGGCACGGCCGCGTTGCTGGGCGTCTCGCAAGTCTTCCAGATGGGCGGCGCGCAGGCCATCGCGGCCTTCGCCTACGGCACACGCACGGTGCCGCGCGCCGACCGGATCGTGGGCCCCGGCAACATCTACGTGGCCGCCGCCAAGAAACTGCTGGCGGGCGAGGTGGGCATCGACTTCATCGCCGGTCCCACCGAAATCCTGATGGTGGCCGCCGGTGGCAACCCGCGCCACATTGCCGCCGACATGCTGGCGCAGGCAGAGCATGATGTGGACGCGTCGGCCATCCTGCTGACGCCCACCAAGCGACTGGCCGCCGCGGTGGCCAAAGAGGTGGACCGGCAACTCGCGGTGCTGCCCACTGCATCGGTTGCGGCGCAAGCGATCGCGCGCAACTCGGCCATCGTCCTGGTGCGGTCGCTGGATGAGGCCATGGAGATTTCCAATCGCTTCGCGCCGGAACATTTGAGCATCCCGGATTCGTCGCTGCTGGCGCAGGTACGGCACGCGGGCAGCGTCTTCGTGGGACCGTACAGTCCTGAAGCGGCCGGCGATTATGCCTCCGGGCCGAATCACGTACTGCCCACCAGCGGCACCGCCCGGCAGCGCGGCGGCCTCAGCGTCACCGATTATCTGAAGGTCATCTCCGTGCAGGAATTGAGTCAGTCCGCCCTGAAGAAACTGGCGCCGTCCATCACCACTCTGGCCCGCGCCGAAGGCTTGGAAGCGCACGCGCGCAGCGTGGAGGTGCGCCTGTGAAATCGCACAAGCTGCCGAAAGGCGCTATCCGGCCGCGTCCCGCGGTGCTCTCGATGGCGCCGTATTCGCCGCCCACCGGAGGCCGCTCCGATAAGCTCCGTCTGGACTTCAACGAGAATACGGTGGGCTGTTCGCCGCGCGTCATCGAGGCCTTGAAGGCGCAGGTCTCGGCCGCGCAACTCTCGCTCTACCCCGAGTATTCCGAGGCGAAGACCGCGATCGCCGAGTACTTCCGCGTGAAGCCGGAGCAGTTCGTTTTCACCAACGGCACCGATGAGGCCATCCAGGTTTTCGTCAATACGTATATCGACGACGGCCAGGAAGTGCTGCTGCTGAAGCCTTCCTACGCCATGTACCGCTTCTATTCCGAAGTGGCGGGAGCCACAATCAAAGAGGTCGCCTACCCCTACCCCGGCATGGAGTTTCCGCTGCAGGAAGTGCTGGACGCGATCACGCCGGAAACGCGGGCCGTCATCTTCGCGAACCCCAACAATCCCACAGGCACGGGCATCTCGCTGCTGGGCATCGAACGCATTCTGCACAAGGCGCGCAAGGCCGCCGTGCTGGTGGACGAAGCTTATTACGAATTCTCCGGCGTCACCGCGCTCACCGAAATCGAGCGGGTGCCGAATCTCTTTGTATGCCGCACTTTTTCCAAGGTCTTCGGCATGGCTGCCATGCGGCTGGGTTGCCTGTTTTCGCACGAGGCCAACGTGGCGCTGCTGCACAAGGCGCAATCGCCCTACAGCGTGAATACTCTGGCGGTGGCCGCCGCGCAGGCCGCCGTACAGGATACCGAGTATGTGCAGACGTATGTGGCGGAGGTGTTGGCCGCACGCGAACTGCTTTGCGTGGGGTTGGAAAGGCTGGGCATCACTTACGTGCCGAGTTCCGGCAACTTCGTATTGGGCCACTTCGGCAAGCGCGCCATCGAGGTTCGCGACGGTCTGCGCGCACAGGCGATTCTGGTGCGCGACCGCAGTTACGAAGCGCCGGGCTGCGTCCGCATCACCGTGGGCACGCGCCGGCAGACGCGCCGCCTGCTGGACGAATTGGAGACAATCTGGAACCGATGAAACCACTGCTGGTGTTCGATATGGACGGCGTCCTGGTGGACGTCACGGAGAGCTACCGCGAGACCATCGCGCAGACGGTGGAGCATTTCACGGGCACGCGCATCACGCCCGAACTGATTCAGGAATTCAAGAATCAGGGCGGCTGGAATGACGATTGGAAGCTCTCCCATCACCTGGTGACCGGCGTGGGCGTGGACGCCACCTTCGATCAGGTGAAGTCGCACTTCCAGATGCTGTTCCACGGCAACGGCGACGATGGGCTGATTCTGCGCGAGCGCTGGGTGGCGCGAGAGGGCATGCTGGAGAAACTGAATCAGCAGTTCCGTTTCGCCGTCTTCACCGGACGGCCGAAAGAGGAGGCGCTCCTCACGCTCAATCGCTTCGTCCCCGAAATGGCGTTCGACCCGATCGTCGGCATGTACGATGTGCAGAAGCATAAGCCCGACCCCGAAGGTCTGCGCGCCATTCAGGCCGCGAACCCCGGCAGCACGGTGTACTACATCGGCGATACGGTGGACGACGCACGCTGCGCCCGCGCGGCAGGCGTACCGTTCATCGGCATTGCCGCACCGTCGAATCCGCTGTATGTGGACCTGGTCTTCCTGTTTCAGCAGGAGGGCGCGTACGCCATCGTGGACGATATCAACTATCTGGAAGAGGTTTTTGCATCATGAGACGGGCCAAACTGCAGCGCGATACCAAGGAGACGCGAATCGGCGGCTCGCTCAAGATTGAAGGCCGCGGCACTTACGACATTTCCACCGGCATCCGGTTCTTCGACCACATGCTGGAGTTGTTCGCCAGGCATGGCGGCTTCGACCTGACGCTGCACGCCGATGGCGACCTGGACGTGGATCAGCATCACACCGTAGAGGACGTGGGCATCGTCCTGGGACAGCTTTTCGCGCAGGCGCTGGGCGACCGCAAGGGCATCAATCGCGCCGGCTATTTCGTGCTGCCGATGGACGAAACGCTGGCCGTGGTCGCGCTCGATCTGGGCGGGCGGCCCGCGCTGGTATATAAGGACCTGGTGAAGGTGCGCATCGTGGGCGACCTGCAAACGGAACTAGTGGAGGATTTCTTCGGCGGCTTCGTCAACCACGCCGGCGCCAACCTGCATGCGAAAGTTCTGTACGGCCGCTCCAATCATCACAAGATCGAAGCCATCTTCAAATGCTTCGCGCGCGCGTTGAAGTATGCCTGCTCGAAGGACGCGAGGCTCAAGGATCAGTTGCCGTCGACCAAGGGCCTGCTATGATCGCCATCTTCGATTACGGGGCCGGCAATCTGCGCAGCGTGCAGAACACGCTCGGCGAACTGAGCTGCGAGTATACCCTGGTCCGCGATTCGGCCGGGCTGCAAGCCGCTACCAAGATCATCCTTCCCGGCGTGGGACACTTCGGCCAGATGATGCGCGCTCTCGATGAATTGCAGGTGCGCGAGACCCTGCTCGCGAGGATCGGCGCGGGCGTTCCCTTTCTGGGAATTTGCCTCGGTATGCAGGCGCTGTTCGAGCGCAGCGATGAGGCTCCCGAAGTCCGTGGACTGGGCCTGTATCCGGGCACGGTGCAGCGCTTTCCCGTCGATGCCCGCGTGCCGCACATGGGCTGGAATGAGTTGGATGTCCGGCCGGATTCGCAGCTCGTGAGCAATCTCGGCGGCCGGCCGTATGTCTACTTCGCCCACAGCTACTATGTTCCTGAAAACCCCCGTGCCGCGGCCACTTGCACCTACGAGGTGAAGTACACGGCGGCGCTGGAATCGGACAACGTCTACGGAGTCCAGTTTCATCCCGAGAAATCGGGAGCAGTGGGACTGAAGATCGTAGATAACTTTCTCGGCGTTTCGGCGTCTCGGCGGTAATAAAGAACATGCTCGCCAAACGAATCATTCCCTGTCTTGATGTAACTGGAGGACGCGTTGTCAAAGGCGTCAACTTCGTCAACCTGCGCGATGCGGGCGACCCCGTGGAACTGGCCGATCGGTACAATCGCGATGGCGCCGATGAGCTGGTGTTCCTCGATATCACCGCCTCCAGCGACGCACGCGAGATCATGGCCGATGTGGTGGCGCGCACGGCCCGCAAGGTCTTCATCCCTCTCGCGGTAGGTGGCGGCATCCGCAGCATCGCCGACGCGCGCCGCATTCTGATGTCGGGCGCGGACAAAGTATCCGTCAACACCGCGGCAGTGCGGCGTCCCGAGCTGATCACCGAACTCAGTCACGAGTTCGGCGCGCAGGCCGTCGTGCTGGCCATTGACGCGCGCCGCGCCGGTCCCGGCGAATGGCACGTCTACACGCGCGGAGGCCGCGACGATGAAGCCATCGACGCCGTGGCCTGGGCCGCTCGCGGCGAAGAACTGGGCGCGGGCGAAATCCTGCTGACCAGCATGGATACCGACGGCGTGCAGGACGGCTTCGATTGCGCGCTCACGCAGACCGTCTCGCGCGCCACCCACATTCCCATCATCGCCAGCGGAGGCGCGGGGACGCCCGAGCATTTCGTCCGCGTCCTCACCGAAGGCTGCGCCGACGCCGCGCTGGCCGCTTCCATTTTCCACTATGGCACTTACACGGTGGATCAACTGAAGGAAGAGTTGGACAAGCGCGGCATTCCAGTGAGGCCGGCGGCATGATTTTCCCCTGCATCGATTTGATGGACGGCAAGGTGGTCCAACTGGTTCAAGGCCGCGAGAAGGCGCTCGAAGGCGACTCGCCCGAGGAGATGCTGCGCAAATTCGCCGCCTTCCCCCAGATTCAGGTGATCGATCTCGACGCTGCCATGGGTCGCGGCTCCAACGACGGGCTGGTGCGCATGCTGGCGGCCCGCGCCGTCACGCGCGTGGGCGGCGGGGTGCGCACGGCGGAGCGTGCCCGAACGCTGGTGGCACAGGGCGCGCATAAAGTGATTGTCGGCACCAGCGCCTTCACACGGTCGGGAATCAACGAGGAGCTACTGACCGAATTGCGAGACGCGGTGGGCGCGGAGAGGCTCGTCATCGCCGTCGACTCCAAAGGCGGCCGCATCGTGGTGAAAGGCTGGCAGGAAGCTACCGACCTTTCGGCGGAAGACGTACTGCGGCCGCTGGAACCATACTGCTCCGGCTTCCTCTGCACCTATGTCGATAAGGAAGGCATGATGCAAGGCACTGATCTCGATTGGTTCCGCCGCCTGCGGGCCGCTACGTCGCTCGAACTAACTGCCGCCGGGGGCATCACCACGCTCGACGATGTGCGCGCGCTGCTCGCCATGCAGATACACGCCGCGCTGGGAATGGCGATCTATACGGGGCGCCTGAATCTGGAAGACCTACGGGGCATGCTGGAAAAGGAGCCGCCAATTCACACCGATAATCGCCGATAGCCCGTCGTTTTCATGAGACATCGTTTTCTTATTTGCGTTCATTGGCGTCCATCGGTGGCCCATTACTCCGGAATCTGAAATGGGGTTGTGAGCGCCGGACGCGCGGCCTTCGCAACTCATCCCAGCACTTCCAAAAACGCCTGCGCCGCGTGACTCAAGCCGCGCCTCGTCGGGTAAACCAGACGGATCTTGCGCTCCATATGCATTTCCTTCACGCGGACCTCGCACAGGATCTGCTGCTCGATCTCCTGCTCCACACACATGCGGGGCAGAAAGGCCACGCCGAGGTTGCTCTGCACTAACTTGCGAATGGTCTCGATGGTGGGCATCTCGATATCCATCCGCAGCGGGATGCGGCGGCTGTGGAACTCGCGAATCACCAGTTCCCGATAGGGCGAGAGCACGTTGTGTGCAATGAAATTCTCCGAGGCCAGTTCGGTGATGGAAACGGTCTTGCGATTCGCCAGGCGGTGCTTGGGCGAGACCACGAAGGCCAGCGAATCGGTATAAATGATTTTGGTTTTGATGCGATCGTCGCCGGGATCGTAGCTGATGACGCCGAGTTCGAGGTTGCCGTCCAGCAACTCATTCGGCACTTTGCTGGAAAAACTGCGGCGGATCTGCACCTTCACCTTGGGATAGAGCGACCGGTATCGCTCGATGTGGCGCAGCAGGTACAGCGTGGTCGATTCGTTGGCCCCAATGATCAGCCGTCCGGCGGAATTGTCGCGGAGTTCGGCCAGCGAATTGTCCATCTCCAGTTGCAGGCTTTGAAAGCGGCGGGCGTACTCGATGACGGTGCGTCCGGCGTCGGTGAGGATCAGGTCCTTGCCCGACCGGTCGATCAGCCGTTCCCCCAGTTCCTGTTCCAGCCTCTGTAGCGCCAGCGAAATTGCCGGTTGTGTCCGGAGCAGTTTTTCCGCCGCGCGCGAAAAGCTCTTTTCCGTGGCCACGGTGAGAAAAACCTGGAGGGGATAGAGTTCCATCTCTTTGGCGATTATAACACTTGCTAATATAGACCCTTAATATTATAAATTTGCCAAATCATACGTGAGGTGGCCATAATGCCTTTATCGGACCAATCCATGAGCGATCGAGTATACATTTTCGACACGACGCTGCGTGACGGCGAACAATCGCCGGGATGCAGTATGACCGTTCCGGAGAAGCTGCGCATGGCCAGAAAACTGGTCGAATTGGGCGTGGACATTCTGGAAGCCGGTTTCCCCATTGCCTCCGAAGGCGATTTCGAAGCCGTGCAGGAGGTAAGCCGCGAGTTCCCCTGGGCGCAAGTGGCCGCGCTGGCGCGCTGCTGCACCTTGGACGTGGAACGGGCCGCCAAATCGCTGGCTCCGGCGCGCCGTCCGCGCATTCACACCTTCATCGCTACCAGCGAGATCCACCTCAAGTACAAGCTGAAGAAGACCCAGCAGCAGGTGCTGGACGAAGCCGTGGCCGCCGTCGAACTGGCGCGCCGCCATGTGGACGACGTGGAGTTTTCGGCCGAAGACGGCGCCCGCACCGATCCCGATTTTCTGGAAAAAATCTCGCGCGCCGTCGTGGCCGCGGGAGCCCGCACGGTGAACATCCCCGACACGGTCGGTTACTCGACGCCGAAGGAATACGGCGCGCTGATCGGCCGCATCGCCAAGGCGCTGGGAGATTGCGCCATCGTGAGCGTACACTGTCACGACGATCTGGGCCTGGCCGTGGCCAATTCGCTGGCCGCCATCGAAGCCGGCGCACGGCAAGTGGAATGCACCATCAACGGCATCGGCGAACGGGCCGGCAACTGCTCGCTCGAAGAGATCGTCATGATCCTCAAGACGCGCTCGGATTCTTACCCGTATCACACCGGCGTCCATACCGAGCATCTCTTCTCCGCCAGTGAACTGTTGAGCAACACCATCACCTTCGGCCCCCAGCCGAACAAGGCCATCGTGGGACGCAACGCTTTCGCGCACGAAGCCGGCATCCATCAGGACGGCTATCTCAAGGAAAAAACCACCTACGAGATTATCGATCCGCGTACGGTAGGCGTGCCCGAAGGCAAACTGGTGCTGGGCAAGCACAGCGGCCGCCACGCGCTGAACCAACGCTGCAAGGAGATGGGCTTCACCCTCTCCAAGGAAGAACTGGACGATTTGTATCACCGCTTCACCGCTGTAGCCGACCATCGCAAGAAAGGCCTCATGGACGAGGAGATTTCGCAGCTCCTGCGTCAGGGTCAAGAGGCTCTCCGGGTCGCGGCGGACTAACGAATGAACCTCAATATTCTCTCCCTTCCCGGTGATGGCATCGGGCCCGAAGTGACGCGCGAAGCGCTGCGCGTCTTGCGCCACGTCGCCGAAAAGTGGAAGCATAGTTTGAATGTTTGCGAGGGCCTGCTGGGCGGGATCGCGATCCATAAAACGGGGTCGCCCTTCCCCGAGGAAACCGCCCGTCTTGCAGCCGACGCCGACGCCACCATCATGGGCGCGGTGGGCCTGCCTGAATTCGATAACGCGCCGCCCGAAAAGCGGCCTGAAAAAGGACTGCTCGGCATTCGTAAAGCGCTGGGCGTCTATGCCAATCTGCGTCCTGTGCGCGCCTATGCGTCGCAGCTTGATTCTTCACCCTTGAAGAATCACCTGGTGGAAGGCACCGACATGATTATCGTCCGCGAACTGACGGGCGGAATCTACTACGGAACTCCTCGTGGAATCTTTGAAGAAAACGGGGAGACGCGGGCGGTCAATACCATGACCTACACTCGCAGGGAAATCGAACGGGTTTCCCACATGGCCTTCCACCTGGCGCGCACCCGCCGGAAGAAAGTCACTTCGGTGGACAAGAGCAACGTGCTCGAAAATTCGCAATTGTGGCGCCGGATTGTAGTCGAAATCGCCAAGGAGTATCCCGACGTCGAACTCGATCATCTGCTGGTGGACAATTGCGCCATGCAGCTGATTCTGAATCCGCGCCGCTTCGATGTGGTGCTGACGGAAAATATGTTTGGCGACATCCTGAGCGACGAAGGCGCCGTGCTGGCCGGATCGATCGGCATGCTGCCTTCGGCTTCGATCGGCGATAAGCGGCCTTCGGGCGCGTGGGTTGGCCTGTACGAGCCGGTACACGGTTCGGCGCCCGACATCGCCGGACAGAACAAGGCCAATCCACTGGGCGCCATCGGATCTGTGTCGGCCATGCTGGCCTACAGTTTTGGTTTGAAAGAGGAAGCCGCGGCTGTCGATGAGGCCATCGAAACGGTCCTCAAGAGCGGCCATGTGACCGCCGACCTGCGGCCCGCCGGCGCACCTGCTACAACTGAAGAAGTAGGATCTGCTGTCTGCGAGGCCATCTGACCGCTGAC
>DASZMZ010000130.1:0-21778 GCA_035551455.1 Candidatus Sulfopaludibacter sp.
GCAGAACGGATTTAAGGAAATTTCGTCCTGCTCGAATTTCGAGGCCTTCCAGGCGCGCCGCGCCGGAATCCGCTTCAAGAGCGGTAAGAAATCCGAATTCGTCCATACCATCAATGGGAGCGGCCTCGCCGTGGGACGCACCTGGGTGGCGATTGTCGAGAACTATCAGCAGAAGGACGGCAGTGTCCTGGTGCCCGAGGCCCTCCGCCCTTATTTGAATGAAGAAGTGATTCGCCCCCGAAAGATGTAAGAAATCGGGGAACCAGACTCACTAACTAAAATGAGTATGCGCTGTCTTCCGTCCTCCCTGGAGTCCCGGCGTCCCGGCGGTGAGTATTGACCGCTCACGAGCGCGAGCGCCTGTTCCTCGAGATCTTCCAGAGCCGCAGATCCAGCCTGCAGCGCCTGTGTTACGGTTTTCTGGGCTCGTCCCCGGAAGTGGAAGATTTATTCCAGGAGATCCTGACGAACGTCTGGCACAGCCTGCCCTCGTTCCGCGGCGAATCCGCCGTGAGCACCTGGGTCTACCGGATCGCCGTCAACACCGCACTGGTATATCGCAAGAAGCTGAAGGTGGCCGAGGAACTCACGGACCTTCCCGATACGTCGCTCGGCGCGCATCACAATCTGGAACAGCAGGAGCGTCTGCACGCGCTAGAGCGCGCCATATCCACGCTGCCGGATCAGGAGCGGCTGGTCATCACGCTGCTGCTGGAAGGCCTCAGTTATAAAGAAATCGCTGAGATCACCGGGCTCACCGTCAATTACGTGGGCGTCAAGATCTCGCGCATTAAGCAGACTCTCGAGCAACTCATCACGGAGGTGAAGCATGGAGCAGTTTGAGGAGTTGCAGGAATTGTGGCAGAGCCAGAACGCGCCGCCGGTCGCCGCGTTCGATGCGCGCGGGTTCGCCGAGGAATTGCGCAGATTCGGCCGCCAGCAGACGGTGATCAACCTCTTCAAGCTGGCCCTGATGGCGGTTGCCTTTGGACGGCTCGTCACTCGGATTCACTGGAACCCGCTGACTCTGTGCGGAGGCCTGCTGGCGTATTCGGCGCTCCTCCTCTATCTGGTTTTAGACTGGCGCAATCAGATTGGCATCTCGCGGCTGGACTTCTCCGCGGCTTCCGTGGAATTCGTACACGGCGCCCACGAGCGGCTGCAGCATCAGTTGAATCCCATGCGCCGTTACTTCTGGCTGTTCGTGGTGGGCATCGGAGGGGGTCTCAATCTCATGCTGTGGTCCATCCCCAAGCTCCCTCTCACCGTCCGCATTGCCGATCATCTGGCCGCTGTCGCTCTCCCCTTTGCGGCGTATGTCCTGGGAGCCCGCATCCGCCGGTTCCGATTTCGCCGTGAGTGCGGCGCCATTTTGGAACGGGTGGAAAATCTCCTGCACACGATGGAGGAACAAGCATGATCCGCCTCGATTCCATCGGCCAGATGGTCCGCCTCCGCTACAAGCTGATGTGGGCCAAGACGCGGTCCCGCAATGGCAAAATCGCTCTCTTCATCGCGGGCTATACGCTGCTGGTTTTGTTCCTGATTCTGCTGGGCGCGGGCGGCATCGGCGCGGGAGTGCTGGCCGTCCGCAGCGGCAAGGCTCAACTGGTTGCGCAAGCCGTTCTGGGCGGACTGTATATTCAAGCGCTGCTCGGCACCATCATGCTGGGCTTCGGTTTGAACGCCGTGTTTGTGGATGCGGAACTGCGCCGCTACCCGCTCACTATCTGGGAGCGCCGCATTGCGCGCCATCTCATCGGCATCGTGGATCCCTTCTGGTTCCTGATCTTTGCGCTGGATTTCGGACTGGCTGCCGGACTCTATATCCTCGGCGATTTCAGCCTGCCGCTGGTCTTGGCCGGGGTGCTGCTGCTGTTTGTTTCCAACTACCTGCTGGCGCGCGTTCTGAGCGAGATGATTGAGCGCCTGGTGAGTATGCGGTCGGGGTCGGCGCTGCTCATGGTGCTGGTGATGTGCCTGGCGCTGCTGCCCGGCGTGGTGGTGCCCGCGCTGGCCAAGAGCCAAAGCTCGGTCGAGTCGATGCTGCAGGTGCTGCGATGGACTCCGCCCTTCGGCGCGGCCGCCGCCATGACGCATTCCGGTCCGGCGGCATTTGAGGGATTGGCCGTGCTGGCGGGCTGGCTGATCGGGCTTGCGGGGTTGCTCGGTTATCTGGAGCAGTTACCTCCGCGGTCGCAATCCTCGGGCAGCACGCTGCTGGTTTGGGATAGCCCCTTCGATCGCGCCGGCGCATTGTTCGGCCACAACGCGCCGCTGGTGGCTTTTTGGCTGCGCTTCTACTCCCGCAATAACCGGTTCCGGGCGCTCTACGCACTCTCGCTGCCGCTGGTCTGCTTCTTCACCTTCAACTTCAGCAACGGTCTCGCCAAGAAGACCGCGGTACAGCACGCCGATCCGCAGAAACTCTTCATCGCGGCATTGGGCGCCATCTTTATGGTGGGCTTCTTCGGCACTTCCCGCATGGCCGTGAATCAGTTTGGCTACGTGGGTGGTTCGTTCCGCCGCTTCTTCCTGTTGCCCACGGATCCGGCGGCCAGCATGCGCGCCGGAAGTTATGCCTCCATCCTGGTGGGCAGTCTGCTCATTCCCGTCGCTCTCCTCTTGTGGGTGATCTTCGGCGGACCGTTCGATGCGCGCAAGTTGGTCATGCTGCTGGGCAGCGCCGTGGCTGGCCTCTTCACGCTACACGCCGCGGGCCTCTGGGTCACGCTCTACGGACCGCGCAAGGGCAAGTACACGTCCGCCATGGGCAATGACATGTCTCTCATGGGCAATTTGGTGGTGATCTTCGGAATGTTGGGCGCACTGGTGGTACCGCAGGTGCTCGCCCGAGTTCTGCCCGGCTCCGTCTCACCGGAGAACTGGTGGATGTCCCTGCCGATTGTCGCCGCGGCTGTCGTTTTTTATGCCCTCTCGCTGCGCGCCACCGGCGTGCTGCTGCCGTCCAAACGCGAAGAATTGCTGGCTGTTGTCGAAGGAAGAGTGCAACGATGAACCCCACCACGGACGCCATCCGCGTCATCAACCTGGTCAAGAAGTATGGCCAGACCCTGGCCGTCGAGAACCTCTCGCTGAACGTGCGCGCAGGCACCATGTTCGGCTTCCTGGGGCCGAACGGCTCAGGCAAGAGCACCACCATCGGATGCCTGACAGGCCTGCTGGACCCTACTGCCGGATCGGTGGAGATTCTCGGTCAGCCCTTCTCCGCCGAAAACGCCGAACTCAAGCGCCGCATGGGCGTGATGCCCGAGAGCCTGGGCCTTTTCGACCCGCTCTACGCCCACGAATTCCTGGCCTTCGTAGGTCGCATGTTCGGACTTGACGAAGCCGTCACGCGCCGACGCGTCAGTGAATTGCTGGAGGCACTGGAACTCACCGACACCTCCAAGAGCCTGTCAGAATATTCCACCGGCATGCGCAAGCGCGTGGCCTTCGCCGCCGCGGTCATTCACACGCCCGACGTTCTGTTCCTCGACGAGCCCTTCGAAAGTATCGATCCGGCCGGCGTCGCGCTGATGAAGCAATGGCTGCGCCGCTTTACCGAACAGGGACGCACGGTCTTCATCACCAGCCACGTGCTGGAAACCGTCGAACGGCTTTGCACCGAAGTCGCCATCGTCACCAAGCCCGGCAAACTGGTTTGGCAGGGCGATATCACGGTGCTGTCGCGGGAAGGCGCCATCGAATACCAAGGCAAGGAATTCCGCGCGCTCGAGCCGCTCTTCCTCCACTTGACGGGCGAACGGTACGCGGATCTAAACTGGCTCTGATGAAACTTTATCTGAAGCCCACTTGAACCTCTTGCCGCAAAGCGAAGAGTTTGCTTCGCGAAAAAGACGCGCAGTTTGAGGAGATCGACTTGAATCAGGGACTCTCCGTCGCCGAGCTGGAGAGACTCATCGGCAAGCGCGATTACCTGCCGTTCCTGAATTCCCGCAATGAGATGTATCGGGAGCGCGGAATGAGGGAGAATCCGCCGTCGCGTCAGGAAGCGCTGGAGCTGATGTCCAGGAATCCCAATCTCATCAAGCGCCCCATCCTCATTAAGGATGGGGAAATCTACCTCGGCTTCGACGGAGTCGAACAAGCGTACCAGTAGGAAGCGAGCCGTAGCGAGAGTCGAACCGCGTTCGCCTACTTCGACCACGGGGGCACGATGCCGTTCATGCGCGCATACGCAATCGCCTGACCCAGATGCTCGGCGATGTGCGTATCGATGAACGTCAGGACCCCGCGCCGCGTTGTCGCCAAACTGAAGAACTGCACGTCGCGGCTCAATGTCGCATTGGCGGCGCTGTCCAGGGCTTCGTGCAGCGCGGCGAAACTCTCCGTCAGCTTCTGGATTACCTGTTCTTTCGTCAGCCCTTCCGCCTCTGCCTTCTCATTGGCGGCGATCTGCTTTTCGATCTCTTCCAGCTTCACGCCATCGGCGATATTCAGCATCAGCCGGTTGCCGTACGCGATGTGCAGGAAGACTTCCTTGAAGGACCGGATGCCCGCCCCGGGCCGCCACGGATACTTCTCCTCGGGCAGCATCTTGGCCAGCGCCATCACCTTCTCCTGCAGTTCGTCCAGCGGTTGAATCAGGTCCGACGCGGCTTTCGGCGCCGGCGGCACGTCGCGCACACTCACCAGTTCCAGGTCGAAGATGAGCTCCGCCTTGGCCGGAATTTTCCCGCGGCCCTTTTCGCCGTAGGCAAATTGATACGGGATGAACACCCGCCGTTTACCGCCCACCTTCATGCCTTCGAAGCCCACGTCGAAGCCCGCGATCACCTGTCGCCGCCCCTGAATAAACGTCAGCGGATCCTTGCCCACCGACGAGTCGAACTTCGTCCCGTCGCGCAGCCAGCCGGTGTAGTTCACCGTGTACTGCTGGCCCGGCATGGCAGGCTCGCCGCCGCCATCCTGGATCTCGACGTAGCGAAAAATGGCAGCGTCCACTACCTTGCCGGTAACTTCCGGCATCTGGCCCCACAGGCAGGCCGCAAACAAGAGCGCGCTCGTGAATCTAAGCAATTTTCTTCCTCGCGAAGGGCTTGGCAAAAGCCGCCGGAGGGTTGTGTCCGTTCACGGCGTAGGCCTTTTTGTAGCATTCCATGGCCTTCTCTTTGTCGCCCAGTTTTTCGTACGTCATTCCCAGCAGGCACTGCACGAAGGCATCATTCTGATTGGCCTTCTGCAGGTCGGTCAGGGCCTTTTGGTAATCGCCCAGATAGAGCGCCACGTACCCCGTCAGGTACGGAAAGAAGGCCTCCTGCTGAGCCTTCAGATCGGTCATCTTGTCGAGGTCGGCGCGCGCCGCCGCAATCGCCTTCTCCGCCTCCGCCCGATTGCCGCGGCGTGCTGCAAGGCGCGCTTCGGCGTGGCGCCAGCGATAGTCCCATAACAGCTTGCGCTCCGGCGCGTCGGGCTCTTTCAGTCCCAGGTCGTGGCCTTTCTTGTACCACTGCGCGGCCGCATTTAGGTCGCCGGAATCGATGCAGACGCGCGCCGCTTCGTCGGCCATTTCGCCTTCCTGATAGAAGGCGTTGTGCGGCGCGGCGGCCTCTTGCGTCGCCCAGTAGTCGATCACCATCTGCTCATACTCGCCGGTCTTCTTGCAGTTGCCTTCAAAGGCCCAAGACATCGCCATGGCGCGCTGCGCGTTGGCCTTGGCGGCCGGGTCGGCAGCCGTATCGATGGCCTTTTGAAACAATACTCGGGCTTCAGCGCCCTTGCCGTCCAGGTCGAGCTGGTTGGCTTGCCGGAGACTCTCGTTCCCGGGACCACCGCGGCCGCCTTGGGGCGGCGCTGCCATCGCAGCGGCGGCACAAATCAAAGACACAAACACGGCGTGACGAAACATTCGAGACGATTCTCCAGTTCATGGATTATCTCAAAAAGGGGAGGAAAGAAACCAGGAGAGAAGCCCGTAGGGGAAAAGAGGGGGCGTTCTGTCCCGCCCCCTCTGCACAAAAGCAAACTACCAGTGAATGCGGAATCCGAACTGGATGCTGCGCGGCGAGTTGACTTGTCCGCCGTAGTACACATTGTTGGTGCCGAGTACGCCCCAATCCGCCGGATCGCTAATGTCCAGGTACGGATCGCCCAACTGGGTGTGGTTCAGCAGGTTGTTGAATTGGAAGATCAGAGTCGCGCCGACGCGGCCTTCCTTCCAAACGCCTATGTCCTTCGAAACAGTGGCGTCCAAATTCCAGAAGCCCAAACCGCGGATCACGCCGCCGCCGCCGCAACTTGTGTCGTAACCGAGGATGCAGGGACGGAATTCCTTGTAGATCTGGTCCGGGTTGGTGTAGGCGTTAATTCCATTGCCGCCGTTGGACGGGTTCGAGTTGACGCCCGCGCCGCTGCCCGTATCCGGCACGTTCAAGTTGTAGTGAGCCGAATTTCCGCCGGTGAACGGAGCGGCCAAGACCGCGCCATCGGCCACCAGAGAGTTGTTCGCATTGGTGCTGCCGGTCGAGCAGTTCATCTCGCCAAAGGATTCACATCCGCCGTTCAAGTTGAAGATGCCGAGCGGCTGACCAGTGTGGAAGGTGAACAAAGGCGCAACCACCCAGCCTCCGAGAAGGTGGCCCATGACGCCATGCTGCCGTTTGAAGTACGGGTCCTGCCATACCATCGTCAGGTTGTAAACGAACTTATAGTCGAAGTATTGGGGACCGTAATTAGCGCGTACATTCCAGGGGTCCAGCGTGCTATACGAACTGGTGGCCTGAGATGAGTTGCCCGTGCCCAGAGCGCGGCCGTAAGTGAAATTGGAACGAGCCGTGACGCCGTGATAGTCGCGCAGCGTAAGCGAGACGTAAGCCGCGTTGTAGTTGCCGAACCCGACGGAGTCGTCATAGTACACAGCCGAGAGCTGACCTGCCGGAATCGCGGGGGAAGCGGTGCTAGGCATTGTGCGGCCCAGAGTCCAGGATGATGTTCCGTTGAGCGCGGCCCAGAGTTGGTACACCTGGTTGTTGGCGATGAAGCTGTTCATAGTGGAGTTGTTAGCAACCGCGGCCGTGCAGCTTGCAAAGCCCTTACAGAACGACGAATTCGCGCCGCCCAGAGCGTTCTCGAAGAACGGCTGTGCATTCAGACCCACCGTGCCGCTGGGCGTTCCCGCCACGGCGAAATAGGTCTGCGCGAAAGCCTGCGCGAAGCTCTGGCCACCCAGAGTCGTCATGTACGGAACTGCGTCCAGATCGCTCTGCTGCCACTCATTGCGAATGATGCGTCCGATATATCCGACTTCGAGCATGGCATGAGTATTCAGTTCACGCTGAATGCTGAGATTGAAGTTTTCGGTACGCGCCGGGCGGAACTTGGGGTCGAGCACTGAGCCGGAACCCGATGCGGGATTCCCGTTCACGCCGGGGATATAAGGCTGCGGTAGTGTCTGGGAGGGGGCGCCGCCCAGCGGGGCCACCAGACCATCGGCGCCGATGCGAAAGGCCGTGGTCGGGTCGACACCGCCGGTTCCCAGGCATTGACCGGTGCGGCTGGCGCCGATGCATGAAACGGCTTGGCCGAGACCTGTTCCCAGGAGCGGAACAAGCACCAGGCCCACGCCGTTCAGACGGCTGAATACGCGGCTATAGCCGCCGCGCACGACGGTTTTGCCATTGCCGAACACCTTGCCCATGATGCCATCGGTGAAACGCGGATTCCACGCCACCGCCACGTGCGGGCTAACACCGCCGTAGAACGGGTTATACGGGTACTTGGTGCTGGCTCCGGTCACGTTCTTTACAGTTGCCCAGGCTACGGTCGGATTGTAAACCGAGCCGGCCAGCGCTGCCGACTTCCGCGCATCCAGATAGCTTTGGACGTCGAAGGGTTTGCCGCTGGTATCAGTCAATTCGACCTGCTTGCCATTCAGTTCGTACGGCGGCATTTCCAGCGTGTATCCCAAACCATAGCTCAGGGTAAGGGTCGGCTTCATGCGCCACACATCGGAAAAATACACGTTATACGACGGAATGACGCTCTGGTCGTACATGAACGAGCCCGGCGGCTGTAAGGTGAGCTGCGGTCCGCTGCGGGTATACAGATCCTGCGGCTGGCTCACAATACCGAGCACCTCCGAGTACAGTTTGTTCCAGTTGCTGGTCTGCGCTACAGGAATCGTTGAGGGCCGGTACTGCGATGGGTACGCCACTCCGGGTCCGTTGGTGATCTGATACACCGGGGCATTCATGATGCCCTGGCCATTATCGTTGCGCAGATGGTAATCGAAATTCCGCTGATACTGGCCGCCGAAGCTGAGCTGGTGATTGCCCTTCACTTTCGTCACGTCATCGCGCAGCATTTTGTCCTGGCCGTCCCAGAAGCGCTGGCGAACGCTCTGCGTATTCACGTTGTACGGAATTAACGCGCCGCTGCTTTCGCCACCGATTTCGAGCGCCCCTCCCAGACCGGGTAACTGCGGCGTCGCGCCGGCGGTGCCCCATTGCCAGAAATTGCGCAGGTAACTGAATCGGAAGTCGTTCGTCATCGTCGAATTGATCGTCGTAGTCAGACCGGCCACCCAGTAGCTGGGATCCTGCGGACGCTGAGCAAGGGCCGTGGGAGTTCCCAATTTGTCGTTGCCGATCGCCCCGCCGTAGTCGACTTGGCTTGTCGTCAACGGAATGTACTTATACGACCGGTAGCTTGTCATGAAATGCCACTTATCGGTGAAGTCATGATCGATGCGGCCGGTATATTGGTTGGATGTGACGGGCAGCGATACGATGCCCTGATAGTTCAAGGTGTTGTAATGGTCGCCGCCGGTATTCGTATTTGGCAGCGGCATATACTTCGACCACAACTGAGAAACCACCGGGTTGAAGCCAAGCCCGCGAGGATCGCAGGAACCTGCCGGACAGACTGCCGGTTGGTACGTGGTTCCATTCACTGTGACCGCCGAGTTGTTCAAGTTGTACGGCACGTAGCCGGCAGCGCCCTGATTGACGAAGATAACGCCCGCGCGAAGCGTTGCGGTCGGAACGGCTTTCGAAACGATTGCCGATTGCGGGTAGCGGAAACCTTCATAGTTGAAGAATCCATACCACTTGCCGCCCAGCAGATTCTTGGGAATGATGGGTCCGCCAAGCGCCGCGCCGAACCGGTTGTAATGGGTGATCGGCAGCGGCGTGTAGCCGAGACTGCCGGATGGCGTGTGGTTGTTGTCCCACGAATTGGCGGCGCCCCAGTCGCTGGCGAAATAGTTTTCGTAGATCGAGCCGTGAATGGTGTTGCTGCCGCGCTTGGTCACCATCTGCACCTGGCTGCCCGACGAACCGTTGAAGTCCGCCGTCATACCGCTGGTGGAAACCTTGAATTCCTCGATGCTCTCGACGGGGGTGGGCATCGTGCCGGTAGGCGCGCCGTTCGACGCGTAGCTCGGCGTATAGACCGTCATGTTGCCGTCCATATCGTTGGAGTTGTTGCCGCCATCGAGTTGGAACGTGTTCTGATCGTTCATCGCGCCTGCGACCGCGCCTTCCGGCGACACGCCCGGCTGATAAAGAGTCAACGCGGCTGCTTCGCGGCCCAGATTGGGCAGAAAGATCAGCGAGTCCCCCGTCAGCGTCTGGCCTACAGTCGCGTTGGTGGTCTGGAGTTCGGCGCCGGCGACAGAGGTTACTTCCACAGTCGTCGTAGTGGCGCCAACCGTCAACTGCGCGTTGATTGTCAGCACCTGTCCAACAACCACGGTCTGCGTGTTCACCTGGTATGTCGAGAAACCGGGTTTGTTGAAAGTAAGGCTATATGTGGCGGGTTGCACATTCTGGAATGTGTAGCGGCCCGAATCGTTGGTGGTGGTCGCCTGTGCTTTGTTCGTGCTGGTGTCTACCAGTTTGACTTCGGTACCCGAGACAGCGGCGCTTTGCGCGTCGGTGACTTGTCCTGAGACGGTACCGGTTGCAGTGGATTGGGACCAGGCCGGTGAAAGGCTAAGACCCGCCATAAGGGCGAGGCAGACTATCGATGGCCCGGAGAAAACGTAAGAACCTCGAAGACCGAGGTGACTCCTAAAGCTCATGTATCCCCCCTCTAACTCATTTTGCGTAGGCGCAAAAAGTAAGCCGCTCCCGTAACGGAGCGGTCGTATCAAAATTGATCGATTCTAGAGCTAGTTCGGATACGATGTCAAGACTTTTGTTGGACTTGGAAGGTCAGACACAAAAAAGGGGGCCGGTTGCCCGGCCCCCGAGTGGAGATTACTGAAGCTCGTTTTTAGAAGTGGGCCCTGATTCCAAATTCCATACTGCGCGGCGTATTCGCCTGGCCGGTGATCTGGCCAAACGACGTCGGGCTGCTCAGGCTGAGACTCGGACTTCCCGGTTGGAAGTGGTTCAGGACATTGGTGAATGCGAAATACAGGGTGGCGCCCACGGATTCCTTGTGAACCGCGATGTCCTTGGAAACAGAGGCATCGACGTTCCACGTGGGAAGGTTGCGCAGGTTGTAGTATCCACCGCAGCTGGTGTCGTAGCCCAGAACGCATGGACGGAACTGAGCGATGACAGTGGACGGGCTGCTGAACATATTCAGGCCATAATTCGGAGTACGGTTGCCGACGCCATCGGTCGGGAAGACCCCGTACTTGGCCGAATTGGTGCCCGTATACTTCGTGAAGCCGACGGCATCTTCCGTTACAGACCCGGTGGCAGCCGAGCTGTTGCCGACTTCGCCGAACGCCTGGCAGCCGGTGCAGTTGACTTCCGAGTAGCTAGGGGCAATACCGTTGCCGCTCTGCGCCGTGAACAGCGGGGAGATGGTCCATCCACCGAGGATGTGACCCAGAACGCCCTTCTGTCCGCGGAACACGGGAGGCTGATAGTACATGGCCAGGTTGTAAACAGCCTTGATGTCGAAGCTGTTCGGACCATAGCTCGCGTGCAGGTTGTAGGGATCCTGCGTGGTGTAAGCGCTGTTGTACTGTGCGATGGGTCCCGTACCCAGAGCGCGGCCCCAGGTGAAGTTGGAGATCGCGGTCAGGCCGTGGAATTCATGCATGCGCATGGTGAGGAACAGGGCGTTGTAGTTGCTCCATCCGAGACTGCCGGATTCAGAGATCGAGGTGCCCTGTCCGCCGGCGGAGCCGCCGGGATAGGCCGAGCTGATCATGGTGCGTCCCAGGGTCCAGCCATTGGCCTTGCTCAAGGTGTTCCACAGATCGGTGACCTGGGTATTCTTAAACAGCGAAGCGTTCTTCGAAGCCACTGCCGCGGTGCAACTGCCGAAGCCTGCGCAATATGCAGAGTTCGCTCCGCCCATGGCGTTTTCGAAGAATGCCTGTGTGGGCATGGATGCCGGGCTGACGCCCTGCCAGTTCTGCCAGTAGATGTTGGCATAAGCCTGGGAGAAGGACTGTCCGCCGAGCGTAGTCATGTACGGCACGGAGTCAATATCGATTTCCGTGGTTTCATTCTTCAGGAGCTTGCCGATGTAGCCGACTTCGAGTTGCAGGTGGCTGTTGATTTCCCGCTGCAGAGTCAAAGTGAACTGATCGGTGCGGTCGGGACGATAGTGCGGGTCCAGAGCCGATGCGTCGCCGGCCAGCGCGTTGGTGCCTACGCCCGGATAGAAGGGCTGGGCCAAGTTAGCCGATACGGCAGGCAGCGGAGCCGTCATGCCGTCAGGCCCGATGCGGAAGACCGTGGTCGGGTCGACGTTGCCGCTGCCGGCGCAAGTGCCGGTCCGGGTGGGTCCGGTGCAAGCTACTGCCTGGATCAAGCCCACGCCGAGGAGCGGGCTGAGCACCAGGTTGACGCCGTTCAGACGGCCGTAGATGCGGGCGTAGCCGCCGCGCACAACGGTCTTGCCGTTGCCGATGATTTTGCCGAGGATTCCATCCGTGGCGCGCGGCTGCCATGCCATCGAAATGCGCGGGCTGAATTCCTTGTAGAAGGGATCGTACGGGTACTTGCGTCCGCCGCCGGCAGTGTTGCCGACCAGCGCGAAGCCAACCGTCGGCGTGTAGCTGGCGGGGTTGCCGGCCAGTGCCGCCGCCTGGCGCTGGGCCAGGAAGTCCGTGGTGATGATCGGACTGCCGGAGCCGTCCGTGATCATTACCTGCTTGCCGCTGGTTTCATAAGGCGGCATTTCCAGATTCCAGCCGATGCCGTAGTTGATGGTCAACGAGGGCTTGGCATGCCAGGTGTCGTAGAAATACAGGCTGTAGTACGGAATCACGCTCTTGTCGTAAGCCGAGCTGCCCAGGGGCTGCAACGCGAGGTTATTGCCCGTGCGGGTGAAAGCAGCCTGAGGCTGGTTGACCAGGCCGAGTGCTTCCGAGTAGAACGTGTTCCACGAAGAAGCGCTGCTCGATGCCACCGTCGAAGGAATGTAGCCGGCCGTCGAGATGTTGATGCCCGAGCTGTTCACCTGGTAGACCAGGGCGTTGTTGATACCGTTGCCGTTGTCCGTGCGCAGGTGATAGTCGAAGTTACGCTGATAGGCGCCGCCCATACCGAACAGGTGGTTGCCGTGGATCATCGTGAAATCGTCGCGCAACAGCTTGTCCTGGCCATCCCAGAAGCGCTGGCGAACACTCTGCGTATTGATGTTGTAGGGAATCAGCGCGCTCGAACTTTCGCCGCCGATTTCCACCGCGCCGGTCAAGCCCGGAAGCTGCGGCGGTGCGTTTTGGCTGCCCCACTGCCAGAAAGAACGCGTGTAGTTGAAAACCACGTTGTTCGTCTTGGTGGGAGAGATGGTGGTGGTCAGGCCGGTTGCCCAGAAAGAGGGCTGCTGCGGCCGGGGTGCAACCGCGAGCGGCTGGCCCAGGGTACCGCCGAGCACTCCGCCGACGTCCACCTGGTTGGTGGTGAGGTTGACCAGCTTCTGGTCGCGATAGGTGGCGTACCAGCGGAACCGGTCACTGAAGTCATGATCGACGCGTCCCACATAAGCATTCGAAGTCAATGGAGCGCGAATGGTAGTCAGGTATCCAGACGTGTTGTAGGAATCGCCAATGGCCACATTATTCGGCAGCGGCATCTGCTTATTCCAAATCTGGGAGACCACCGAGCTGATGCCGAGGCCGCGCGGATCGCAAGCGCCGGTTCCGCAAGTCGCGGTCGGATAGGTCACGCCGGCCACGGTTACGGGGCTGGGATTCAGATTGTAAGCCTGCCACACACCGGCCGAATTGGGCTCCTGGACGACGCCCGCGCGCAGAAGAGCGCTCGGTACCAGCTTGTTGAACGTGCCCACGTTCGGATAGCGCAGAGCTTCGTAGTTGCCGTAGAAGTACCACTTCTTGCCCAGAAAATCTTTGGGAGTCAACGGGCCGCCCAGCGAGAAGCCGTAGCGGGTGCGGTGGTTCGAGATCAGCGGGGTGTAGGTGTACGGTACGCCGCCGATGGTCGAGGGCGTGTGATTGTTGGTCCAGGAATTCGCCGCGCCGATGACCGTATCGAAGTACCACAAATAACCTGCGCCGTGGAACTGGTTCGATCCGCGCTTGGTGACCAACTGAATCTGAGAGCCCGAAGAGTTGGCAAAATCGGACGTCTGATTGACGGTGGAAACCGTCATCTGTTCCACGCTCTCCGCGGGAACCGAAATCACGCCGGAGGGCGTGCCGTTCGTCTGGGTTCCGCCGGTGCCGGTGAAGTTCGTCTGGTAGCCGGTGGTGTTGCCCGCCATATCGTCGGTGATGTTGCCGCCGTCCAGAATGAAGCTGTTCTGTTCGTTATGGCTACCAGCGGTGTATCCGCCGGGTGTCACACCGGGCTGAAGCACGGCGAGGGTCGCTACGTCGCGGCCCAGGTTCGGAAGCAGTTCCAGCGCCTTGGCATCCAGCGTATTGCCTACCGTGGCGTTCATGGTCTGCAATTCCGCGCCGGTGGTGGCGGTGACTTCCACGGTGGTCGAGGTGGAGCCGATTTTCAGCTTGGCGTTGATGGTGGACACAGCGCCGATTTCGACGACTTGCGAATTCACCTGATAGCTGGTGAAGCCATCCTTGGTGAAAGTCATGTTGTATTTGCCGGGCGGCACGGTGGAGAAGATGTACCGGCCTGCATCATTGCTCAGGGTGGTCTGGGTGGTGCCCGTGGTGGGTTCCACAATCTTCACTTGCGTGCCCGGAACCGCGGCATTCTGTTCATCTGTCACCTGTCCGGCTACTGTGCCGGCGGTGGCTGTTTGTCCCCAGACCGATGTAGCGCTCCCCGTTAAAAGCAGCGCAGACACAAAGATGCTGGCGAAGAATCGATTACTTTTGAATCGAGCGACGGTATCGCTCACGTTCATATCCCCTCCCGTAAAAGGAATGTACCCCTGCCCTTAAAAAATAGAAGGCCAAATGTAAATAGCTAATTGGGAGCGATTCTATGATCCGCAAGGGAGTGTAGTCAAGCAAATTATTACGATCTGGCAAATAAATGAAAAACGGTAGGTTGCGTCTTTGGTGTACCAAAAACCACAGGGCTCGCTTACAATCCTTTTCAGTCCTTCCAGGCGTCCTTGAGTCCAATGTAGTGGAGGCAGAAAATGCTTAAGAAACTTGGACTTCCGGTGCTGGCTCTGGGGGCGTTGATGGCTTTCGCGGCACCGCAAAAAGCGGATGCGCGAGTGCGCTTCGGAGTATCGATTGGTGGACCAGTCTACACTGCTCCCGCGCCGGTGTATCCGTATGGCTACGGGTACCCGTACCAAGGCTACCCAAATAACTATGTTGCTCCAGCGGCGCCCTACGCGTATGGCTACGGTTATGACTACCCGTATGCTACGCCGTACTACGGCGGCGGCGTCACGTTCGGGTTCCATGGCGATCACGATCGCGACCGTCACGACCGCGACCATCACGAGCGCTCCGAGCACTTCGAACATGGCCGCGGACGCCGCTAACGAAACGCCTGTTAGGCGAAGCCCAACTCGCGGATAGCCGTTCCGGCGCCGCGGAGATTGGGCAGGCGGATTTCGGAGTACTTGCGCGACAAGAGGACGCCGTCGCTGCCGCCTTTGAAAGCGGCAAGGACGGCGTCCTTGGTTCCTTGAGGCGTCGATTTCGCTGAGTTGCGGCCCGTGGGGATATCGATATCGATTCCCGGCCAGAGCTGAGTTTTGGTGCCGACGAGCGCCTCGTGCGCCCGCTTCGCCTCACGATAAACGTAATCGCTGGAGAAGCCGCTTTGGGCCAGTTCGGCCAGCGGCTTTTCCTGTTTGTAGTCCAGGACGCGATAGTGGAAGTCCAGGAGTTCCTGGCCCGGCACATCGCGGAAGACGGTGGAATTCATGCGCCGGATGTAGCTGGTCATCCGCTCGCCGCCGCAATTGTGATACATCACCATTTTCAGGAAGTCCGAATACTTGCTCAACTCGCTCAGGTCCTGCTCGGCGCGATAGATCGGACTGAACGAGTTGTTGTGCCAGATGTGCCAGCCGATTCCGATGGAAGGCTTCACCTGCTTCACCTTCTGGTGCATGGCCGCGTAGGTCTCCCGCAGACTATCGGTCCATAACATTTCCCAGGCGAGCAGTTCGGGATACCGCAGCATCAACCGCCACAACTGCACGTAGTAGCCGTCCACCGGCCGCTTGCCTTGGGCTGCCGAGGCGCTGAAGTTGCACAGCGCCGCGAAGCCTGCCCGCGCGCGCTCCACGTTGATGCCGCGCTCGCGCGCCTTCTTTTCACAGTGGTCGCAGAAGCAAGTCACGTTGGTGGGATTCTGCGGCAAGCCTCCATGCGCGGCGCCAATCGCATCGGCGAAGGCGCCCTGACGCTCGGAGCCCCACATGATCCCGTCGATGTCGTAGGTCCGGGCGTAATCCTCCACCATGCCGAGCAGCCAGTTCTTGTAATTGGGATTGTTGAAGCACAAGGTGCCGGCATTCTGTCCGTTCAAGCGGCGTTCCTGCGCCTGCGCCACGTTCGGCACCCGGTTGGGACCGCCCCAGACATCCTCAAACCAGCAGATGGTCTTCATACCGCGTTTGCGCGCCGAAGGCAGCACCGCCTCAAGCACGTCATAGTCGCCGAAGTCGGGCGCGCGGAAATCCTTGAGCACCGTATCTTTGAAGTACTGCGCGTTGGGACGCGTATACGCGCCGCCCTGAAAGGTTCCGGGTCCGCTGCCGTTGTCGTATTCCTGCTTGCCGTGGTCGGGCAGCGGCTGTCCGGGCACCTGCCGCCCGGCGATGCCGCGTCCGTAGGTAAAGGTGGCGATGAACAGCGTGTTGACCGCCGCATCCTGCTGGAATACGTCGAGCACCTTTTCGACGCCTTCGTCCACGAACGAGACTGCGCCCACCTGAATACCGATCATCTTGCTACTGGCGGGCGGCGCCGCGACTGCAGCCAGCGCGCTTACCGCGCCGGTCTGCACGAATTTCCGTCGATTCATAAGATTCCTTTTTCACCGCCGAGCATCTGACTGGGGGACCCAGTTTGGTGGGGGGAGGAAACAGCAATGTCCGCGCGGCTGATTTTCTGTGGATTGAGTGTTCAATGTAAGTCATTTGTTTCCAACAATCGGTGATTTTGTTTCTTAGGAGGCGCCGAGGCGCGGAGGAAGACGCGGAGAAATTGAGATTGGGGTTGGTCTTCTCGGTGCCTCGGCGTCTCGGTGGTGTAATCCATTCCTATCGTGCTGCAGCTACTTTCGGGGCTGGCGTCTCGGTCTTCGTCGGCGTCAGCACCGGCAGTTTCCGATCCGTCAGCGCCTTGTTGACCCCAGGCAGATCGCTCTTCAAAATTGCATCGAGCTTGGCTTGTTCTTCCAGGAGCCGCTTATGCAGCAGGTCGTACACCTCGTATGAGGAAACGGTCGGCTTGCCATCGCCATGCTGCACGGTCGAACCCAGAGCCGCGATTTTGTTATTCAGCTTGATCGGGAAGTTCAGCGGATCCTGACCGCTGCGATTGCGCACCTGATACACGTCTTCTTCAACTACGCTCAGCTTATCGCGGAACTGATCCAGAGTGTTCTTCAGGGTCGGATCGGGATTGGCCTTGAGCGCCGCATCCATCTGCCGCTTCAACTCGCGAATCAAAATTACGATCTCGTTGGACTCCGTCACATCGTTATTGATTTTCAAGGACAGGGTGAACTGCTCGCTCAGATCCGCGATGGTCACATTGTCCAACCGGGGATCCTTCTGCACCTCGAACTGCTGCGTCATGGTTTTCCCATTGGCCGTCAAGCGCACCTGGTAAGTGCCGGGCACCGCCACGGGACCCTGCGTGTTGCCGCTCCACAGCACCATGCCTTCGAACGTCTTGGCGCCGGGATACCGCATGTCCCACGTAAAGCGATTCAGCCCCGCCTTATCGGGCGGCACCGGAGCGGCTCCGCGTCCGCGGCCACCGCCGCCCCCGCCGCCTTCTTCGGGCGCCGCGCCGGCCTCATCCGCAGCCGCCGCGCCCCGTCCGCCGCGTCCTCCGCGACCGCCCGCCGCGGCGTCGTTCGGCGTACCGGTAAACGTGCGCACCACCTGGCCCTTCGCATCGAGAATGTCGATTTGAATTTTGTCGGCCGGCTTGGTCAGGTAGTAGTCGATCCGCGCCTGGCCCAAGTTCCGCTGCGCCGCGGGCGGCCGGAACAAATGCGCATCTTCGGTCGACACCGCCGCCGTCAACTGGCGTAGCGGCGTGATGTCGTCCATGATGTAGAACGACCGGCCGTGCGTGGCGATCACCACGTCGTTGCCCTCGATCACGAGATCGCTCACCTGCGTGTCCGGCAGATTCTGCCGGATGGACTGCCACTGGCCGCCATCGTCGAAGGACACATAAATGCCGTGCTCGGTGCCGGCGAACAGCAGGCCCGGCTTCACCGGATCCTCCCGCACGGCATGCACGAAATCATGCTCGGGGATGCCGTTGACGATCTTGGTCCACGTCCTGCCGTAATCCGCGGTTTTGAAAATGTACGGCTTCCGGTCATCGTTCTGATAATTCTTCACGGCCACATAAGCGCCGCCCGGATTGTGCGGCGAGGCTTCGATCAGGCTCACGCGCCCGAAGTCCGGCATGCCCGGCGGCGTGATCTTCGACCACTCCTTGCCGCCGTCGCGCGTGACTTGCACCACGCCATCATCCGACCCGGTCCAGATGGTGTTCACGTCCTTGTCCGAAGGCGCGATGGTAAAAATGGTGCCGTAGATTTCCGGCCCGTTCTGGTCGTGCGTGATGGGTCCGCCCGAATCGCCCAGGGTTTTAGGATCGTTGCGCGTGAGGTCGGGACTGATCTTCTGCCAGGTATGACCCTCGTCGCTGGTCTTCCAAAGGTGCTGCGACGAGGTGTAGATAATCTCGGGATTCACCGGCGAAAATACGATGGGGAATGTCCACTGCCAGCGCTCCGGCAGCGAGCCCGCGCTCTCGCCGGAGAAGAACAGCGGGTACACCTGCACGTCTTTGGAGTAATTCGTCCGGCGGTCGAGCCTGGTCAGCAGCGCGCCCTGACTGCCGGCATAAAAGATGTTGGGATTTTTCGGATCGGGCGCGATGTAGCCGCTTTCGCCGCCTCCCGCGCTGTACGTCGGCATGCCTCCGCGACCGCCGCCACCACCACCGCCGCGGCCGCCGGCGGCGCTCGAAGTGCAAATGGTCGAGCTGTCCTGCTGCGCGCCGCACACGTGATACGGAATGTCCTTGGTCACGGCCACGTGATAGAGTTGCGCCGTCGGATACTCCTCGTTTGTCCAACTCTGTCCGCCATTGTTGGACACGGTGCCGCCTCCGTCATTGCTCTCGATCATGCGCAGCGGATTGGCCGGGTCGATCCACAGATCGTGATTGTCGCCATGCGGCGGACGGATCTGGCGGTAGGTCTTCCCGCCGTCGGTCGATTTGTGGAAGTTCACGTTCAAGACGTAGACGGTGTCCTTCACTTTCGGGTCGGCATAAATGCGCGTGTAGTAGAAGGCCCGCTGCCGCACTTCGCGATTGTCGCTGGCCAGTTTCCAGGTTGCGCCCGCATCGTCGGACACGAAGACGCCGCCGTTTTCATTTTCGATATTGGCGTAGACGCGGTTGGAATCCGCGCCCGAAATGGAGACGCCGATCTTACCGTCGATCCCGGCCGGCAGGCCCGGATTCCGCGTGATGTTGGTCCAGTGATCGCCGCCGTCGGTCGATTTGTACAAGGCCGTGCGCGGGCCGCCGCTCGAAAGACTCCACGGGGTGCGATAGACATCCCAGATGGCCGCGAACATCACGTCGGGATTGTGCGGGTCGAGGCAGAGGTCCACCGCGCCGGCGTGATCGTCCTGGTACAGAATTTTCTGCCATGTGGCGCCGCCGTCCTTGCTGCGGAAGACGCCGCGCTCCGGATTCGGTCCGTAGGGATGGCCGAGCGCCGAAACATACACGATGTCGGGATTGGTGGGATGAATGCGAATCCGCGAAATGGCCTGGGTATTTTCGAGGCCGATGTGCTTCCACGTGCGGCCGGCGTCGGTGGTCTTGTACACGCCGTCGCCCTGCATGATGTTGCCGCGCAGTTCCGTCTCGCCCATCCCGATGTACACGACGTCGGGATTCGACTGCGACACCGCCACCGCGCCCACTGACGAGCTTCCGAGCTGGCCGTCGGTCACCGGACGCCAGGTGATGCCGCCGTCGGTGGTCTTCCAGAGTCCGCCGCCGGTGGCGCCGAAGTAATATTCCAAAGGACGCGCCGAGCTTCCGGCCGACGTGATGGAACGGCCTCCGCGATTGGGCCCGATGCTGCGCCATTGGAGCCCGCTATAGAGCGAAGGATCGTATGTGGCCGCCGCGAGTAGGAACGCAGCCATACCCAGAAGCGCCGAAAGCCTGATCTGTTTCATTGTGCGTAATTATATCGTGGGGACGATCCTCAGGCGGGGTTTGGCCTCGGGATGTTAGATTCAAATTTCGATGGCAAAAAAGAAGAACGCGGTTCCACCGCTGGAAAGGCCCGCAACTCCGCCGCCCGTGGCCCGGCCCTCAACGATTCTGGCCTGGCTGAATCGCCACAGTCTGGTATGCGCCATCGGGCTGGTACTGCTGGCTACGGTGCGCATCGCGGCCACCTATACGGTTTTCAATCACACCTACGACGAGCCGGCCCACATCGCCTGCGGCATGGAGTGGCTGGATCGGGGCACCTATACGTGGGAGCCGCAGCATCCTCCGCTCTCCCGCGTGGCAGTGGCGCTGGGACCGTACCTGCTGGGCATTCGCGCTCCCGAACTTCCCAAAGGCAACACGCCCATTTTCCTGGAAGGCCGCGAGATTCTGGATTCCGGCCACCACTACGATCTGACTCTGGCGCTGGCGCGCGCCGGCATCCTCCCGTTCTTCTGGATCGCTTGCGCCGTGGTGTTCTGGTGGGGGCGGCGGTATTTCTCGCCGGCCATCGGCGTGGCCGCGCTGGCGCTTTTCAGTTTTCTGCCGACGATTTTGGCGCATGCCGGACTGGCCACCACCGATATGGCGCTCACCGCCTTTCTGTCCGCCACCTTCCTGTGCGGCATGATCTGGCTGGAAGAGCCCACGCCCAGGCATGCCATCTGGTTCGGCGCCTCGGCGGGCCTGATGGTGCTTTCCAAATTCTCCTGTCTGGTATTTCTGCCGGCCGCCGCCGCGCTGGCGCTGGTTTGGTATTACATCGACGAGCGGCCCTCGCTGGCGCAACTCGGACGCGGCATCTGGCAGAGGCTTCCGCAGTTGGGCATGGCTGTCGGCATTGCGTTGCTCATCATTTGGACCGGCTACCGTTTCTCCTTCGGCAAAGTTTATTTCTCCGACGTACACCTGCCTTTCCCGGAACTGTTCGCCGGCATCAAACAGGTGATGGCGCACAATACCGAAGGCCACAGCGGCTATCTGTTGGGCGAACGGCGCATCACCGGATTCTGGTACTTCTATGAGGTGGCTCTGGCGGTCAAGACCCCACTGGCTTTTCTGGCGCTGCTGGGCTTCGGCATCGCACTCGCGGGGCGCCGCCAACCGGGACTCCGCCGCCTGTACGCGCCCTTCTGCTTCTCCGTCGCCATTCTGGTAGTGGGCGCTTTCAGCCACATCAACATCGGCATTCGCCATGTGCTGCCGATCTACGTTGGTTTTTCGCTGCTGGCCGCAGTGGCCGGCGTGCGGATGATCGAACGCGGTACGTCGCGCGCGTGGATCCACTGGACGGTGGTCGGGCTGGCAGCCTGGTTCGGCGCATCCAGTCTTCTGAGTCATCCCGATTATCTGCCGTATTTCAACCTGCTGGCCGGCAGTCAGCCGGAGAAAATCCTGGTGGACTCCGATCTCGATTGGGGACAGGACCTCAAACGTCTCGGCGCCCGCCTGCGCGCGGTCCACGCTCCCGACGTGGCATTCGTCTCCAGCATCGTGGCGGACCTGCAGGGCGAATTCGGCTTTCCGAAGACGAAGGGCTTCCGTCCCGCGGTGCCGGTGCCCGGCTGGAACGCCGTGAGCGTGACCATGTGGAAGGAACTCCGGCTGGGTCTGGGTGAATCCTACATCGACGCTCCACTGTGGCCCGATGCATATATGAAGAGGCTGGGAGACCCTACGGTCCCGCAGCCTGAGCGTATCGGAAAAGGGATTCTGCTTTGGTATTTTCCGGAGTAGGGGGCGAAAAAACAAAATTCTTTTCACCGCTGAGACGCCGAGACGCTGAGGAAGACGCGGAGGGAGAAGAGGGAGACAGACGAGCGCAGTTCGGGCGTAAGGACGATTCGGTTGTCAACCAAGCATGGCCGCCCGGCCACCCACGTAGATGAAAATTGGCGGCGACAGGAGTAGTCTTGTGCTGCGCCAGACGACGCGGTGGCCGGAGAT
>DASZMZ010000131.1:0-37666 GCA_035551455.1 Candidatus Sulfopaludibacter sp.
TTACCACCACGGGGCCGGTGGCGCTGCCCAACGTGACGCCCACGCCGGCCAGTCCGGTGTCATCGGTCACCGCGGTCGAGGCCGAGAGAGTGGCCGAGCCCGACGTCACGGCGAAGGTAACCGGAACGCCGCGCACGCCTACGCCCGCGCGGAAGGCCACCTTCACGGAGAGAGACGCCGGCAGCGTCGCGCCGGGAACTCCCGTTTGTCCGTCGCCGGTGCTGGCGCTGATCTGAGACGGCGAATCCAGAGTCAGTTTGCGGATCCGGTTGTTGTACCTGTCGGCCAGATACATGTCGCCGGAGCTATCCATCGAAAGACCGGCCGGCGCGATCACCGTGGCCGCGTGTGCCAGTCCGCCATCTCCGCTAAAGCCGTAATTCCCGGTGCCTACAAAGGTGGAGATCTTATTGTCGGGAGTTACCTTGGACACCAGGTTATAGTCGAGCTCGGAGACATAGACATTCCCCGCCGAATCGGCCACCAGTCCGCTGGGCCTGCCGATATAGGTGCCGTTCGCAGGCGCGTTGCTGGCGCCACAGCAGACGGAAATGCCGGCGACCGTGCTGATCAGCCCGGCGCCATTCACCTTCCGCACCCGGTAGTTGTACCAGTCCGCGATGAACACGTCGGTTCCGCTCACCGCCAGTTGGTTGGGCGTATCCAGGCGCGCCGCCGTGGCCAGACCGCCGTCTCCCGCGAAACCTTCCAGCGTGCCGGCGAAGGAGTTGACCTTGCCGTCCGCGCCGATCTTGCGGACGCGATGAGCGTATTGATCGGCGACATAGAGGGTCCCGGCGGCGTCGAAGGCCAGGCCCACCGGAGAGCGGAACTGCGCGGCCGAGGCGGCTGCTCCGTCGCCCGTGTCGCCGTAAGCTCCGGTTCCGGCGAACGTCGTGATATTGCCGTTGGTCTCAATGCGCCGGACCACCGAATTGCCCGAATCGGCAATGTACAGGCGGCCCGCGGAGTCGAGCGCTAACTGGCCCGGAAGACACAGTGCCGCCGAGGCCGCCGAGCCATTATCGCCCGAGTAGGCGCAGACCCCGGTGCCGGCCACGGTCGTGATTGTCCCCGCCGCGTTCACCTTGCGCACGCGATTGTTGACCGTATCGGAGATGAACAAATTGCCCGAGGCGTCCATCAGCGAGTGCGACGGAAGATTCAATAGCGCGCTCAGCGCATTCCCGTTATCGCCCGCGAAGTGATTGGCGCCGGCGAAGGTACTGATGACGAGCGCATTGTTGACCAGGCGGATTCGCGCATTGTCCTGATCCGCGATATACAAGTTCGATTTCGAATCGATGACAATGCCGGTGGGGTAATACAACTGCGCCGCCAGCGCCGCGCCGCCATCGCCCGTGTAACCAAACGTGCCTTTGCCTGCGATGGTCTTTATATTCAGCCCGGTAACCTCACGGACGACGTTATTATCCGCATCGGCAATGTACAGGTTATTGGTGGAATCCATGGCTAACCCGATGGTGGTGCCTACCGCCGATTGCGTGGCCGGTCCATCGATCACCGATGTGCCCAGACCCGTAACCGTGCTGACAATCTGGTCTGTCCCCACTCTGCGGACACGTCCGTACTCTCCGATGTACATGACGCCTGCCGAATCGAAGACAATCGAGGTAGGGTAGGCAATGGCAGCCTTGGTCGCAATCGAATTGTCACCGGCACGGCCGCAAACGCCTGTTCCGGCGACTGTCTGAATAATGCCGCTGCTATTCACCATGCGGACCTTACAGTTGTAGGTATCGGCGATATAGACGTTACCGGCCGCATCCAGAGCGATGCCCGAGGGCAGTAACAGGCCCGCCGCGACAGCCGGACCGCCATCGCCGCCCGACCCTAACGTGCCACCCGCGATGATGCTCAGCGCTCCGGAAGGCGTGACCTTATAAGCGGCGTTTAGTCCGTCCACTCCATAGATATTGCCTGCCGAATCGACCTTCAGGTCAACTGCACGGATCCCGGAGACCGTAGTAATGGTTCCGTCTGTTGCGACTTTGCGGATTCCATTCACTCCGCCGTCCGCGATGTAGAGATTACCTGCTTTATCGAGCGCAACGGCCGATGGAAACTCCAGCAGCGCGGACTTTGCCGGTCCGTTGTCACCGGTTGGGTTCGACCCGGCAAGAGTCTTGATTACAAACGGGTAAGTCGTCTGACAAAACAACGCGGGAGTTAGCAGGCCGCTGAGGACGATCAATGATAGGGCACGCATTTTAGTAATAGAATGCACAATAACAGGAATGGGATATCAAGGCAAGGGATACAAGCAATAAATCGGAACGAATACTTACTCGTGGCGTAGCGCGGCAATAGGATCCAGCTTCGAGGCCTTCAGCGCCGGCCGCGATCCCGATGAGTCCGCCCGAAGCGTTACCGTCATCGCCTCCAGCAGAAACTGCCAGGTGATGTCGCTGCGGCGCGCGCCCACTGCTTTGCGCACGCCAATCTCGCGCGTCCGCTCCGTCACCGAAACCAGCATGATGTTCATCACGCCGATGCCGCCTTCTCTCGCCCGATATCGGCGATACTAGCCGTCATTCCATTCACCGTGACTTCTTCGATCAGGTGGCCCTGATACCGGGCGCTCGGACTGGGACTGAGATCGCTCCCCTCGCCCAGGTGCTGGTAGCCGCGCAGACGGTCTTCCAGATAGTTGTAATCCTCCAGACGGATCGGCTGGTTCCGGCGGCGGGCCTTGAGAAAGTCGTCGAAGCCCTGCGCCCATTTGAACTGGTGCAACACAAAGGTAATGGTGCCCAGAGACAATCAGTGTGGTGGTGGCGATGACTACGCCCAAGAGGGTTAGGAACGACCGCAGCTTGTGACTGCGCAAGGCTTCCATCGCCAGCCAGAAAGCTTCACGCGCGGTGGTGATTGATACTGAGTAATCGTAATAAAAGTTCCGATTATCTGTTATTGCGAGAAGCGAGGGGCCCGGACAGACGACGGAAGCCGATCGTCCGTCCTACTCCTTAGCGGTCAGCGAACGAACGGCACGTAGGCGGAAACGGTTGCCCGGTAGGACCGGAATTCGTCTCCGAAGCGCGACTCCAGGAGTCCGTCCTCCACGCGCACGCGGATTTCGGTTCCCACCAGGAACAGCACCAGGGAAATCGCAAGAATCGGTAGCGGTGTGAGCAGCGTTCCCGTTCCCAGGAGCGTGCACAACATCGAAGCGTAGATGGGATGACGGACCAGCCGGTACGGCCCCGTGCGCACCAGTTCATGATCCGCATTCAGGCCGGCATCGATGCGCCACTGCTTGCCGAGCGTGCCGACCGCGGCCCACGACAACCAGGCTCCCAGTCCGAAGAAGACGGCCGCCGGCGCGATCCGCCAGAGCGCGGGCGGTTGCCTCCAGAGCACGGAGATCCACAATAGCCAATACGCCACGGCTTCCAGTACGATTCCCCAGCGGGCCCGCCGGTCTAAGCGCGCCGGCTTCTGACGATTCCGTTTTAAACGGATGAACGGAATCATCCAGAGCAGCCAGCCTGCCAGCAGCATGACCAACAGGCCAATGGACATGCGGTCAGTTTGCCTTCACTACCGTCACTTCGCCGAACTTCTTCAGGGCATCGCCGATCTTGGAAGCATCGCCGACCACCACGATGGCCGCCTGTCCGGTGGACAAGTACTTCTTGGCGGCGGCTTGAATCTGGTCGGGCTCCACGGAGCGGACGCGGGTTGTGTAGGTCTCCAGGTAGTTGTCCGGAAGGCCGAGCGTCTTCATGCTATTGAGCTGGGTGGCCAGGCCGTCCTGCGTTTCGAGACGCAGCAAATACAGGCCCGACATGTAATTCTTCACGTTGCTCAATTCGGGCGCCGCCACCGCAGCGGTGCCCAGCTTGTCCATTTCCTCCAATACGTCTTTGAGCGCCGGCTCGATCACTTCATTGCGCACCTGGGTCACGGCCGAGAACATGGCCGCCTCGCGATTGGTGGAGTATTCGCTGTGGGCATCGTAGGCGAAGCCGTCGCGCTCACGAATGTCGGTGAACATGCGCGAATTGGTGCCGCCGCCCAGCACCTTGTCGGTCACCGTCATGGGGAAAAACTCGCTGGTGGTGCGGATGGGGGCGCTGCGTCCGACGTGAATATCGGCCTGCACGGAGCCGGGACGGTCCACCAGAACGATCTGGCGATGCGCCGCGGGCACTTCGATTTTGGGAGCGGCCGGCAGGGTCTTTTGCTTCCATGCGCCGAAATACTTCGTGACCAAGGCCATCAGCTCCGGGCGCGCCGGCAGCTTGCCGATCAGGATGAGCGTGGCGTTGTTCGGCGCCAGCCACGTATCGCGATACTGCCCCAGCGTCTTGGGGTCGAGCTTCTGGAGCGAATCGGGAGTGGGCGCGATGTGCGCGTAAGGCGAGGTTCCGTAGACCACCTGCGCCATCTTCTCGGCCGCCAGGTAGCTGGGCTGCGTGCGCGACTGCTTCAGACTCTGAATGCGATTCTGCCGGTACAGATTCACTTCATTCGGCGGGAAGTTGGCGTTCAGCGTGATGTCGGCCACCAGGTCCAGCATGTGGGAGAGGTCTTCAGAGAGCGAACTGCCGACCACGGTCAGGGAATCGGGTCCGGCGGAAGCGCCGAGTGCGCCGCCGATGGCGTCTGTCTCTTCGGAAATCTGGCGCGAATTCCGCGTCTTGGTGCCTTCGCTGAGGAGCGACGCCACGGCTTCGGCCAGCCCGGGGGCATCCGCCGGATCGAACTTCGACCCGGCCATGAAATTCAAACGCGCGGTCACCAGCGGGAAGCGGCTGTCTTCCACAACCTCAACGGTCAGTCCGTTGGGCAGCCTGGACTGCGACACCGGAGGCAGCTTGTAGCTGGGAATCGGCGGGGTCTGAGGAGCCTTGGTGCGGTCCACCGTCTGGGCGGAGAGGCTCAGCGCCGCAACGAGCAATGCGATCGATTGCCGCAACATTTACTTGTCCTCCTTGCCGGCCGGGCCGGGCGCCGGCTGAATCTCCAGCACGGCACGCTTTTCGGGTGTCAGGTATTTTTTGGCCGCCGCTTGAATCTGCGCCGGGGTGACTGCCAGAATGCGATCCAACTCCGTATTGATCAATTCCGGATCGCCGTCGGCCAGTTGGAATTGCGCCAGCGCCTCGGCGCGAGACTGCGAGCTCTGCATCTCTTTAATCGTGCCGGCCCGCACCTGGGTCTTCACGCGTTCCAGTTCCTTGGCATCCACCGGCTGATTCTGCAGCTTCGCGATCTCATCCTGAATCTGGCCCACGATCTGGTCGGACGTGAAATTCGGCTTGTGGACGATGAACATGGCGTACGGCTCCGGGTCGCGGTAGTCGCGCGCGCTGGCGAAGGGGAAGCCTAACTCGGCTTCATACTGCAGAATGGATTCCTTGCCCTTGACCAGGTCCATGCGGAAGCGCGAGCTGTCGCCCGCCGTCAAAATGGCGTCCACCATGTGGAGCGCGTAGTAGTCCGGAGACCGGCGTTTTGGGCCGGGGTAGCCGATGATCAGGGCCGGCACCTGGGCCAGCGGGTCCTTGTAGACTTTCTTGACGGGCTTGAAATCGGCAGGCTCGGCGAGGTCGGGCCGCTTGGGCAGGGGCTGCGCCGGAACGTCGCCGAAATACGTCTCGATCAGTTTTTTGGTGGCGTCCAGTTGGATGTCGCCCACGATGACCAGCGCCGCGTTGTCCGGCGCGTAGTAGGTCTTGAAGAACTTGGAAACGTCGGCCACGGTGGAGTTGTTGAGGTCCTCGAAACTGCCGATCAGGGAGTGAGAACTCTGCCAGTTCTGAAACATGAGGGTGGGCCAGACTTCGACAATGGCGGTCTGGTAGGGCTGATTGTCGAAACTCAGACGCCGCTCCTGCTTCACGGCTTCCTTCTGATTCTTGAGGTTCTCGTCGGTGATGGAGAGGCTTCGCATCCGATCGGATTCCAGCCAGAGCGCGGTGGCCAGTTTATTGGAGGGCAGCACCTCGTAATAGTCCGTGAAATCCGGATGGGTGGAGCCGTTCAGCACGCCGCCGTTGGATTCGACGGCTGCGAACTGTGTGCCCTTCGGCGCGTTGGCCGAGCCTTCGAACATCATGTGCTCGAACAGGTGGGCGAAGCCGGTGCGGCCCTTCTCTTCGGAGCGGGAGCCTACATCGTAAATCATGTAGACGGTGACCACGGGGACGGCATTGTCCCGCGACAGGATCACGCGCAGCCCGTTCTTCAATTTGTAGGCATCCACCGGGACGTGGATGTCCGCGGCGACGGCCGGCAGGATACCGGAAACCAGCAGGCCTAAGGCCAGTGAAACACGCTTCATCATAGAATTTCTCGCGTCAGTCAACGACTATCGTCAGGATATCATTGGGCCATGTTCTCATCCCGCTTCCACTGGGACTCGCGGCCCAACCGTCTCACCGAACTGCTCACCCAAAAACGGCTCGCCGGAGCGCCGATTCTGGATCTTACCGAGTCTAACCCCACCCATGCGGGTCTGGCCTATCCGGCGGAAATGCTGGGCGCTCTGGCCGACCCACGGGCGCTCCGCTACGACCCGGCGCCCGCCGGAAGCGAAGGGGCCCGCGCCGCCGTCTCCCGGTATTACGAGGCCCGCGGATTACAGGTTCCGATCAGCCGGATTCTGCTCACCGCCAGTACCAGCGAGGCCTATGGATATCTTTTCAAACTGCTGACCGATCCGGGCGATACGGTGCTTGTGCCCCGGCCCTCTTACCCCCTGTTTGAGTACCTGGCCACTATGGAGTCTCTCAACGTACGCCAATATCCTCTGGTGTACCACGGCGGCTGGTCCATTGATCTGGACGCGCTATCGGCCGAAATGTCCCAGCGAACGAAGGCGATCATTCTGGTAAATCCGAATAATCCGACCGGGTCTTACGTGAAACGGGGAGAACTGGCGGCGCTGGTTGCGCTTTGCGCCGCGCGCGGCATCGCTCTGATCTCCGATGAAGTTTTCAGCGATTACGCCTTGTGTTCCGATGCCGACCGGGTCACCACGCTGGCCGGGGTGGAGGACTGCCTGGCCTTTTCGATGAGCGGCCTTTCTAAAATCGCCGGCCTGCCGCAGATGAAACTGGGCTGGATTGTTGCTGCCGGACCGGAGGAGCTGCGGCGCGAGTCCTTGGAAAAGCTGGAGTGGATCGCCGACACGTATCTCTCGGTGAGTTCGCCGGTGCAATGCGCCGCCGAAGCGTTACTGGAGGCGGGCGAGGGGGTGCAGCGGCAGATCGGGGGACGCTCGGCGGGAAATCTGGCGCTGGCGATCGACATGCTGCTCGGGTCGGCCGCCAATGTGCTGGCGGTGGAAGGGGGCTGGTACATCACGCTGCAAGTACCCCGAATTCGCACCGAAGAGGAGTGGGTACTGATGCTGCTGGAAGAGTACGACGTCCTGCTGCAGCCTGGCTTCTTCTACGATTTTTCGGCGGAGGCGTTTTTGGTGGTGAGCCTGTTGACCGAGTCGGGGGTCTTCAGGGAGGGGATCGAGAGAATCAAACGAGCCACCAAGGAAGACAGATAGGGGCCATGGAAAGAATGAGCCACCGATTCACGCCGATAAACGGCGATAAAGGTCTAAGCTGGCTCCTTTAAGAGGGCGGCTAGTTCGCGCTCGATGGCGTCGAAGGCGGCATCGGCGGGGTGCTGGTCGGGGTCCCGGGGAGCGGTGCGGAACGAAGCCAATTGTTGAGTTTTCTCTTTGGTTTGTTCGGGTTGCGGGCGAGCTCTGCTCGCCTGGACAGACGACGCAAGGCGATCGTCTATCCTACCAGGGCGGCTAGTTCGCGCTCGATGGCGTCGAAGGCGGCATCGGCGGGGTGCTGGTCGGGGTCCCGGGGAGCGGTGCGGAACGAACCCAATTGTTGAGTTTTCTCTTTGGTTTGTTCGGGTTGCAAAGGCGGTTTTTGGAGCTTACGGAAAGTATTCATGGCGTCCTTGTAGGAGCGCTCGGCGGCTACGACGCGGCGGTGGAGTCGCATGAAGGTGGGGCTGGACTGGTCGAAGGCTTGGCCGAGTTCGCAGCCGGAGTCTCGTTTGCCTTTCATGGTTTCGAATTCCCAGAGGTGGGCTTCGACGCTGTGGAAGCGACGGAGGTGCCATTCGTTGCGGATGGCGGTGTCGAGGTAGTAGCGCTGCTCGGGGTCGTGGGCAGTGTAGTGGGAGTAGTAGTCGGTGACGAGTTGAGCGAATTCCTCGCGAGTTTCGCCGAGGACGAACTGAGAATCGATGTCGAGGCCCGATGTCAGTTGAGAGTTAGTAGTCATAAGTTCTTCAACTGATTGAATGCTACCCCGGTGTCAAGGGCGACTCCGAAATAGGATGTCGGCAAGTGATTGATTCGGAGAGGAATAAAGATTTTCGAAATTTGAAGTGGGATTGGGACCGATGAACACCGAGAAGTTCGGTGTTCATCGGTCGGTATTACTTCTTAGTTGCCGCCGCGGCCGGCGCGGCCTCCGGCGGGGGCCGGGGTGGGCATGTCGTTGCGCGGGAGTTTTTCGGGACGGGTGGCTGCGTTGTACAGGAACGCCGCCTCGATTACGGCCATCTGCTCCATGTCCTGCTGCTGGATGCGGTCGTACACATCCATGTTGGAGTGATGGGTGCGGGTATCGTAGTCCATCGGATCCTGAATGAACTGGAATCCGGGTAGACCGACGCGGTCGTAGGACTGGTGGTCGGTGCCGCCGGTATTGCGGATCGTGATGATCCCCGGTGTGATGTCCTTCAGCGCGGCGAACCACTGCTCGAAGATCGGCCTGCACATTTCATTCTGCTGCAGGTAGATTCCGCGGATGCGGCCGGTGCCGTTGTCCACGTTGAAGTAACCGGCGAAGCCGTTGTGCTCGGCGGTGGGCTTCATGGTGGCCGGGTCGGCAAAGTGTTCCTTCACGTAAGCGGACGATCCCAAGAGGCCTTCTTCTTCACCGCCCCACAGACCCATACGGACCGTGCGGTCCATCTTGAGGTTGAGCGATTTGAGAATGCGCATGGCTTCCATGGCGACGGCGCTGCCGGCGGCATTATCGGTCGCGCCCGTGCCCATGTGCCATGAATCGAAGTGGCCGCCCACCATCACGAGTTCGTTGGGCTTGGTGGTCCCGGGAATTTCGGCGATCACATTGAACGAATCGGTATTGGTGGTATCGAGCGCAACCTTGATATCGAACGAGAGCTTGACCGGAACATTATGTTCCAGCAGGCGTGCGATGCGGTTGTAGTTCTCGGCCGTGATGGCGACGGATGCCAGATTCTTGGCGACGTCTCCGGTCCGGGGAGATCCGTTGCTGGCGAAGACGACGCCGCCTTCGCCGCGCGCGCTGGCGCTAATGGTGAGCAGGGCGCCCTGGTCCTTATAGAAGGACGCGAGCTTCTGCTGGAAGGCCTGCCGCTCTTCGGGTGTCATGGTGGCGAGCGCCGCGGCCTGACCGCCGCGACCGCCGCGTCCTCCGCGGCCACCCGCGCCGCCGGCCGGAATCACATCGGGAATCATGTCCGTCAGTTCCGTATCGGTGTAGCGATGGGCGAGGGGGGTGGTGGGGAAGGGAAGAGCCATATTGGCCGGGTCTGAAATCAGCACAATCTTCCCCTTCAATTTGCCGTCGAACTTCTTCATGTCGTCAGCGGTCTGGACCTGCGCCAGGATTGCTTCTCCGGTGACCGCGCCATTGGTGCCGCCGCTCCATGCCTGCGGATAGCCGATGATCGACATGTAGGTGGGCTCGACCATGGCGCCGGAGTATTGTTTCACTTCCCAACTCGGCATAGCGCCGCCGCGTCCGCCGGTGGTGGCCCACTTTTCCAACTTTACGTTGCTCAGGCCCCACTCTTTCAGTTGGCCTACCGCCCACTCTCCGGCAGCGCGGAATTGGGGCGAATTGGTCAAACGCGGACCGTACCGGTCGGTGAGGTTATACATGATATTCATCACTTGGGAGCCGCCGCGTGCGCCGCCGCCACCGCCGCCTCCGAAACCGCCACCGCCGCCGCCGAATTCGGCGGCCTTAATCTTGTGCATGACGTTCAGATCGATCCGCTCGGTGGCCTGCTGCGAGAGCAAGATGACCGGAATGAGCAGGACCCCGACTGCGAGTACTGAGAGAGATTTTCTGGACATAAGCTTTAGTTGTTTGAGCATATCAAACAAAATTCCGAATTTCCCGTCCGTTTAGCGTACTTGTTCCACAGGGCCGGATCGGCCAGCATCTTCGCAAAGAGGCCGCCCACCACGCTGCGAGCCTGGAAGCCCTGCTGCTTGCCGGTCACCGTGTCGTACCAGTCGGTGAGCGGAACGCGGCTGGGCGATTCAGTGGCGAATTGATACGCGGGCGCGACGATCTTTTCGAAATCGGCCGGATTGTCGGCCATGGTGGCCGTCCACAGCTCCCAATCGAGCTTGGTGTAGTCTTTGCGATTGTCGAGCGGCAGACCGTACTTGTTGAGTTTCGTGAGGTAGAAGGCCATCTCCGTACGCGCGACTTCGGGCGGGAAGATGTTGAGCCCGAGCAGGCGGTCCCAAACCAGGTTGTATTTCTGGCTCCAGGTACCGGGCTTGTCGAAGGCGAGGCGATAATGGTCGCCGTCCTTGCCCAGTTCGATCCACTTGGCGGCGAATTCCTGCGCGAGTTTCTTGTAGGACGCGGCAACGTCCTTACGGCCCGTCATGTCGGCGAGCATGCCGTAGGAGCCCAGCGCCAGAATGGCCTTGATGGAGAGATTGGCGTTGTGGGCGAGGTGGCCGGCGAAATCGTCCGTGGATAGCTGATTCTCCGGATCGAGTCCTTTGTCGTTCAGATACTCGGCCCAGCGCGTGAGTTCGGGCCAGTACTTGTCGGCGAAGGCGGCGTTGCCTTCCACGTGCGCCAGTCCGGCGAGCATGAGCAGCATGTTGCCGCTCTCTTCCACGGGCATCTGGTTCTCTTCGGTGCGTTCTCCGCCTCCGTACACCTGCCCGTTGGCCTGCGGATACGTGCCCAGATCGTGCGGCGCGAAGGGCCAGCGCCAGCGATCCATGCGGGCGTAATCCAGGACCGGCTGAATCTGGGCCTTCAAGAGCGTGGGGTTGAACAGGAGGGTGAACGGCGAACTGGGATAGATCACGTCGACGGTGGCGATGCAGCCATTGCTGAAATTTTCTTTGGGGAAGTACATGGGCGTGCCGTCGACGTCGGCCACGAGTTTGTGCGCGGCCAGGGTCTGACGATAGGCCAGCACGGCGAGGCGGGCGTAGCGCTCGCCGCCGGTGTGCTGCAGGTCTGCCATGAGCGTGGTGTCGAATTCTTTGCTGCGCGCCAGCAGGGCATCGTGTTCGCGGCGGCCGGCCCGCAGCAGATCGTTCATGCCGGCGCCTTTGCGACGCCACCAGGCGCGCTCGCGCCGCTGGAAATACTCGATGGAGAACAGATCGTCATAGGCCAGCATGAGGTAGCGAGATGCCGGAGTTGCGCCCACTTTTCCGAGATCGAGCGACATCGCGAGCGCCTGCCGGTTGCCGGCGACATCGGCGAAGTCGTCACTGGTGGGGAGGGTGCCCGATTGCACGAAGGCGGCGCGCGCGGCGTCGCGCCCCATGGATGCGGAGCCTACGCCTTCGGCGCGATCGGCGGCGAGGTAGAGGTAGCCCCAGTCGATGCGCAGGTCGTCGCCGCGCTTGGCGAGCATGGCCTGATCGCGCGATCCCATGCGCAACACGGTCTGCCCGTCGAGTTGCAGGCGCGAGGATACAACCTGCTGATCCGGGGTGTTCACTACGAGGTCGGCGCCGGCTTCGAAATAGAGGGACACCTGGTGAGGCGCGGAGTCCGTTGAGGCGGCCGTGAATTCCAAATAGGTGAGGGGGCGCGAGAGCACTTCGAGATCGTAGGGCAGGGCGGGGGTGAAGAACGTCAGGCCGACGGTGACGCCGCCGCCGGTGAAGGTATAAATGGTGCGAGTGGGCAAAACCTGCTCGCTGGTCTGCTCCAAAGCGGGCGTCCGGCGCGGATCCACCCCCATGATGCGATAGACGCGGCCATCAATGCGGGCCAGGCTGACCAGCGTATTGGGTTTGCCGGTCCAGTGCTTGGTTCCCTCACCGTTCAGGTGGTCCGCCATGGACCAGATGCTGAAGTAGGGATCATGCGCCACCAGCGGGACCGCGGGGGCGCGCAGCGGCGCCAGAGTCTGGCCCCAGGCAGCGCTGGAAAGAAGGGCTAAGAGAAGAAAAGACAATTTTGACATGTACGTTCCTATGGTATCTGGTCGCAACATTTGTGCGTCGCTTCCCAAAACCACTGCTACAAGAGTAGAATAGAATTATGGCCAGAGGTTGGGAAAGTAAGTCGGTCGAGGCGCAGATCGACGCGGCCGAATTGCATCTTCACAGCGCCGCGATCGAAAACACGCTAGATTCAGAAACGCTCGAACTAATCCGCAAGAAGGAAACTATCCTTCTCTCCCGGACCAGGGTGCTTCGGGAATTACAGTCCTCCCAAAATCCACGATACAAAGCCGTTCTCACAAAGGCTCTGTCCGATCTGGAAGGGCAACTTGCCACAATCGCTGTAGCTTCTGCCGGGAGTTCCGGCCTGTAATCGGTGTCCCGCGTCACGCTTGCCTTGCATGACGCGGGAACCGCTCCATCGCTTGGCCCCCGAATTGCCCGCTAATCGTACATGTTGCGCGTAAGCGTGTGCATGGCCGCGCTGCTTCTCACTCCCGCCATGCAAGGGTATTCGGTACTCACGCACGAAGCGATCATCGATTCCGCGTGGGACGCCAGCATCAAACCACTTCTGCTCAAGCGATTTCCGAACGCTACGCCTGACGATTTGGTGCACGCGCATGCCTATGCGTATGGCGGCTGCATCATTCAAGACATGGGCTACTACCCGTTCGGCAGCCATTTTTTCAGCGACTTGGTGCATTACGTCCGCACCGGTGATTTTGTGACGGCGATGATTGCCGATTCGCAGGATCTGGACGAATACGCCTTCGCTCTCGGCTCGCTGGCCCACTATGCCGCCGATAATCAGGGACACTCGGTGGCGGTGAATCCGTCAGTGGCTTTGGAATATCCCAAACTGGAGGCGCGGTACGGCAAGAGTGTCACGTATGCCGACGATCCAACGGCGCACCTGCGCGTGGAGTTCGGCTTCGACGTGCTGCAGGTGGCGCGGGGAGCGTATGCGCCCAAGTCGTACCACGATTTTATCGGCTTCGAAGTCTCCAAGCCGCTGCTGGAACGGGCCTTTCGCGACACGTACTCGCTCGAATTGAAGGACATTTTCACGAGCGTCGACTTGGCCCTGGGTACTTACCGGCATGCGGTGGCCAGTGTGATTCCGGAGATGACGAAAGTCGCCTGGAAGATGAAGAAAAAGGAACTGATGAAGGCGAATCCGAAGGCCAATCGGAAGCAGTTCGTCTACAATCTGTCTCGCGCCAGCTACCACAAAGAATGGGACGGGGAGTTCCAACGGCCGGGAATCGGCGCGCGCGTACTGGCCTTCGTTTTTCGGATTCTGCCCAAGGTGGGGCCACTGCAGTCGGCCTCGTTCAAGCCGCCCACTCCGGAAACCACCAAGTGGTTTGAAGACAGCTTCGACAAGTCGCTCAGCGAGTTTCGCGGTCTGCTGTCGGACGTCTCGGCGCGCAACTTGCGGCTGCCCAATCGCGATTTCGATACGGGGAAATTGACGGCGCCGACCGAGTACCAACTGGCCGACGACACGTACGCGAAGCTGGCCGTCAAGCTGGCCGATCATGACCCGGGCACAGTGGATCCCAAGCTGCGGGCGAATATTCTGAGTTTTTATCGCAATCTGGATCTTCCTTATGCCACCAAGAAGAAGCCGGAAGACTGGGATAAGACCGTGCTGGCGATCGGCAAGCTGAGGACGCAAGCGACGCAGGGTGAATAAGGCGGCGGTGTAGGGGATTTGCTTCCCCAGAGACTCTTAGAAGATGTATGCGTCTTTTTCTGTCGCTCATCTTCCTATCTGTCGCATGCCATTCCCAGCCCATCACTGTTGGCGTGAAAGGCGCTGTGCGCGTCACCTCAGACCTGGATGGCATTGGTATTTCTGAAACTAAGCGCTTCCTCTACGGCCCAATGGTGGAAGTCCGTCTGCCCTTTCGTTTCGCCATTGAAGCAGATGCTCTGTACAACCGCTTTGGCTACACTCAGACCTATTCCAGCAGCGCCGGGGGCGTCTTCACGTTCTTCACCGAACGCATCGTCGCTAACTCCTGGGAATTCCCACTTCTCCTGAAATATCGTCTGCCTCTGCGGGTTGTGCATCCTTACCTCTCCTTCGGTTACGCGCCGCGCCACTCATCGGGCCGAGTCGATTTCTCTTCCGTCACGTTGGGAGGGCCTTACGCCTCGTCGGGTCCCAAGACCTTTCCATCCGATCATGCCTGGATCGTCGGTGGGGGCGTCCGGCTTCCACTCGGTCCCTTCAGTGTCTCGCCGGAAATTCGCTACCTCCACTGGAATGACTCGCTGGTGTATTTCTATCGCGGCGGTCCCGGATATGACTCCGTCGTGCCGCAAAACGAGGCCCAGGTACTCGTCGGTTTCGGATGGGGCGGCAAATGAGGATTCGTCTTTTCCTGTCGGCCCTCCTTGTTGCGCGCAGGCTCAACTTCTGACCCTAAGAAAAGAAGACAGACGACGGAAGGCGATCGTCTGTCCTACGGACAGTTACACTGAATGTTCCGATGTTTTCCTATTCTGAGAATGACCTCTACTGCGAACAGGTTCCGCTTGCCGATCTGGCCGCTCGCGTGGGCACCCCGGCCTACGTCTATTCCAGCGAAACGATTCTCGCCAATTACCGCGCCTATGATCAGGCTTTCGGCGATCTGCCGCACAGCGTTTGCTATGCGGTGAAAGCCAATTCGTCGCTGGCTATTCTGGGACTGCTGGCGCGGGCCGGCGCCGGTTTCGATATCGTGTCGGGCGGCGAGTTGTACCGCGTTCTACAGGCGGGAGGCGACCCTGCCAAGGTGGTCTTCTCCGGCGTGGGTAAGACTGCCGACGAAGTGGAATACGCGCTGGCCCATGGCATCCACACGTTTAACTGCGAATCGGAAGCCGAACTGGCGCTGATCGACGCGAAGGCATCGCGGCTGGGCGTAAAGGCCGGCTTCGCCATCCGCGTCAACCCGGACGTGGACGCCTCCACGCATCCTTACATCTCCACCGGACTTCATCAACACAAGTTCGGCATCGCCATTCAGGATGCCCCGGCGGTCTACCAGCGCGCCCAACGTTTCCGCAACCTGACGGCGGAAGGCGTGAGCTGCCACATCGGCTCGCAGATTCTCGATCCCGCCCCTATTTTCGAAGCGCTCGATAAAGCTCTCGCGCTGGCTTCGCAACTGCGCGCGGAGGGCAGCCCCATCGGTCACCTCGATTTGGGCGGCGGACTCGGGGTGGCTTATCGCGAAGGCGAGACCGCGCCCCCCATCGCGCCATTCATCGAGCAGGTGCGCGACCGGCTGCGCGCCAGCGGCCTCACGGTGATGGTGGAGCCGGGACGGTCGATTGTGGGACCGGCCGGCGTGCTGCTCAGCCGCGTGTTGTACCGGAAGCATAACGGCAACAAGGAATTCGTCATTATCGATGCCGCGATGAATGACCTGATCCGTCCCGCGCTCTATCATGCGCACCACGAGATTATCCCGGTGCGCAAGAATTCGCTGCCGGCGGTGGTGGCGGATGTGGTGGGTCCGGTGTGCGAGTCGGGGGACTTCCTGGCGCGCGACCGCAAAATGGCGAATGCGATGCCCGGCGATTTCCTGGCCGTTTGTACGGCCGGCGCTTACGGCTTCGTCCAATCGTCCAATTACAATTCGCGCCTGCGCGCTCCGGAAGTGCTGGTGGAAGGCGAGAGCTATCGCATCATCCGCAGCCGTGAGACCAAAGAGGACCTCGTCCGCGGAGAGACTCTGTGATCGAGCCTGCCCGCTATACCTGTTACCGCGCCGCGGGACCGATCACCGTGGATGGCCGCCTGGACGAGCCGTCGTGGCAACTGGCGCCGAAATCCACGCCGTTCGTCGATATTGTCACGGGCGAGCCGGCATGGTTCGATACGCGGGTGGCGCTGCTGTGGGACGACGACTATCTGTACTTCGGCTTCTGGCTGGAGGAGACGGACGTGTGGGGCACGCTGACCGAGCGCGATTCGAAGATCTGGGAAGAGAACGATGTCGAGGTCTTCATTGGCGGGCGGCAGGACACCTATTACGAGTTCGAGGTGAATGCGCGCAACGTGGTGTACGAGGTCTTCTGGATTTGGAAGGACATTTTTCAGGCCGGCTTCCCGTTGTACGGCCGTCCCGAGTTTGACCCGGCGACGCAGAGGACGCTAGTGCTGGACGGCGTGGGCGGCCATCATCATCCGCGAGGTGAGCGATGGGGCTTCCTGGATTGGGATTTCCCGGGGCTGAAGACCGGCGTGCATGTGGATGGCGTCCTGAACAGCCGGACGAAGACCGATAGAGGGTGGACGGTGGAACTGGCCTTTCCGTGGAAGGGCATGGTGGAACTGGCCGAGGGCCGGTCGCTGCCGCCGAAGCCCGGCGACACCTGGCGGATCGACTGTTCGCGCTTCGAGAAGATCGGGCGGAACGGCGAGGTGCTGGACCCGTGCGTGGGCTGGACCTGGAATCGGCATGGCCACTACGATTCGCACATTCCCGAAGTGTTTCCTTACGTGACCTTCTCCGATCTGATTGTGAAGTAATACGGGATCGCGGGCCCTGGCCGGAAGGCGGTGGTAGAATAAAAGAGTTTAACCATTTCAGCACTCAAACTCTAAAATGTCACCGCATCCAAAAGGCACGCGCGCACGCATTCTGCTCAGCTCGGTCTTCGGTCCCTATGCCCAGGACGATGAGTTCGGCAGCCGCAAAATCAACCCGATGGAGCTGTATCACAACCAGGTGACGCGCGAGCAGGGTCCGTTCTCGCTGCGCATGTTCCACCGCTCGTGGGGCATCCTGATGATCCAGCAGAATATCTCGGCTCCCACTACGGTATTGGACTTCCCCACGCGGGAAGCCTTTGAGGCCGAACTGACGGCCAATCAGTACGATGTGGTGGGCATCTCGTCGATCATCGTGAATGTGGGCAAGGTGCGCGAAATGTGCCGCACGGTCCGCCGGCTTTCGCCGCATTCGCAAATTGTCATCGGCGGCCATGTGGCAGCGATCCCGGGCATTGAGGCGATGGTGGAGGCGGATTTCATTGTGCGCGGCGACGGCATCGCCTGGATGCGCCGGTTCTTGGGCGAAGATGAAACCGCCCCGATCCAACACCCCGAGATCGTCTCCGGCTTCGATGCGCGCACGCTGGGACTCAAACTGCCGCAGCGCAAGGGCTCCACGGCGGCCACGATTATTCCCTCGGTGGGCTGTCCGCTGGGGTGCAACTTCTGCACCACCTCGGCGTTCTTCGGCGGCAAGGGCCGCTTTTTGAATTTTTACGATTCGGGCGACGAGTTGTACGCCGTAATGGCGCACATGGAAGAGCGGCTGGGCGTCAAATCGTTCTTCATGATGGACGAGAACTTCCTGCTGCATAAGCGGCGCGCGCTGCAACTGCTGGAGCGCATGAAGGAGCACAACAAGCCATGGGCTCTGTACGTTTTCTCGTCGGCGAATGCGATCAATCAGTATTCGATTCGCGAACTGGTGGAACTGGGCGTCTCGTGGATCTGGATGGGGTTGGAATCGCCGCGCTCCAGTTACGCCAAGCTGAAGGGGCAGGACACGCTGACGCTGACCGCGGAGTTGCGCAAACACGGCATCAAGCTTTTAGGGTCCACCATTGTGGGCCTGGAACACCACACGCCGGAGAATATCCAGGATGAACTGGAACACGCGGTGGCGCACAATACGGATTTTCACCAGTTCATGCTGTACACGCCGGTGCCCGGCACGCCGCTCTTTCATCAGATGACCGAAGAGGGCCGCATGCTTGATGGCGTGGACCTGGCCGACATCCACGGGCAGCATGCCTTTAATTTCAAGCATGCGGCCATCTCCCGCGAGCAGTCTAAACAGTGGCTGGACTGGGCTTTTCGCCGCGATTTCGAACGCAACGGACCCAGCATCTACCGGATCTGCAAGACCACCATGGAAGGCTGGCTGCGCTATAAGGAAGACGCCGATCCGCGCGTCCGCGCCCGCTTTGCCTGGGAAGCCCGCGCGCTTTCCGACGGCTACGCGGCCGCCCTGTACGCCATGGAGAAGCATCTCAAGCGCACCAATCGCGCGGTGAGCGAGAAGATCCGCGAGCTCCGCAAGGAAGTGGGCCGCGAATTCGGCTGGATGAGCCGGATCATGACGCGGGCCCTGGGTCCGGTGCTGCTCTGGTCGACTCGCCGGGAAGAGAAGCGGCTGGCCGCGGGCCAGACCTACGAGCCGACCACCATCATCGAGCGGCGCAACTGGACGACTCCCGAAGCGGAGGCCGATTCCACTCCGGAAATGGCCAGCCTGGCGGCTACTGGTTCAACAGAATCCGCAGCGTCTTGATTTCGCCGTTGCGGATCTCCACCTCGTCGGTACCCGATCGGCCGTCCTTCTCGACGGTGATCTTGTAACTGCCGGGCGCCAACTGTAGCACCGCGTTCGTCAGCTTTTCAATTCTCTTGCCGTTCACCGAGATGGCCGCGCCCACGGGCGAACTGCTCAACATCAGGGTCCCGGTAAGCGCGCGCAGGATGATGGCGGGCATCTCCACCGGCTCGCGGCCCACTTCCAACTCGCGGCGCTCAATCTGATATCCGGGCATGGAGATTGCAACGGTGTGCCTGCCCGGCGATGCGTCCAGGGAGCATGGCGTTTTGCAGGCGGCGTCGGCCTTGCCGTCTACCATGGCCACCGCGCCTCCGGGGCTGGTGATGATGGAGATGGGCTGCATCGCGCCGGAACGGACGGGCGGGGTGGGCCTGGACGGGGTGGGCGCTGGGCGGGCCGGTGGCGGAGCCGGTGTGGATTTCGGCGTCTCTTTGGTCGCCGCAGTCACCGGATCTTCGCGCACTGCCTTGGTGACCGGCTCGGGCGGCTTAGCTTCGGCGGGCGGCTGTGCCACCGGAGCCGGAGACATGGGACTCGGCTTGGCCTCGGCCGGATTTGGCGTTGAAGGCGCGGCCGTTGCGTCCGGCTGTTTCTGCGCTGTTTCCGTGCCGGGCTGCGGCTTGGCTTTGGTATTCAGCCACGGCAGAGTCTGCCAGCCAATCAGCATCAACAGTGCAGCGGCCATCAGCACGGCCAAAAGGAAGGGCAGAAAGCCCGACTTTCGTTCGGTGGTGCGCTCTCCCGTCGCAGTCGCATCATCGGCCCGTTTCGGCCGGCGCGAGGGCGGCAGCGTGATGGTGGCGCGCGGCGCGTCGGCTGCCGTGGGTTCGTTCAGACTCCCGCCGCGCGGCAGGGGCTTCCAGTTCTTGGTGCCGGCGCAGGCCTTCTCCAGGGCGTCGGCGAATTCGGTGCACGTGGCGTAGCGGCCGTCCGCCTTCTTGGCCAGCCCTTTTCGAATCACGGCTTCAATCGTGCCGCTCAAACTCGGATTGATGCGATGCGGCGGAATCGGCTCCTCGGCCACGATCTTATAGACCACCGTGGTGAGGTGCTCGCCAGTGTACGGCTTCTCGCCGGTCAGCATCTCGTACGACATCACGGCCAGGGAGAACTGATCGCTGCGACCGTCCACCGGCTGGCCCTGCACCTGCTCCGGAGACATATAGTGCGGGGTCCCCACGATCGAGCCGGTCATGGTGAACTGCTCGGACGTGGTGATCTTGGCGATGCCGAAGTCTGCGATTTTGGCCGTCCCATCATTGGTGATCATGATGTTGGCCGGCTTGATGTCGCGATGGACAATGCCTTTTCCGTGGGCGTAATCCAGCGCCGCCGCGGTTTGCGCCAGAATGCTGAACAGGCCTTCGGGCGGGATGGCGTCGGGACCGGAAAGAACCTGGTCCAGAGTCGGCCCGTCCACGTATTCCATGGCGATGTAGGCGAGACCGTCCTGCTCCTCAACGTCGTAGATGGTGACGATGCCGGGGTGGGAGAGCATGCCAGCCGACCGGGCCTCGCGGAACAGCCGCTCACGCAGGCGTTTCTGCTCCTCGCCGTTGGCCACTTCGGTCAGACGAATGGTTTTGATTGCCACCGGACGCCCGATGTTGGGATCGATGGCATGGTAGACCACGCCCATAGCCCCGCGGCCGAGTTCCCTGACAATCTTGTATCGTCCGATACGATCCATTCAGTTCTAGTAGTAGCACACGCCGTTCCATTAGAGTGTCGCCCCCGCGAGGCGAGCTTGACATCGTTGGTCGATACCAGATAACAAGGTGTTGAGCGAACCATGTCAGTTTCACGACGTTACTTCTTTTTTGGAACCCTTTTGGCGGGCGCTGTGCCGCAAGGTGGTTTCGGCAGCACACCGTCCCTGAAGATGCTCGGTGTCAAGTCCTACAACGACAAACTCAATGTCGCGGCCATCGGCTGCGGCGGTCAGGGCGGCGCCGATTTGAACGACGCGGCGAAGACCGAGAATATCGTTGCGCTGTGCGACGTGGATTTCAACCGCGCCGCCGCCAATCTGAAGAAGTTCGAAAAGCCGCCCAAGTACAAAGACTTCCGGGTGATGCTCGACAAAGAGAAGAATATCGACGCGGTGACCATCGGGATTCCCGATTTCATGCATGCCACGGTGGCCCTGGCCTGCATGCAGCGCGGCAAACACGTGTATTGCGAAAAGCCTCTGACGCGCACGCCGTGGGAAGCCCGCCTGCTGCTGAATGCCGCCGCCAAATACAAGGTGGCGACTCAGATGGGCAACCAGGGATTCTCGCACGAGTCCAATCGCGTGGCCGCCGAAATTGTCTGGTCGGGCGCGATTGGCGATGTCACCGAAGCCCACTTCTGCACGAGTCCGGGAACGCATCCCACGGGACTCCAGCAGTTGCCTCCGGAAGAGCCGGTGCCTGCCGATCTGGCATGGGACCTCTGGCTCGGCGGCGCTGCCCCGCGTCCCTTCAGCACGTACTACGTTCCCTACAACTGGCGCGGCTTCCTGGATTTCGGCACCGGACAGATCGGCAATTGGGCCACGCATACGGCCGGTCCTGTACAGACGGCGCTGCAACTCACGGCGCCCACGAGCCTGGAATGCATCAGCGTGAAAGGCAAGAGTTCCATCACGTATCCCGACGGCGCCATCGTGCGGCTGGATTTCCCGGCGCGCGGCGAAATGCCGGCCTGCAAGGTTTTCTATCACGATGGTCCGCGCGCCACTGAGCCCGAGGCTTATCACGTGCCCGGCATGGAGAACGAGACCATCCTGCCGCCTTCCAATAATTTGACGGATAAAGGACGCCCGATGGGTCGTGGTGCGGCCGCCGGCGGCGCTGCGGGACGCGGCGGAGCAGCCGGCGGACGCGGCGGAGGTCGTGGCGCTGCACCCGGGACGGCGCCGGCTGCCAACGCTCCGCGGCGCGGCGCGGGCGGACCGGGCGTGCGAGTTTTCGGAGAACCGGCGGGTCCGGCGCGTCCTGGAATTCTCACCGGAAACGGCGCGGTCTTCATCGGCACCAAGGGCATCATGGCCACCTGCGAACGCGGCGAAGGCGTCTGGCTCCTGCCGCATTCGCGCTGGCAGGAATATGTGCTGCCTCCGCAGTTGCTGACGCGATCTCCCGGCCACATGCTGGATTGGGTCCGCGCCTGCAAAGGCGGCGAAAGCTCCTGTTCCGATTTCAGCATCACGGCTCCGTACGCCGAATGGCTGGCGCTCACCGCCATCGCTCTGCATGTTCCCGGCAAGCTCGATTGGGACACGCACAACCTGCGCTTCACCAATAGCGCCGAAGCCAACAAGTTCCTCAAGCCCGTCTTCCGCAAGGGCTGGGAATTGAAAATCTGACGTGCGCCGTCTACTGCTGCTGCTCACGATCGCGGCCTGCCTGACGGCCGCGGACGATCGGATCAAGGTCGACAACGAATACGTGCGTGTGATCGACGCGGTGCAGGCTCCGCATGTCAAAGGCGTTCTGCATCGCCACGAAGCCAACCGCGTGATGGTCTACCTGGACGCGGTGGATCTGGTGGTGACTCACGAGGACGGGCGCGTGGAGAAGCAGCACTGGAATGCCGGACAGGTGGCGTGGGCGCCGGCCGGCGGCATGCATACCAGCGAGAATGTCGGCGCGCTCCCCGGCAGGGTGATCGAAGTGGAAATCAAGAGACCCGCGCCGGCCCGGCCTCCCGCGCGCAATCGGGCGCTCGACCCCATCGCGCTCGATCCGCGCCACAATGTCCTGCTCTTCAATAATCCGCAGGTCCGCGTCTTCCGCAGCTGGCGCGAGCCCGGCGGCACTGAAATGATGCACGAGCATCCCGCGCCCGGCCGTCTCGCCGTGATGCTTACGGATCTGGACGCCGGTCCGCAGCACGCCTCCCGGGGCGAAGCTCTGTGGAGCGGCGCCGTCACGCACGCTACCACCAATCCGGGCCATCAACCCTTCGAAATGATCGTCATCGAGATCAAGTAGGATACTCGAATCAGCAGTATTCAAGAGCCCGGACTCCGTTGTATCCTGCGAATAGATGCAAATTACGAAGTCTTTGCGTGCCGCCGCCTCGTTTGCCGGCTTAGGCGCGCTGCTGTTTTTAGCCCTTCCGGCGCGTTCCGATGAGGGCATGTGGACGTTCGATAACTTACCTCTCAAGCTTCTGCAGGAAAAATACCATTTCACTCCCACCCAGCAGTGGCTCGATCATGTGAGGCTATCCTGCGTCCGTTTGAACGACGGCGGGTCCGGCTCATTTGTGAGTCCTAATGGCCTGCTGCTCACCAATCACCACGTGGCGCGCGGCCAACTGCAAAAGAACTCGACGCGCGATCACGATTACATCCGCGACGGCTTCTATGCCACCACAGCCGAACAGGAGATGAAGTCGCCCGATCTCGAAGTCAACGTGCTGGTCGGTATGGAAAACGTGACGGCGCAGGTGCAGGCCGCGGTGAAGAAAGCCACCGGGGCCGAAGGCGAATTCGCCGCTCGTCAGGCCGTGATTGCGGCCATCGAACGCGATAGCCAAAAATCCACCGGACTGCGCAGCGACGTGGTGCCGCTTTATCAGGGCGGGGAATACTGGCTGTATCGTTATAAAAAGTACACCGACGTTCGCCTGGTATTCGCGCCCGAAGAGCAGGCTGCATTCTTCGGTGGCGATCCCGACAATTTCACCTATCCGCGCTATGACCTGGATATGGCGCTCTTCCGCGTCTACGAGAATGGCAAGCCCCTGCAGACGAAGGATTATCTGGAATGGAATCCCCAGGGCGCGGGCGATAGCGACCTCGTGTTTGTGGCTGGACATCCCGGATCCACCTCCCGACTGGACACCATGGCGCAGTTGGAATTTCAGCGCGACATCGGCCTGCCCACCATCCTGAAGGTATTGCGCGGCCGCATCGCTGCTTTGCAGGCATATGCCGCCAAGGGGCCGGACCAGGCGCGCGAGACCGGCACCTTGATTTTTGGCCTGGAGAATAGCGTGAAGGCGCTGCAGGGCCGCTACCAGGGGTTGCTGGACAAGAATGTGATGGCCAAGAAGCAGGGCGAAGAGCAGGATTTCCGTTCGCGTGTGATGGCCAACGCCGCCTGGAAGGCGGCCTACGGTCCCGCATGGGACGCGATCGCCGGCGCTGAAAAGAAGTATGCAGAGGGCTACAAAGAACAGATCTACCGGTCGCTCAATTCGCAGTTCGCCACCCTGGCAATGAACATTGTGCAGTACGTGGTGGAGGTTCCCAAGCCCGATGGGCAGCGCCTGCCGGGGTACCACGATGCCCAACTCGAATCGCTCAAATTCCGCCTGTTCTCTCCCGCCCCCGTGTATCCCGGGCTGGAAATTGCCCGCATCACAGCCGCTCTCCAGGACGCCTTGAAGGAACTGGGACCGGAGGATCGATTCGTCAAAGCCGTGCTCAACGGCCGCACGCCCGAGCAGGCGGCGAAAGCGCTCATCGAAGGGACGAAGCTGGCCGATCCGGCCGTGCGGCGTCGCCTGGTGGAAGGCGGTCCGGCCGCGGTGGATGCGTCCACCGACCCGATGATCGTGCTGGCTCGCGACCTGGATCCGCTGCGGCGCGCCATGCTGAAGTGGAATGAAGACAACATCCAGAGTGTGGAACAGCGGGCCGGCGAACAGATTGGCAAGGCGCGCTTTGCCGTCTACGGTAAGACCACCTATCCCGACGCGACGTTCACGCTGCGTCTCTCGTACGGACAGGTGAAAGGCTACGCCATGAACGGCACCAAGGCTCCCAGCAAGACGACGTTCTACGGCTTGTACGATCGGGCCGCCAGTTTCAATTACGAAGGACCGTTCTACCTTCCGGCCCGCTACAAAGAAGGCCGCGACAAGTTGAATCTGGGAACGGCTCTGGACTTTGTCACCACCAACGACATCATCGGCGGCAATTCCGGCTCGCCGGTGATCAATCAGAAGGGCCAGATTGTGGGCCTGATCTTCGACGGAAATATCGAGTCGCTGGCCGGCGAGTATGTTTACGACGGCACCAGCAATCGCGCCGTCGCTGTACATACGGCCGGGATGACCGAGGCGCTGAGCAAGCTCTATAATGCCCAGGCGCTGGTCAAGGAACTGTTAGGCAAGTAACAGGCGCGCCCTTACTCGAAGTTGCGGCGGAAGTCTTCGAACTGGCGTTTGAGTTCGGCAACTTCGAGTTCCAGGGCGGCGATGCGCTCGCGGTCGGGCGTCATCCGTTCCGTCATCATTCGGTCCATGGAGGGTGCGGCAGCCTCTTCGGCCACATCGACGTCGCCCGCGAGTAAGTGGGTCCAGCGGGCCTCGCGGGAGCCGGGCTGTCGCGGCAGTTTTTTCACGAACTCGATCTCGACTAGTTTTTGCAGCGTGCTTTCCACTCCCTCCAGATCCTCAAAGGAGTAGAGACGGTCGCTGCGGCTGCGCAACTCACCGGGCGTTTGCGGACCGCGCAGCAGCAGCAGGCAGATGAGCGCCGCCTCCCGCCTGCCCAGGTTGAATTTTTCGGTGAAGCTCTGGCCGTGTTTGGGCACCCTTACGTCGCGGCCGGAAATGCGCACGGACATGCCTTTGTGGCGAAGGGCTTCGAGAGCGTTTTCCACGATCTGCTCGTCAAAGGAGACCACGGGCTCGCGATTCGATTTCTGATTGCAGGCATTGACCAGCGCGTTGAGCGAGAGTGGGTAGTATTCGGGTGTGGCGATTTCTTTCTCCATGAGCGCACCGAGGACGCGCACCTCGGCTAAATCCAATTGCCAGTCCATCTTTTCAGTGTACGGCGTTACTATAGTGTTTCAACGATGTCGTTTGAGATCCCCGAACTTTCGCAGCGAAGTTGGCGGTCGTCACTGGAACAGACGGCGCGCGCCGGCAGGGAAGAACTGTCCCAAGCGATCCGGCGGTCTTGCGACGGCCTCCTGGTGCAGCAGGCCCTGGAGGGCTTTTGGTGCGGCGAACTGACGGCCGATACCACGTTGGAATCCGACTATATCCTGCTGCAGTTGTGGCTGCACCAGCCGGATGGAGCGGCGTGGAATCCGCCGGGGCGGACGCGAATCAACAAGGCCGTGGGCTCGATTCTCGAGCGGCAGCTGCCGGATGGCGGCTTCAACATCTATGTGGGTGGACCGTCCGATATCAGCGCTACCGTCAAAGCTTACTGCGCGTTGAAACTGGCCGGCGTGGGGGCGGAAACCGACCCGATGCGGCGCATGCGAGCGCGCATTCTGGCGCTGGGCGGGCTACAGGCGGCCAACAGCTACGTCAAGATCAATCTCAGTCTGTTCGGCCTGTATCCCCGTAAGTACGTGCCTACCATTCCACCGGAGATCACGCTGCTGCCGGGCGGCGTGCTGTATGAAATGTCTTCGTGGACGCGCTCCATTCTGGTGCCGCTTTCGATCGTGCAGGCGCGCGGCAGCAACCGGCGCGCTCCGCAAGGTTTCAATCTGGACGAACTGCTGCGGCCCGGTGTGAGCCTTTCCATTCCGCGGCGTAAGGGCATTTCGCTCATCTTCCACCACCTGGACCGGGCGTTTAAGGTGTGGGAGAAGCGCGGACCGGAACGCGTCCGGGGCGCGGCGATCCGGCAGGCCGAGAAGTGGGTGCTGGACCGCACCCGCCACACCGAGGGACTCGGCGCCATCTATCCCGCGATGATGTACTTCATCATGGCGCTGGATGCCTTGAACTATCCGCTGGACCATCCCGATCGGATCGAAGCGATTCGCCATTTTGAATCGCTGCTGGTGGAGACGGAGAGCCGCTTCATGTTCCAGCCCTGCGTCTCGCCGATTTGGGACACCGCCATTTGCGCGTTTGCGCTGGGCGAGGCTGGTGTTTCGAGTGACCCGCGCATGACGGCCGCGGCCGACTGGCTGATCAGCAAAGAAGTGCGGCGGAAGGGCGATTGGAGCGTCAAGCGTCCCGATACCGAGCCTTCCGGCTGGGCCTTTGAATTCGCCAACGAGTTCTACCCCGATATTGACGACACGGCGATGGTGCTGCTGGCCCTGATGCACGCCAAAGGGTCGAATGCCGATGCGCAATCGGCAGCCGAGCGACGCGCCGTCAACTGGCTGCTGGCCATGCAGTCCGAAGACGGCGGTTGGGCGGCCTTCGACGTGGACAACAATTGGGCCATGCTCAACGAGGTGCCGTTCGCCGATCACAATGCCATGCTCGACCCGACCTGTCCCGATATCACCGGGCGTGTGGTGGAGTGTTTGTGCCGCCGCGGCATGGCGGGCCACGAAGCCGTGACGCGGGGCGTACGCTATCTGCTGAAATCGCAGGAAAAGGATGGAAGTTGGTACGGCCGGTGGGGCGTGAACTACATCTACGGATCGTTTCTGGCGATGCGCGGGCTGGTCGCGAGCCGGTCGACCGATGCGGTGGACGCGGTTTCCAAGGCGGCGCGGTGGCTGCGTGCCATCCAGAATCCCGACGGCGGGTGGGGCGAAAGCTGCGCCAGTTATGAGCGCGATCACTTCGTATCGGCGGCGAGTTGCCCGTCGCAGACGGCATGGGCGGTGTTGGGCCTGCTGGCGGCGGGGGATCGCGATTCAGTGCAGGTGCGGCGGGGGATCCAGTTTTTACTGGAACGGCAGCGTCCGGACGGGACATGGCCGGAAGACGCTACGACGGGCACTGGATTTCCGAACGTATTTTACCTGAGTTACGGGATGTATCGGGACTACTTCCCGCTGCTGGCGCTGGCGACGTCGGTGGGCGAAATCACGCACTAGAAGAACCACTGTCAAGTGGTGTAGCGTAAAATTCCGCAATATTTACAAAACTCCCGGCACGTTTTTCATCGGATCGTGACATCATGCCGCATGCACTCCACGATCCGAGTTGCACTCATCGGCGATTTCTCCGAAAAACAGAAATCTCATACCGCCATTCCCCGTTCGCTCGCCATGGCTTCCGACGATTCAGTTGAATGCGTCTGGGTACCCACTGAGTCGATCCATCGGGCGGATACTCTTGCAGGCTTCCAGGGAATCTGGGTTGTTCCTGGAATGCCTTACAATAACGCGGACGGCGCGCTCCGGGCGATTCGACATGCCCGGACCACGCGGACTCCGTTTCTCGGCACCTCTGCCGGTTTCCAATACGCGCTGATTGAATTTGCGCGGAACGCTCTGGGACTGTCGGAAGCCGACCACCAGAAGAGCAATCCGAAGTGCGGCATTCCGCTGGTCTCGCCGCTCGATCGGGCACTGGCCGGGGTGCGGGCGCCGGTCCATTTTATGGACGGGACGCACATACGGAAAGCCTACGGCGCCAAGGAATCGGTGGAGGAATACCACTGCAGCTTCGGACTGAATCCGAAGTATCAGCGCCTGCTGGAGGGCTCCCACTTCTGGGTGGCTGCCGTGGACGATCAGCACGATATCCGCGCCTTCGAGTTGGACGGTCACCCGTTCTTCGTGGCCACTCTGTTCCAGCCGGAAATGCGCTGTCTCACCGAGGGTGCGTGTAGTCCGCTGGTCAACGCCTTCGTGCACGCCTGCGTGCGCCAGTCGCAAACGGCCACTCGCGCCGCCAGCTAAAAAGGTGCCAGACACATTTTAGGCGGGAAAAGGTGTCTGACACCTTTTCTGCTACGCCGCTGTCACGGCGGGGGCGGGCTGCTTCTTCGGACGGCCGCGCTCCAGCAGTCGAAGCCGCCGACCGGCGCGACGCTCCAATTCGTCGATGAAAGCCTCGCTTCCGAGCGGCACTCCCCGCCGCGTCGCCCGGCGCAGTGCCGCGGTGTCTTGTTCGGTCAGCGCGGACTCCAATTGCTCCCTCCACGACACGTGATTCCAGCCGCCCGTCAGCTCGTCCCACTCCCGATCGAGCACCAGATCGCGAGCCTCGGCCGCGGCGTGCGCGCGTGCACTGGACCACGGCCACTCCCACGCCGTCGACACGATGGCGGCGCGGACCGGGTTGAGGTCGACATACAGCATGGCGCGCTCCATGTGGGCCTCGTCGAGCGGGCAGGAGTAGTACCGGCCCTGCCAGATGTGGCCCGAAGTCTGCCTCTTTTGGTTCAACGCGTGGGCGTACTCGGCGTGCGTCGCGCAGAAGGTCCGGGCCAGCGAATTCTCGCGCTCCGGGGTCACGACCAGGTGGACGTGATTGGTCATCAGGCAATATCCGAGGATGCGGGCGCCGTTCGCCACCGCATGACGCTGGAGCAGCCTGAGATACAGACTGCGATCGTCGTCGTTTTGAAATACGGGCTGGCGATTGTTGCCGCGCTGCGTAACGTGATGTGCCACGCCGGGCACAATCACGTGGGGAAGACGGGCCATATCGAATAGTCGGCGGGGAGCGGCGGAACTCTCAAATAAATGTGTCTGTCCCCATTTTCCCCGGAAAATGTGTCTGGCACATTTTTCGGGCGGGTTTTAGGCGATGCGGACGGTTTTTACGTTGACGAATTCGCGGATTCCGTAGGTGCTGAGTTCGCGGCCGTAGCCGCTGCGCTTGGTGCCGCCGAACGGCAGGCGGGCGTCGGATGCCACCATCCCATTGATGAACACCATTCCCGCTTCGATTTCCGAGATGCACCGCTCCTGCTCCGCCGCATCGTTGGTCCAGACGCTGGCGCCGAGGCCGAACTCGGTGTCATTCGCCAGCCGGATCGCCTCGTCCAGTCCCGACGCACGAAACAGCACGGCGACCGGTCCGAACATCTCTTCGCGATACGCCGGCGAATCCACCGGCACATCGACCAGCACGGTCGGCGCATAAAAATTCCCCGGACCCGGCAGCACCTGGCCGCCGCAAAGCAGACGAGCCCCCTTCGCCACGCTCTCCCGCACCTGCCTGTCGAGATCGTCGCGAATCCCGGGCGTGGCCAGCGGACCCACCTGGGTCGACTCGTCCATCGGGTCGCCCACGCGCAGCGCCCTCATTGCATCCACGAAGCGGTGTTCGAATTCCGAGGCGATCCCCGACTCTGCGATGAACCGTTTGGCCGCGATGCACGATTGGCCGTTGTTGATGGTCCGAGCCTCCACCGCCACCTGCGCCGCGCGCGCCACGTCCGCACTCGGCATCACGAGGAACGGATCGCTCCCGCCCAACTCCAGCACGGTCTTCTTGATTTGCCTTCCGGCCTGACTCGCCACCTGCGCTCCGGCGGGCTCGCTGCCGGTCAGCGATGCGGCCTTCACCCGCGCGTCGTCGATCACCCGCGCCACGTCGCCAGACCCGATCAGCAGCGTCTGGAAAACGTCGTCCGGAAATCCCGCGCGACGGATGACGTCTTCAATCGCCAGCGCGCACTGCGGGACGTTCGACGCATGTTTGAGCAGCCCGACATTGCCCGCCATCAGCGCCGGCGCGGCAAAGCGAAAGACCTGCCAGAAGGGAAAATTCCACGGCATCACGGCGAGCACCGGACCAATCGGGTCGTACCGCAGAAAACTGCGGCCGCCGCCGGCATCCACCGCTTCGTCCGCCAGCAACTGCTCGCCGTGCTCCACGTAATAGGTGCATGCCGTGGCGCACTTGGCCGCCTCGGCGCGAGCGCTGGCGATCGTCTTCCCCATCTCAAGGGTCATGATCCGGCCCAGCCGGTCCTTCTCCGCTGTGAGAATTTCGGCAGCGGCGGCCAGCCAGCGCGCGCGATCGGCGAAGGGCGTGCGGCGGTAACTCCGCCAGGCTCGATCCGCCCGCGCCAGTTTGTCTTCCAACTGATCAGCAGTCAGCGCCGGGAACGTCTTCAGAGTCTCGCCGGTGGCTGGATTGATTGAGGCGATCATTACCCACTATCCTGCCACAGCACAGGCATACCAGCGCCGCACTCAACAGCACCCAAGTCGCCGGTTCCGGTACGGTAGAGCCCACGGGACTCGTGATGTCGCCGAATGCGCCATCCTGTTCATCGTTGGGACCGGCCGTAAAGTACAGCGTCTGCGTGCTGCCGGCGGCACCTCCATTGCCGAAGCGCAGACCCCAGAGCCCGTCGATGGTCAGCGCTGTGCCGCCGGCCCCCGCCAGGGTTTCAACGAACGTTCCAGTCGTAGGGTTATAAGCGTTGATCCTGCCATTGCCGAAATTGCCGACCAGCAGATCGCCGCCCACATCGCCAAAACCCGCCGGAGCGATCGCCAGACCCCACGGCGAATCCAGAAGACCGCCGGTAACTACCCGGCCCAGGAAGTTACCGTTCAGGTCGAACGTATCCACAATCCCATTTCCGAGGGCGGCAACATCGTCTTTCTTGGCGGCATCCTGGACCGCGTAAGTGACGTACAGAACACCACCCAGATTCTGGACGTCGAAAGGCGCATAGCCGGCGGGCAGATCGGGATCCGTGAAAGAGCCAGCTAAGTCCGGCGCGCCACCCTCGCCTTTCAGAACGTCGATGGCACCGGTTCGAAAGTTGGCCAGATAGGCGTAGTCGAAGCCGCCCACCGACGCATCGGCGATTCCTTTGTAAACAGAACTCGGGTCGGCCCCCACCAGCGTTTCGGCCGCGGTGCCGAGAGCCCCCCGCCAGCCCGAAACCGTGCCGTCTTCCGAAGCGAAGAGGAACGAGTCGCCGTCGAAACCGCTGCTTCCGTTAAAGGTCGCGCCGGTAACCGAGCCGTCGCCCGGAATCGTGACGGTCAAGCCGAGTTTGGTTCCTGCTCCGTTGTACACAAGGGCCTTGCCACTTCCGTTCGCGCCAATCCAAAAAGGACTGGTGGGGCTCGCGGTCAGTCCCCATGCATTCACCAGATCGGGATCGCTCCCATTCGTCGCCAGAACCTGGATATCAAATTCGGACGCGCCGGCCGTCAGACCGGCGCATATGAGTATCCCTATCACCCGAGCTAATCGCAACTGCATTTTGATCCTCCGCACTTACTAACTCCGGAATCAGAATAACCGCTCGCGGTAGGACCGGCTATTGACCATTTGTAAAAAGCGAAATGCGGCGGGGACCCGATGTGCAGGCCTTCTCAGTTATCCTTTCCGCACTCCGGCCCTGTCTGGATCAGCACACTGGGCAGTGTGGTTTACCAAACCTTTACAGGCCCGCAACAACGAAAAATTCCAGCCGGTGCAGAATGAGCGACTAGGAGATTCCAATGCCAACTAAGACGTTAGCAGCAATCGGAGCAGTCACTCTGTTGTGTTTCAGCGGCCTGGCGGACGACGGCCACAACAATAACAATAACAACAATAATAACAACGGTAACTCATCCTTCCAGTCCAGTCTGATCGGTTCGACCCCGGGCATGGCAGTCGCCGGCATTGCCAGCGGCGGCGCGCCGTGGCTGGTCAATCAGGGGCAGGTATCGATCGATTCGAATGGGCGAATTCAGTTACAGGTGCAAGGGCTGCTTCTTGGTCCGGGCGCCCCCGCGGCAGTGGTGGGCACTACCGGTCCGGTCACGATGGTGGCGGCGACTCTGGTTTGCGGCGGAACCGGCGGAATGGCCGTCGCGGTCCCGGATCTGTCCATCGCGGCGGCTACGCTCAGTTCGTCCGGCGACGCGCAGATCGATCAGACTGTGACACTGCCCGCCAGTTGCGTAGGTCCAGTCGTGCTGGTCAGGATCTTCTCACCGTCCGCCGCTCTAGGCTCGCAACTCGGACCTTTCATCGCCGCCAGCGGACTCATGGCCGGTACACAGCAGAATCAGAATCAGAATCAGGACGGCCACGACCACGACCGTTAGAAATTCCAGCGAATCGCCAGTTGTCCGATGCGGGGACTCCCGGCCGGTGGAAATACCGCCGTACTGGTGATCTTCCCCGCGTTGCTGTTATTCACCGTCGTCTGGCTCTGCAGAGGACTGCCACCGCCAGTGGGCTCGCCGTAGTTCACGTGATTCAACACGTTCTGGAACGACGCCACGAACTGCAGCGCGCCCCACTTCTCGATGCGGACGGTCTTCTGCAGACTGAAATTGCACAGCACGTAACCGGGCCCTTCGATGATGCCGCGTCCCGCATTGCCCCAGAGTCCGTTGGCCGGCGTACCGAAGGCTGACGGGTCGAACCACTGATTCAGCGTCTTGGGCATGGCGATGGTCGAGGTGATCAGATCGGGACGCAGCGTGGTCTGCCGCGTGTTGGTGGGATCCGGACCGCTGATTACCGGCGTATACCAATTCCCCGTGCTGAAGTTGAGCAGGGTATTGATCTGCCAGCCGCTCAAGAGTTTTCCCTTGCCCAGCGGAAGATCGTAGAGCGCCTGATTGATCCACTGATGGCGCGGCACCGAATAGACATTGCCGCGGTCGCGCCGCCGGTTGTAAGTGTCTTCGATGGTGTACCCCAGCTCGAAGTCGTCAATCTCATCGGCGTCGCTGATTTCCTTGGCCCAAGTCCATGTCGAACTGAACAGCAAGCCGCGGCTGAAGCGCCTCTGCACTTGCGTCTGCAGGCCGCTGTAGAGCATGTTGCCGCCGTTATCGGCGTAGTTGATGGTGCCGAAAATGGGATACGGCCGCCGGTTGTTATTGAAGGCGACGGTGGATGCCAGCGGCTGATTCACATCGCGCCGGTAGACCAGTTGCGAGCCCTTCGACCCGATATAGCTGACGCGCACACCCATGTCGCGCGTCAGTTCGTGCTCTAGCGAGAGCGTATATTGCTGTACGTAACTGTTGCGCAGATTGGGCGCCACGGCGCGCAGGGAGAGCGTGCCCGGAGTTCCGGCCGCGGCGAACGGATTGGCGAGCGTGAACAGCGGCTGACCGTTGGTAAAGGTGTTGGTGTTCACCGTGGTCGCCGAGAAAGGACCGGCCGCCAGATCGCCCGGCACGTTCTCCGAATAGTGGTTGTAATAGACGCCCCAACCGCCGCGCAGCACGGTCCGCGAGAAGTGGTCCAACTGATAGGAGAAGCCGAAGCGCGGCGCGAAATTGTTGGCGTCGCTCTTGCGCAACGAACGGCCCAACCCGGCAGCATCCGCCGTTTCCACGGGATACGTGGAGGGGAACAGCTTGCTCACATAGCCAAGCGATTGCTGGCCCGGCAGGACGATCTTGCCGGTGGCGAGGTCGAAGGAATACATATTGCCGTCGCGCGCATAGGCGGGACCGTTGTATTCATACCGCAGGCCGTAAATCAGCGTCAGCCGCGGAGTAATCCGGAAATCGTCCTGCGCATACCCTGCCCAATCGCGCGACCGGTTATACTGCGTGGCGAACGGCTCTTCGCGGGTCACCGTCGCGGGCACGCCCAGCAGGAAATCGGCGTAGGCGTTGCCGGTGAATGCACCGGTGAAGGAGTAACTGCCAAAAATCGGGTTGCCCGAGTTGTTCGGCATGTAGCGATTCACGAACCAGTTGATCTCCTCCACGCCGAACTTCATGGAATGGCGGCCGTGGACCCAACTCAGGTTATCCGCCAGTTGGGCGTGTCCATCGTTTACGGGACTCAGCAGGTTGATGTTGTTGTTGGAGTATCCGGAAATGCTGAAGAACGGCAGGCTGTTCACCGGACCGCGATCCGGCAGCCCGGCGATGCCCAGTTGCTGCATCACATTTTGTCCCGTGAAATCGCTGCTGCTGGCCGAGACCAGAATCACTACGCCGGCGCGAAATTCATTCACCATGTTGGATTTGAGCGTGGCCACATCGCCCAGGGTCCAGAAGTTCACGCGGCGGATGTTGTCGCTGGTGCCCACGGTGGTGGGCGGAAGCGCCGAGCGCGCGCCCGGGATGTGATAGTCGTCCTTACGATTCGAGTAGCGCAGAAATGCCATGTGGTTGGCGGAAAAGTTGTGGTCCACCTTGAACTCTTCGGTGCGGTGCACCTCGGGACCATCGAAGGCCGCGCGGTAGTTGGCCGCCGTCAGGTTGGCCGGACCGAAATTCGGCAGCGGGAAAAAAAGCTGCTGCGCCTTGAGCGCCTGCGAGGAAAGAAACTGCGGAAGAATCGTATTGCCGCTGTACGGCGACGTGGTAAATGGATTCTTCAGCGCCGCCTGTCCGGTGAAGTCGCCGCCGCGCATCGCCACGGTGGGGACGTTGGGCGAGAACAGGTACGCCGCCACGCCGCGCGTGCCGTCGAAATCCGCGAAGAAGAAGGTCTTGTCCTTCTGGAGGGGACCGCCGAGAGTCCCGCCGTAGTTGTGCAAATTCGTGAAGGGCTTCGCCGTGGTGAACGTGTTGCGCGCATCGGTGGCGCTGTTGTGCATGTATTCGTACAGGCCGCCGTGGAATTCGTTGGTGCCGCTCTTGGTGGCGGTGGTCACCGTGCCCATGCCACTGAATTCGGCGCGGCTGGTCAGCACGTTCGCCGTGAATTCCTGAATCGCTTCCACCGAAGGCTGCGACACGTTATCGGGACTGCCGAAATTGCCGAACATCGTCTCGATGCCGTCCACCTTTACCTTGGTGCCGCCCGCCGTGCCGCCCGGCGAGAGCCACTTGGCGCCGCCGCCCACCTGCACCACGCCCGGCACGGTCTCGGGCATGATCTCGCTGATCAGTCCCGAATCGCCGGAGTTCTTCGCCACGCTGCGCAAGTTGGTGGGTAGCTCGATGATTTGCCGGCTCGCCAGTCCCGCGGAAATGGCGGGCGATTCCAGCTGAATCATCGCCGATGCGGCTTCCGTCACCACGACTTCGGAACTGGCGGTGGCCAATTCCAAAGGCAGATCCTGACGCACGGTGCGGAATGCCTCCACGCTGAAAGCGCGCGTCTCCATCGGACGGAAGCCTTTCGCTTCGGCATTCAGGCGGTAGGTGCCCGGGGGCAAATCGGGCAGGGAATACACGCCGGAGCCATTGGTCGAAACGCTGCGTTTGATCGCCGTTTCCTGACTGGTAAGGGTAATGGCCACTCCGGGGACAGCGCCGCCGGAAGGATCCGTCGCCAAGCCAGTTACCGTACCGAGAGGTGTCTGAGCCCCCGCCACGAGGGCGAGCGCGAAAAGGAGAATAGGAGCCGAACGCATAGGGGAAGCAACTATTTTGTCACAGTGCGTCGCGCGCCGTATGGTAAGAAAGGTGAACAAAGAAAACAAAACCCTGCTCGCAGGTGTAACGGTGGCGGTTGTGGCGGCGGTGGCCTTCGCCGTTCTGGCGCAGGCGGTGATGCACGGCAGCACCGAGGCGGTCGACCGGAGCGTGCGGTCCGCCATCCATTCCTGGTCGAACCCGTTGCTCACCCGGGTCATGCTGGACGTCACCGAACTCGGCCAGCCCTGGCTTCTCATTCTGCTGGGCGCGGTGCTGGTGTGGCGGTTCTATAGCCTGGGACGTCGCCGGGCCGCGGTCATTCTGGCGCTGTCCGCATTGGGCGGCGAGGCCTGCGACCAGGCACTGAAGTACAGCTTCGCGCGTCACCGGCCGGATGTTTTCTTCGGCGCGCAGGCCCAGGGGTACAGCTTCCCGAGCGGCCATTCCGTGGAGGCCTGCTGCTTCTATGGGGTGTTGGTGGCGATCCTTTCCGTACGATCCCGTCCCTTGCGTAAGGTGGCTCTCTGGACGGGCGCCACGCTGCTCACTCTGGCCATCGGCATTTCGCGTATCTACCTGGGTGTCCACTACCCAACGGACGTGGCCGGCGGCTATGCTTTGGCGGTGGTTTGGGTCGCCCTGCTGCGCACCGCCTACCTGGTCTGGCTGCGGCGCAGGTCGCCGACTAGAATTCCCTGATTACGCCCATAAACACAATCTATCGGTGAAATCGTCTAAAACCATTGCGAAGTGTCGCCCCGTCACGGAAAATTAAATGTTCAACCAGGAGGGATTTTGAACGAACTGCAAGACTTTTTACGCCTTTCGTACGGCGAGTTGGAAGAGCTGAACCTGGAAGCCAAGGAACAGCGCAGCAACCGCGTTCCCATGGATGTCATCCAGGAAGCGCGCCTCAAATATCTCGCCGACGAGAAACGCATCAAAGCCGTCACGGTGCTCTTCAGCGACCTGGAAGGCCGCCTCCACATGCTCGATTACGACAAGAAGTTTCTTGTCAAGAGCTGGGACAACCTGACGTTCGACGGTTCGTCCATCCGCGGCTTCACGGCGCAGCGCGAGAGCGATCTGCGGCTGCACATGGATTGGAGCGCTTTCTACTGGGCACCCTCCGATGTTTTTGGACCCGGCAAAGTGCTGGTCTTCGGCGAAGTGATTGATAAGGACGGGACGCCGTATAGCGCGGATATCCGCGGCGTCCTGAAGGGCCTCGCCTCCACCGTATACGAAAAGAGCGGCTACACCCTGAACGCGGCCAATGAGATCGAAGGCTTCCTGTTCAACGGTCCCGACGCCGAGCGCCGGTATCACGAAACCCATAAATTCGATTACGTGAACACCGGCGGCTATTACCATTCGCTGCCCGGCGATCCCCTCCGCCTGTTCATCGACACCACCGCCGAAGTGCAGCGCGCCATGGGCTTCCAGAATGAAAAGGACCATCCCGAGGTGGCGCCCTCGCAGTTCGAGATCAACTACAGCTACGCCGAAGTGGTGGCGGCCGCGGATCAGATTCAGATCTATAAACTGATCTGCCGCCAGGTGGCCAATCGCATGGGCTTCACCGCCAGCTTCCTGCCCAAGCCCGTGGTGGGCGTCAATGGCAGCGGCATGCACACCAACGTTTCGATCAGCAAGAACGGCAAGAATCTCTTCTGGGATCCCAAGGGCGAAGAGAAGCTCAGCAAGTTCGCCTGGCAGTTCGTAGACCGCATCCTCACCGCGGGCAACGACCTGTGCCTGCTGCTCAACCCCAGCGTCAACGCGTATCGCCGGCTCGATCCGCACTTCGAAGCGCCCAACCAGATCAAAGCGTCGGCGGTGGACCGCGGCTCGATGATCCGCATCCCGATCGGCAACGAGCGCAGTTCCCGCGTGGAAGTCCGCTCCGTGGCGCCCGATGCGAATCCCTACCTCGTAATGCTCGCGGTATTCAAGACCGGCATCGAGGGCGAGATCGCCAAGATCAAGAACATTCGGCAGGCCGAGCGGTATCTGCCCGACAACATCTACGACGCGCTCAATAATTTCAAGAACGCCGCCTGGACCACCACGCTGCTCGGTGAGGATGTGAAGCACCGGTACGCCGACCTGAAACAGGCGTCCGCCGACCGCTGCCCCCGTCTTCTGGGCACCTTCGTCAAGAC